>JAGSHC010000288.1 GCA_023954745.1 Deltaproteobacteria bacterium | reverse complement strand
CTCGATGATTCCCACCGTGGAGCGGATCGCACCGCAGCCGGTCGCGAGGAAGGTCAACAGCAGGAGGAGGGTCAGGCGGCGCAGCATCGGGCGAATGCTACCAGTCGCGCGCCTCGGGTCTCTCCCGCGAACCCGCGAGACTCAGGCGAGACGGCCGTAGTCCGACCTCTGCGGTCCGTCGACATGGCCGCCCTTCTCCATTCGGCCGGCTGCGGGTGTCATGGCGGTGTCATAGATG
Source organism: Deltaproteobacteria bacterium (assembly GCA_023954745.1). Classification (GTDB taxonomy): domain Bacteria; phylum Myxococcota_A; class UBA796; order UBA9615; family UBA9615; genus JAGSHC01. Next base: position 7,282 of record JAGSHC010000288.1, on the reverse strand, counting down.
ATTGATGGGGGGCCTCGTAGGCTCCGTCCATGGACGTTGCCCGTCGTAGTCCGGATTCTACGAGGCGTCGACAGGACGTACGACAGACGGTGTGGTCACCCCCTCGTAGCTTGAGTCCCGTCGATGCAGCCCAGCTGCTGCCCCGAGGAGGCTCCCATGAAGACCATGTCGTTTGTTCTCGTCCTTCTGTTCCTTACCGCCACCCAGGCCCTAGCCGCCCCCGTCTTTGTGGAGTCGGGGTTGGATGAGCGCGAGGCGATGGCTCGGGCCGAGAAGATGGTCGATGGCGTGGAGCTCTCGCTCGGTGGTGCCCTCGCCGAGGCCCTGGGAGTCAGCGAGAAGGACCTCGTGGTCATGGGCGCCCCGGTGACCCGGTGCCACTCGTCCAATGCCGACAGCATCGAGAAGCAGCTCTTCGGGGTACGGACCCTCGTGGACGACATGGACTACGGCCGCGCCCGGGCCGCCATCGAGACCATCGCCGATGGGCTGCCGTGCCTGGCGGAGACGGTGGAGACCGAGGCGCTGTTCGACCTCTACCTTCTCGGAGGCATCGCGGCGTTCTACGACGACCAGATGGACCGGGCGGCGGACTTCTTCGCCCGGGCTGCCGCCCTCGACCCCGCCCGCCCCTGGCCCAACGAGTATCCACCCGCCCCCAAGGCGGTCTACCTCGAGTCCTTCAAGGATGCCCTCGCGTCGCCCCCGGCCAACTTCCGTTCGGAGTTCGAAGGCACGGTCCGGCTCGATGGCCGGGTCTGGACCGGCGAGCCCCGTCTCTACGTAGGGAGCCACATCGTGTGGGTCGAAGAGCTCGGGCTGGGTGTGGGGATCGAGGTCCCGGCGAGGACCGAGCTGCCCAACGGCGAGATCGTCCTCACCAGCGGAGCGCGCCTCGAGGCCGGCTTGTTGGCGGGGGCGATGACCTACGAGCCGCTCCTCCACGACCTGGCTGAGGCGTCGTCGTGGGACTCAGCCGTGCTGGTCTCGGCCGACGGGGTCCTGGAGTATCGCTCTCGGACCTTCGTCCTCCCCCCGAAGATGGAGGCTGAGCTGTCGCGGGCGGCCAAGCGCGCCGCGGGCCCGTCTCCTCTCACCATTGGAGGTCTGGGTATGGCGGTCGCCGGCGGCGGGCTCGCCGGTGCGGGGTTGGGTCTGTACTTCCAGACCACGAGTGCGGGCCGGGTGCGGGTGGGGGAGCCCCTGAAGACCCCCGAGCAATATCAGACCCTCGACACCCGAAGTGACGCCGGCCTCGCCATCGTCATCGCAGGAGGGGCCACGGCGATCACGGGAGTCACCCTGGCCATCATCGGCGCCGCCCAGCGGGCGAAGCAGCGGGAGCAGGCGGTCGTGGTGGCTCCCTGGTTCATCGGTTCGCGGGACGGAGCGGCCGTGGGCATCTCCGGGCGGCTTCCTTGATGACGAACGCGCGCTCGGGCCCGCCCGTACCGGAGACGTCGGGGACACAGCTCTCGGGCGGTGCACAGCGGACCCGACTGCTGGGCGATGGAGCTCCCGGAGATGTCGTGTCGCCCACAGTCTCGCGGGGCAGCCTGGCTCCGGGAAGCTCGCTGGTGGTTGGGCGAGATGCCGCAGCGAACATCGTGCTCGACACCCCCAATGTCTCGCGACTGCATGCTCTCATCGAGCGGGCCTCGCTCGAGCACTGGTTCGTCACGGACCTCGGATCCCGCAACGGCACCTGGCTCAACGGGCACCGCCTCGAGGCCAAGGAACGCACCGCAGTCTTGCCCGACGACGACCTGCGTCTGGGACCTCACCCCATCGACCTCTCCCGCCTCGCCCTCGGGGTCCACGCTGCAGGCTCGGGGGTCCACCTGGATGTGCGAGGCCTGAGCCGTTCTGTGGGGCGCGCGAACCATCGAGTCGTCGACCAGGTGGGCTTCACCGCCGTCCCGGGTGAGATGGTCGCGATCATGGGCCCCTCGGGGGCGGGAAAGACCTCGCTCCTCTCGACCCTCGCCGGCTCGACTCCGCCGTCGTCGGGGCACGTCCTCCTCGACGGTCTGTCGTTCTACAAGCACCACGAGCTCTTTCGCCGCGCCGTCGGATACGTGCCCCAGGAGGACGTCATGCACCGAAGCCTCACGGCCGAGGAGGTGCTGTTCTTCCAGGGACGTCTGTCGTTCCCCCCGGAGATCACGGACGACGAGCTGCGCGCCCGGGTGGCCCGGACCCTCGACCGGCTCGAGTTGGACGAAGTCGCGGACCAGATCGTCGGGGACGAGGTCAGGCGCGGACTGAGTGGTGGTCAGCGCAAGCGCTTGAATGTCGCCATGGAGTTGCTCGGGGAGCCTGCCCTCCTCCTCCTCGACGAGCCGACCTCGGGGTTGGATGCGCGCGCCGCCATGGGCCTGATCCGCCAGTGCCGCCGCCTCGCCGCCGAGGGCCGGACGGTGTTGATGACGCTGCACCAGCCGCGGGTGGAAGCCTTCGCGCTTTTCGACAAGGTCTTACTGCTCGCGAAGGGCGGCAAGGTGGCCTACTTCGGCCCACCTGGTGGTGTGGCTGACTACTTCGCCACGCGCACGAACCTTCCGGCGAGCACGGCTGTGAACCCCGCCGACTACGCGCTGGATGCTCTCGACCCGGACGAGGCGAAGCACCGCCGCAGCCCATCCGAGTGGCAGCAGGACTACCGGCGGAGCAAGGACCGGGAGGGCAACGTCACGGCACGCCGCTGGGCGAAGTCCCGCAAGGACGCACGCAAGCAGGCTCGGGAGCGGAAGCCACCGAAGGCGGGTTTCCTACGGCAAACCGCCGTTTTGGTGAGACGACAGGTGCGCCTGACGCTACGCGACCGCTACGGACTGGCCGTGCAGTTGGCGCAGGCCCCCATCATCGGGGTGCTCTCCGTCCTCCTCTTCGGCCGCGCCCGCTTTGATCCGAGGTTCTTCAAGGACGACATCACCCCGGCCCTCTTCGTGCTTGTCGCGGCGGCGGTGTGGTTCGGATGCAACAACGTGTGCCGCGAGATCGTCGGAGACCGGGCCGTACTCGCACGCGAGCGGCGCGGCGCGCTGCGGCCGACGGCGTATCTCGCCAGCAAGGTCGTGGTAGGAGGTGTGCTGGTCGCGGCCCAGGTCCTTGCCCTGCTCGCCGTCCTGGTGCCGGTGCTCGATCTCCAGGGCGCAGGCTGGGCGCTCGTCGGTGTGCCCCTGCTCGCCGGTTGGTGCTCGATGACGATGGGGCTGCTGATCTCCGCGGTGGCGCGCACGGAGGTCCACGCCATCGGGCTCGTCCCGTTGGTCATCCTCCCCCAGATCATGCTGAGCGGGGTTCTCCTGCCGGTGACGGGGGAGCGCGCGTCCGCCGCGTCCTCCCTACTGAGCAACCTGGCGCCCCTGAGGTGGGCGTACGGAGCGATGCTCCAGACCGAGTTCGCCGCGGAGACCGCCCGCGGGATGGCGACCCGGTCTCCCATCGTCACGTTCTGGTCTCGGGTGGGGTTCGCCACGGACCAACTCTCGGTGAACCTCCTCGTGCTCGTCGGCCTGTCGGTCGTCTGCGTGGTGTGCGCGTGGGCGGTGATCCGGCGCTCCCCGGTTCGTTAGGACAACCGCACCGCCGTCCTGACTATGGTGCAGCCGATGCCGCCCACCCCCATCCGACTGGACGACTTCGACCTCCTCGAGGTCCTGGGTGTGGGAGGGATGGGCACGGTCTGGAAGGGCACGCACCGACCGACCGGGGAGGACGTCGCCGTCAAGACCCTGCTCCCAGCGGGGTTCGCGGACTCGTCGACGCGGCGTGCCCTCGCCGCAGAGATCCGCTCGGTGGCGGGGCTCGACCATCCCAACGTCGTCACGGTCTACGACCGAGGAGAGGTTGGTCCTGACGATGCGGCTGCGTCGGGGGGCCGCCTGGAGGCCCAGGCGCCCTACCTCGTGATGGAGTACGTCGCCGGAGGCACGCTCCGAGATGCCTTGGGCCGCGTGCAGTGGTCGCGGATGCGCGACTTGCTCCTCCAGGTGCTCGCCGCCCTCGCCCACGCCCACGCTCGTGGCCTGCTCCACCGGGACGTGAAGCCGGACAACGTGCTCCTGGACGCAATCCGAGGGCAGGCACGGCTGACGGACTTCGGTCTCGCTAGGTCGCTCTCCCTCCCCGAAGTGCCCGGGACGGCGGTGGGGACTCCCGAGTACATGGCCCCGGAGCAGGCGAGCGGAGTGGTGCTCGAGCAGGGCCCGCCGACGGATCTGTACGGCGTGGGCTGCCTCGCTTGGGCCCTGGCCACCGGAGCGCCGCCGTTCGTGGGCTCGCCGGTCGCCGTGTTGCACGCCCAGCGCGAGCAGGCTCTGCCTGCGTTCCGGCCCCTCTTCGTCGTCCCCGAGGGGCTCGATGCGTGGCTGGAACGTTGCCTCGCCAAAGAGCCCGCGGACCGGTTCCCCCTCGCCGCAGACGCCGCCGCCGCCCTCTGCGCTCTCGATGGACTCCCGACGCCTGCCGAGCTCGGGTGGAGACGGCGAGACGACGCGCCCTCCGTGCTCCACCTCCGGGGGGCGGGCAGCGCGCTGTACGGCCTGCGGTCCATCCCGATGGTGGGTCGTTTCGACGAGCGGGATGCCCTCTGGGGTGCCCTGACCGAGGTGGCGGACTCCAAGCAACCTCGCGCCATGGTGGTGCGGGGGCCGGCAGGGGTGGGCAAGAGCCGCCTGGCTCAGTGGCTGACGGAGCGCGCGGAAGAGCTCGGGGTTGCCCGCGGGATGAGCGCCACCCACGGAGCCCAGCACGGGGCCCTGGACGGGCTCGGCCCGATGTTGGTGCGTCACCTCGGGGCAGAGGGAGAGGGGCGGGGCGTGATCCGGATGTTGCTGTCGACGCGCCTCGATCCCGACACGGACCACGAGCTGCTCGCGGGGCTCACGGAGATCGCGCTCCCCGCAAGCCAGGCGCAGCGCGAGGCCGGAGTCCGGGCCACCCGCTTCACTCGCTCAGAAGAGCGCTACCTCCTGGTGGAGCGATGGCTGGAGCGGGTCGGTCGAGAGCGCCCGGTGGTGGTGTGGCTCGACGATGCCCAGTGGGGCATCGACGCCGTCGCCTTTGCGCGGTTCATCCTTCGGCAACGGTCGACACCGCTGCCGGTGCTCCTCGTGCTCACCGTGCGGGACGAAGCCTTGTCGGAGCGTCTACTGGAGGCGGCGCTCCTCGACGGGCTCCTGTCCGAGGAGCGCTGTGACGCTCTGCCGGTGGCGTCTCTGGACAGCGTGGAGCATCAGTCGCTGGTCCGGGGACTGCTCGGGCTCGAAGACGATCTCGCCGCCCGGGTGGAGGAGAGAACGGCGGGGAACCCGTTGTTCGCAGTGCACCTCGTGGGGGACTGGGTCCAGCGGCGGGTGCTCGAGGCTGGCGACGAAGGGCTTCACCTGCGCGAGGGAGTGGACGTCTCGCTGCCTCGGGACTTGAGTTCCTTGTGGTCCGGGCCCCTCGACTCGCTGCTCGCGGGGCGGCCCGACGACGACAGGGTCGCCATCGAGCTCGGGGCCGCTCTGGGACAGATGGTTGACCGGGGAGAGTGGGTCGGAGCCTGCGAGGCGGCGGGGGTCGCCCCGTCAGAGGATCTCCTCGCCTCAGCCGCCAGCAAGCGCCTGGTCCTGCCCGACGCCGGCCAATGGGCTTGGGCCCACGGGATGTTGAGGGAGACGGTCCTCGTGAACTCGGCCGACCTCGCCGCGCGGCACGTGGTCTGCGCGCGGTTCCTCGCGAAGCGATTGGACGACATGGACCTGGACCGGGTGGGCGAGCAGTGGCTCGCAGCAGGTGCCCTCGATGAGGCGTACGAGCCCTTCGTCACTTCGGGACGGAGGGCGGAGCTCGCCGGCGCGCAGGGCCGATCCAAGCGCGCCTACGACCAAGCCCGACAGGTCCTCGAAGGGTTGGAGGTCCCACGCACGGATTCCCGATGGCTTCGCTGGCGCTACTCGCTGGGGGTCTCAGAGACGAGCGGAGGGAACATCCAACAGGGAATCGCGCTCCTCCGGGAGCTGGTTCGCGACGCCGAGGAGGCGGGCGATGAGCCCATCCTGCTCTCCGCCATGGATGGGCTGGCGCGTGCCCGCTCCAACAACGGAGAACCCGAGGCCGGGCTGCGCATCGCCCAGCGCGCCCTCGAGATCCTGGAGTCGACCCCGGAGCCCTCCCAGGAGCAGCTCTGCATCGTCTTGACGACCAACGCCATCTGCTCAGCCCGCTGTCGACCACCGGAGGTGGGCCTCGCTTACGCGCGCCGTGCCTACGCCGTTGCAAACCAACCCGGAGCCGAGGCATACAACCCGGCGTCGGCGGGGGTGACCCTCGGCACCGCGCTGCTCCACGCCAAGGAGTACAGCGAAGCTCAGGAGGTCCTCGGGGACACGGTCGCGTACGCCCAGAGCGAGGGGTACCTCGCGGTAGAGGTCAGGGCCCTCAACGTGCTCGGCGAGGTGGCGCGCTACCTGGGCGACCTCCAGGGAGCCATCGCCAGCTACCGCCGGGCCTTGACCCTATCCGAGGCGCGGAGGCCGGTGGGCAACGCCCTTGTTCGGGCGAACCTGGCGCTGCTCGCGCTGTTCGACGGCGACCTGGGGTCCACCCGGGACGAGGCCACCGTGGTCCTTGCGATGGCGCTGGGCCAGCGGAACCGGGCCATGGCGTTCTTCGCCAACCTGATGCTCCTTGCTTGTGAGGGTGCGGACGGTGACTGGGACCGCTGGGACGCGCGGTGGGCAGAGGTGTCCCCCCTCCTCGAAGAGCCTTTCCGCGAGTCCGACGTCCCCCGGATGATTCGCGAGGCAGCGAAGTGGTCCGACGCCTCCCCGGCGCGGGCCGCGACCCTCCGCGCAGCAGAGCTGCGGTATTGGGAGCGTCACGGAACCGCGGCGGAGAAGGTCGAAGCCCGCGCCCGGCTGACCTAATTTAGCTCCGGCGTCGAACCAGGGGCACGAGGGCGAAGAGCAGCAGCCACGTCCATGCGGAGAGGCCCTCGCCTCCACCCATGGAGCTGCCGCATCCCACGAGGGTGACGCTGGTGGGCAGCACGTAGCGGGCGTCGGCCCACCCGGATGCCGCCCCTTCGCTGTCCACCGCGCGGGCGGTCCACCACACGCCGTCGATGAGCTCGTCCTCGGGCGTCCAGTCTGTCGCGGCGACGCTGCCGGTCGCGACCACGTCGGTGCCCTCCTCGTCAGACGACAGCCGGAACTCGTAGGAGAAGGCGTCGCCTTCCGGGTCCGTCGCTCCACGCACCTGGAAGGTGGGCTGGGCCTCGACGCCCACGTTG
>JAGSHC010000261.1 GCA_023954745.1 Deltaproteobacteria bacterium | reverse complement strand
GACTTCGCTGGCTCCCTCGGCTCCCTGCCGTCCTTCCGCCTGTAGCGGCAGGCGGGGCTCCTCGCGGGGAAGGAGGGCTGCAGAGGGGGTGACTCCTTTGTAAGCGTTCGTTAGCGTTCCGAAAGCGAGAGTCAGGGCATCTTCTCAGCGTGGGAGTTGGGTCTACTGTCTCTTCGAACCCGCCGGGAGCCTCGTTGGACTCGAATCGAACCCTCCTCCTCCTCACCCTCCTCGGTTTGAGTTTGGGGGCTCCCGGCTGCGTTCCCAATGTCGACGACGACGACGACGACGACGACACCTCCGACGACGACGCCGCCGACTGCTGGCAGGCCGCCACGATCCTCGACGTCACGAACGCGGCGGGAGCAGGTGGGGACTACCCGCCGCCGGAGCTGACCGCGGAGTGCGTGAACGGCGAGCTGGTCGTCACCGGCAACGGCATCCCCACCTACCAGTTCGTGGCCCTCACGCCCGCTGGCCTCACGGAGGTGGCGCAGAGCTACCGCGTCTCCCTCGATCCCCAGATCGCCGCCGATGGCCCTACGAACATCCCGTTGCTCGGGCGCGCGGGGTTCGCCGTCAATGGCCTGCCGTGGTTCGGCCCCAATGAGGCCGCGTTCCCCGACCCCTACGGAGACCCCGTCTACAACGGCATCGTCGATGGATGCGCGGGCCACACGGCGATGGAGTATCACAACCACGCGCTGGTCCAGAAGTGCCTCGTCCAGTCGACGGTGCGCGAGTCGACCCCGTGGACCCTGCCGGATCCGGACCCCACCGTGGCCTCGCCGATCATCGGCTGGGCCCTCGATGGTTTCCCGATCTTCGGACCGTTCGGATGCCTCGACAGCGCCTGCGAGGAGGTCGTCGAGATGAACAGCTCCTGGAACCAGACGGGGGACCCGTCGACGTACGCGTGGGACAACCACGAGTATGTGGAGCGCACCGACCCCAGCTACCTCGACCGGTGCAACGGCCGTGTCCAGCCCGACGGCGCCTACGGCTACCACGCCACGTCGACCTTTCCCTACATCCTTGGTTGCTACATGGGCACCCCGGAGGGAGCCGGCGCCCCAGGCGACGACGACGACGACGACGAAGGCCCCACGGCCTGTGATGACCCGGCCGAGTGTGTGGGCGAGTGCCCGCCGGGTGCTCTCGGCTGCACCTGCGCCGACGCCCCAGGCGGCGACGGAGGGATCTGCGTGCCCACGTGCGTCACCGATGCAGACTGCGAAGGCTTGCCGGGAGGCCCCCCGGGCGGCCTCACCTGCGAGGAGAACCTGGGGATCTGCGTGCCTGCGAACGGTGGCGGCCCACCCATGTAGCGCCGTTGGTTAGGCTCTCTCCGTGCTCCTGGTGACCATCCGCTTCTCCCACTTCAACGAGAAGGCCCGCTGGGCACTCGACCTCGCAGGTGTGGCCTACGAGGAGGAGGGGCACTTGCCGGGGTTCAGCAACCGCGCGGTGAAGCGGCACAACCCTGCGGGCGGGAGCTCCGACAAGGCCTCCTCGCGGTACTCGACGCCGCTGCTCGTCCTCGATGACGGCGCGGCCCTGACCGACTCGTCGGCCATCGTGCGCTGGGCGTCGGAGCGCATGGGGGAGACGCTGTACCCGGTCCCCGCGGTGGCCGAGCTGGAACATGAGCTGCACGACCGCCTCGCCTTGCACACGAGGCGAGTGGTCTACGGCTACCTGTTCAAGTCCCCCATGACCCTGCTGCGCCTCGCGTCGGCGAACGTGCCCGGGCCCGAGACCTGGGCCCTCGCGGCCACCCTGCCGCTCGTGGCGCATCAGGGCTATCGCCGCATGGTGGGCGGGGACGAGGCCTTCGAGAGGTCGCTGCGGATCGTCGACGAGGAGGTCGCGCGCTGGAGCGCGCATCTCGACGGGCGCGACTACCTCGTGGGCGAGCAGTTCACCGCCGCCGACCTCGCATTCGCCTGCGCGATGATGCCGGTGGTCATGCCCCAGCACTCCGAGGGCTTCGGAGCGCACCTCGTCCCCCTGGACACGGTCCCCGCGGAGCCCGCCGGGCGCATCGCGGTGTACCGGGAGACCCTCGCCGGAAAGCACGCCCTTCGCATGTTCGCCGAGCACCGCGGCACGAGGGTCGTGCCCTACGGGGGCGAGCCCGAGCGGTAGATGGTGTGTTGTTTGCCTCGCCCTGTGCGAGAACGCTCGCCCGTGGGTTGTGAGGCGGCACAGGTGAGCCCGGGCGATGGGCCGGCTGAAGCGCAGGTCCGGGGCGCCGTACACCGGTCATCTCTCATGGCACGTTCCGTGCGTTTCCTCAGGCCGCCGCCCCCCTCCGCGTTGGTGAGGGGTCGGCGCTGGAGGACCCTTCATGCGCAGGTCTCATCTCTCTCTCCCTCTCCTCGCGGTCGTCGCCGCGCTCGCTGGCTGCCCAGCCTCGGACGCGACATCGTTCCTCTCCATCACCCCCGAGGAGCCGGACACCACAGACGACCTGTCGCTCGAGGTCTTCGTCGCAGGGGAGGCCACAGAGACCGTCATTCGCTGGGTTCGTGACGGCGAGGCGATGGACTCCCTGGACGACGCGGAGACGGTTCCCGCAGCGTCCACGAACAGGGGCGAGCTCTGGGTGGCGCAGGTCACCGTCCTCGACGGTGCCACCGAGGCGGACAGCGGGTCGGCACAGGTGCTGATCGGGAACGCTCCGCCCGCGTTGGCGGCGGCCACTCTCGATCCGGCCACGGCCACGGAGGGGACGACCCTGACCTGCGAGGGGGTGGGGTTCACCGACCCCGACGGTGACACCGCGACCATCCGCTACCAGTGGTTCGTCGATGGGGCGCCCGCGGGGGAGGAGTCCACGCTCTCCGGTGGGTCCTTCGACGAGGGCGAGCTCGTGTGGTGCGGTGCGACTCCGTTCGACGGGGAGCACGAAGGGGAGATGGTGCTCTCCTCGACGGTGCGCGTGGGGAACAGCCCCCCGGCCATCGCTGGTGCGGTGATCACGCCGAACCCCGCCTCGGTCCGCGACACCCTCGGCATCGCGCTGACGGGGTGGGCGGACCCGGACGCCGGGGATGACGAGGACTTCGATGCGCGCTGGTTCGTCAACGACGTCGAGGTGGCCGCCGGCACCACGCTTCCCCCGGGAGTGACGATGCGGGGTGACGAGGTGGTTGCCGAGGTCCGGCCCGTGGATGAGGAAGCCACGGGACCCTCGGTCAGCACGGACCCCATCACGGTGGGCAACGCGCCTCCCTCCTTGGCGGCGGTCACCATCGACCACGACGCCTGGCTCTCGGTGTACCGGGCCGTTCCCAGCGGGTGGCTCGATCCCGACGGCGACGCCGAAGGCTACGTCTTCGAGTGGACCGTGGACGGACTGCCTGCCGGGGCGGGAGAGCTCCTGGCGCCGTTCCCCCTCAGCGAAGGCCAGGAGGTGGTGGTGACGGCCTTCCCGGACGATGGGCTCGACCTGGGTGAGCCAGTGGCGTCCGAGCCCTTGCTGATCGGCGCCCAGATCGTCGCCTCGCCGAACACGTGGTCGTTCGGAGACCTCGAAGTAGGCTGCTCCGCGACCCAGGACTTCATCATCGAGAACCTGGGTGTCGCCCCCGGCCTCATTCAGAACATCGGGCTCGACGACCTCGGGCAGTCCGGGGCGGTCACGATGACCCCCGTGACCACCCCTGAGCTGCTGCTGCCCGGCGAGTCCCTGACGGTGACCCTCACCTTCTTGGCCGAGGACCTCGCGGGCGCGGATGTGCAGATCGTCGTGGAGACGGACTCGTCAAGCACGCCCGTGCTGCTGGTCCCGGTCACCGCCGGTGCCCACCATGGGCCCACCGAGGTCGCGAGCTTCCTCGCCGCCGCGGACCAGTACAGCTTCCCGCTGGCGAGCGACCCGGTCGAGGCGACCTTGACGGTGGAGCACAACGGAGCGCCGGTGACGCTCTTTACCTGGGACGAGCCGTCGAACACCGTGTGGCTCGATTCGTCGCTTACGGTCCTCGCGGACGACGTCGTGGACGTGACCTACGCGCTCATGGCCAACTCCTGCGCTCCAAACGGGGCGCCGGTGGTGGTGCTCGACATCCTGTCCGCGGGCGGGGAGTGTGACCAGGTCACCATGACCGGCGTGGACTCGTCGGACCCGGACGGAGACCCGCTCATCTTCGAGTGGAGCCTCGATGCGGTGCCGGCGGGCTCGGCGCTGACGTCGGCTGACCTGCTCCTCACCGCACCGCCCGACACGCTCTCGTTCGAGGCGGACATGCCCGGGGACTACGGGATCTCCCTGACCGTGCTCGACGCCTTCGGGGTGGGGTCGACCGCCAGCGTGTTGCACAGCGTGGCCGCCGGGCTCAATGGCGCCAACAGTCCGCCCTTGGTGAACCTCGGTTCGCTGGATCCCCTCTTCGAGACCCTCGTGTCGTGCGCGACGGATGCCTACGGCGTGGTGACCTGCCCGGCCTGCGTCGTCCCCATGGTGTTCACGACCGAGGATGTGTACGACCCGGACTCAGTGACCCTCTCGTTCGCGTGGACGATGTCCAACGACAGCGGGTCCGAGACCCTGACCGTCAGCCCCGACGGGCAGTCGGCGGATGTGGCCGCCAATGTTCCGGGCGATGCGACGCTGGTCGGGACGACCACCACGGGGAGCTACGAGCTGCTGCTCGAGGCGACGGACTGCGAGGGGGCCAGTGGGTCCGTGACCGTCACCCCCACGTGGGCCTGCGTCTGGCAGTAGTCGCCGTGGGAGGCCCCCGCCGGAGTCGTCCTCCGGCGGGGCGCCCCTGCCCGATCAGCCGTAGAAGCTCTCGCTGGTCTCGGCCATCTCCACCAGCAGCGGGCACGGCGCGAAGCGGCGCCCGTGGGCGCTCTCCAGGGCGTTGAGCCGCGCGACGATCTGCGCCAAGCCGATGCGGTCGGCGTAGCGGAACGGCCCGCCCTCCATGGGAGGGAAGCCGATGCCGAAGACCGCGCCGAGGTCGGCGCTCTCCGGGTTGAAGAGCACGCCCTCGTGCAGGCAGAAGGCGGCCTCGTTCACCAGAGCCAGCACCAGTCGCTCGCCCATGGCGACGGGGTCCGCGGCCTTGCGGGTCGTGCCCTCGGGCATGTGCGCGAAGATGGCGGGGTCGATGACCTTGTTGCCGTCCTCGATGACGGACTTGCCGTTCTCGTAGCGGTAGAAGCCCTTGTTGGCCTTCTTGCCGATGCGGCCCTCTTCGACGAACTTGCTGGTCATGGAGGAGTCGGGGAACTCCATGCGGTCGCCGTAGTGGGTCTCCATGGTCTCGGTGACCTTGGCGCCCACGTCGATGCCCACTTCGTCCATCAGCGTGATGGGCCCCACCGGGAACCCGACGGCCATGGCGGCTTCGTCGATGTCCAAGGGGCTGTGGCCCTCGAGCATCATCATCGTCGCCTCGACCATGTACGGCGCGAGCACGCGGGTGGTGTAGAAGCCGGCGCAGTCGCCGACGACGATGACGTGCTTGCCCATCTTCCTCGCCACCGCGACGGTGGTCTTCGTGACGACGGGGTCGGTCTTGTCGGTGACGATGACCTCCACCAGCGGCATCTTCTCCACCGGGGAGAAGAAGTGCATGCCCACGACGTTCTCGGGCTTCGCGGCGGCGCTGGCGATCTCGGTGATGGGCAGGGCCGAGGTGTTCGACGCGAAGATGCCGCCCACCTTCGTGACGTCCTCGAACTGCTTCACCATGGTCTGCTTGAGGCCGAGCTTCTCGGGGACTGCCTCGATGAGCAGGTCTGCGTGGCCGATGCCATCCCAGGTGAGCCCGCCGGAGATGCGGTTCAAGCGCTCCGCGGCGCCCTCTCGCGAGTAGCGCTTCCGCTTCACGTTCTTGCGGTAGACCGTCTCGGCGTAGCCGATGCCCGCCTGCACGCCGTCCCACACGATGTCCTTGAAGCGCACCGTGTAGCCCTTGTCGGCGAGCACGGTGGCGATGCCGCCGCCCATGAGCCCCGCGCCGAGCATGCCCACGTGCTTGACCTCGCGGGCCTCGACATCCGCGGTGCCCGGGCCGTCGTCCTTCTTCAGGGTCGTGATGCAGTGGAAGAGGTGGCGCAGGCCCGCCGACTCCCGCGTCATGATCAGACGACCGAAGGCCTCGGCCTCGGCGTCGTAGGTGCCAGCGTCGAGCACGTCGAGGATGGCGAGGGCGGCTGGGTAGAGGCCCTTCGTGTTCTTCATCACCTCCTCGCGGGCCTTCTTCAGCGCGAAGTTCTTGCCCACGGGGTTGGTGTTCACGAAGAGCGACTGCGCCTTGGCGGCGAAGGCCTTCTTCGGCGCCTTGCGCTTCTTCCCCTCGGCGAGGGCGAAGGCGAGGTCCTTGGCCTCAGCGAGCAGGCGGCCCTTGGGCACGACCTTGTCCACGAGACCGAGCTTCAGGGCCTTGCGCGGACGCACCGTCTTGCCCTGGAGGATGAGGGGCAGCGCCTCGTCGAGGCCGATGAGGGCGGGCAGACGTACTGTGCCGCCGGCGCCCGGGAGCAGGCCGAGCATCACCTCGGGCAAGCCCATCTTGGTCTTCGGCGTGTCGGCGGCGATGCGGGCGGTGGCCGCCAGGGCGAGCTCGAGGCCCCCACCGAGGCAGTCGCCGTGGACTGCCGCGACGGTCGGCACCCCGAGGGTCTCGATGGCAGCCATCACGCGGTGTCCTTCGCGGGAGAGCTTGGCGCCCTCCTGGGCGGTGGTCACGAGGTTGAGGTCATCGATGTCGGCGCCGGCCACGAAGCCGGAGTCCTTGCCCGAGATCATGACGCCAGCCTTGATGGCCTTGTTGGCCTTCACCTTGCCGAGGATCTCTTCGAACTCGCCCATGAGGGCGACGGACATGGTGTTGACCTTCTTGCCGGGGCGGTCGAACCAGATGACGGAGATGCCGCGCTCGTCGGGCTCTTCGAGGCGGAAGGCGGGTCCGTCCTCGGCGGGGCTGTCGGGCGCGGGGGCCTCGTTGGCGGGGGCGTCTTCAGGGGCGTCGGTGGGGTGGGTCTTGGCCATCGTGTCAGTCCTCTCAGGCGCCGCGCCGCAGCACCATGGCCGCGCCGAGGCCACCAGCCGCGCAGGCGGTGGTGATGGCGTACTCGCCGTCCACGTGCTCGAGCAGGTGCATGGCGTTGATCAGGATGCGTCCGCCCGTGGCGGCGAAGGGGTGGCCGTAGGCGATGGAGCCGCCCCACATGTTGAGCTTGTCGGGGTCGACGGCGCCGAGGGCCTCATCGAGGCCGAGGGTGTTCTTGCAGTAGTCCTCGTCCTCGAAGCAGCGCAGGTTGGCGAGGACCTGGGCGGCGAACGCCTCGTGGATCTCGACGACGTCGCACTGCTCGAGGGTGATGCCGGCCTTCTGAAGGGCGAAGGGGACCGACGTGACGTTGCCCAGCAGCATGTTCTCGCGCGGGTCCACCGCCGGGAAGTGCCACGACTCGACCCAGGCGCGGGGGGTGAAGCCCAGCTCCTTGGCCTTGCTCGCGCGCATGAGCACCACGCAGGAGGCGCCGTCGGTGAGGGGGGAGGAGGTCGCCGCGGTGATGGTGCCGTTGGTGCGGTCGAAGACGGGGCGCAGGGACGCGACCTTGTCCGGGTCCATCTCCTCACGGATGAGGTTGTCCTTGGAGACCGGGCCGCCCTTGGTGAGGACCGTGACGATCTGGTCGTCCACATGGCCGGCCTCGCGGGCCGCTGCCGCCTTGCGGTGGGAGTCCAGGGCCATGGCGTCCTGCTCGGCGCGGGGCAGGTCGAAGTACTTGACCATGTCCTCGGCGTGCTCGCCCATGGTCTTGCCCGTGTAGCGCTCGCTGATGGAGGGCGCCGACGGGAACAGGTCCTTCGGGTTCACCCCAGCGATGGTCTTCACCAGGTTGAAGCCCTTCTGCTTCTGGGCCTTCTGGAGGGTGTCGATGACGTCCTTCTTGTGGGGGACCGGCGCCGCGGAGACGACGTCCACTCCGCCAGCGACCACCACGTCGGCCTCGCCAGTCATGATGAGGCGGGATGCGTACGCCACGGCGTCGAAGCCCGTCGCGCAGGCGCGGGAGACGGTGACGCCCGGCACGTCGTACAGGTTCAGGTCGAGGGCGATCTCGCGGGCCACGTTGGGGCTGCGCGGCACGCTGACCACGGTGCCCCAGATGATGTGGTCGATGGCGTCGAGCGGGACGTCGAGGGAGAACAGCGTCTCCCGCACGCACTGCGTCGAGAGCTGCACGGGGTCCACGTCGCCCAGGGTGCTCCAGGACTTCGTGAAGGGCGTGCGCTTGCCGCCCACGAGGGCGATGCGGTCACGCTTGAGGGGCTTCTTTGCGGCCATTTGGGGCGCCTCCAGGGGGCCACGGGAGCGTGGCCGGGCTGGCAGTCTCGGGGGCGCTGAGTACGCGATGAGACCGTCCGTGGCGGGAAGAGTGGGCCTCGTTGACTGAGGTGTCAATGGCCGAATGAGTGTTCACTCACTCTCGCGCGGTGGAAGATGTGGACCTAGAGTTCCAGAATAATTGTGGACCTGGAGTTCCAGAGGGCCTAGGGTCAGATCGTCGCGGGCAGAGAGGTCCGCCGCGGAGGTTCGAATGGCGAGGCGCCGGGAGTTCGATGAGGCCGAGGTTGTCGAGAAGGCAATGCACGCCTTCTGGTCGCACGGCTATCGCTCCACCACGCCGCAGATGCTGGTCGACGCCACGGGTCTGAGCAAGAGCAGCCTCTATGCGACCTTCGATAACAAGAAGGGGCTCTTCCTCAAGTCCCTCGACCGCTACAGCGCGGACCAGGCGGCGTTCATGGCTTCGATGCTCGACTCCATGCCGCTCCGGCAGGGCCTCGAGGCCTTGTACACGGAGCTGATCGCGTC
>JAGSHC010000468.1 GCA_023954745.1 Deltaproteobacteria bacterium | reverse complement strand
CGGCGCTGTCGTCGTCGTCGACCGGGGTGTCGTCGTCGTCGCCGTCCGCCACCGGCGGCTCGATGCAACCGGAGAGGAGGAACAGGAAGAGGACGAGGAGGCGCACCACGAGGAGACTAACCGGCCAGGGTCCCGGAGGAGGACGGACGGCTACTCCTCGGGGTCGAAGCCGCGCAGCCAGGCGAACACCTCCGGCCAACGCTCCACGAGCACGCGATGCCCGATGGAGACCCCCACGTGCCCGCCATCGAACGTCCGCTGGAGTTGATGCTGCGACGCAGCGTGCTCGGCGAGGGCGAACACTTGTGGCGGCGGGGAGATGGCGTCCTTGCTGCCCGCGATCATGGCGATGGGGCAGGTGATGGCGCCCAGCTCGACCGGGGCGTCGTCCCCCTCCAGCACGAACTCGCCCTGCACCAGGAGGTTCTTCCGGAAGAGGTCGTCGACGACGCGCAGGTAGAGGGGGCCTGGCAGGTCGCGCACGGGGTCGTACCAGCGAGAGAAGAGGGCATGGCGTGCGAGATAGTCCTCATCGTCGAGGCCGTTCCAGTCCCGCAGCGGCTGAACCACCATGCGCTTCCAGAACTGGAGCATGTTGAAGCCCAGGTTGAGGAACTCGCCTCGCATGGCGCCGCCTCCCGCCGCCACCAGCCCCTCGTACACCGGCTGAGGCGTCGCATCGACCACCTTCGTCAGCGCGCAGTCGCCCGCCCGGAAGTCGATGGCAGAGGCGATGACGGTGAGGCTCGCGACGAGGTCTTGGCGACGGGCGGCCACCATCGCGGCCTCCCAGCCGCCCTGACAGATGCCGGCGAGGTGCACCGGGCCACCGACGTGCTCGATGGCCGTCTCGATGGCGCGGATGGCGTCGCCCACCGTGGTGTCGGCGTTGGTCGCATCCGCGGAGCGCCAAGCCACGACGAACACCCGGGGAAAGCCAGCCTCGAGAGCGGCCGCCACCAGGCTCTGGTCCGGCCCGTAGTCGGTGATGATCGCACCGTTGATCTCCGGCGCCACGAGCATGAGAGGCCGCCGCGGGGTGCGCCGGGCGCGGGCTCTTCGGGTGTTGAAGCGCTCTCCCTCCCGTCGGAACTCGCGCACTTGGAGCAGCTCGTGGTCCAGCACCACCACGGACGGAGTCGTCCAGTCCACGACGGGCTCTGGGGCCAGCACGTTCCGGTCGGTCCAGGTGCGTGCGCGTCGGCTCAGATCGAGCCACGGGCCCAGGCTCGCCTCGGCGACCGTGCGCGCCGGTTGAGGGGTGGGGTTCGTCATCGTCATCTCTCCTGATCCCGGAGCCGCCGCCGGCCGGGTTCACAGTCTTCGGCGAGCTCCCAGCGCGCAGAGCGCGAGGCCAAGCAACAGCCAGCTGCCCGACGTGGTGGACGCGCTGCTGCAGCCGCAGCCCGTCCAGGGAACGTCGGGCTCCCCACTGGCGCTGTCGTAGTCATCCCCCGGGTCGGCGCTGTCGTCGTCATCCCCCGGGTCGGCGCTGTCGTCGTCGTCCCCCGGGTCGGCGCTGTCGTCGTCGTCCCCGGGCTCGTCCTCGCCCCGCGCGAGCTGCTCAGCCACCCACCCCAAGGTGTCGGCGGCGACGTAGCGCGCGCCCAGGTCTGCCAGCCAGGCGTCGTCGTCCGAAGCGACGCTCTGGTCGATGAGGACCTGCCCCAATGCAGGCGACGCGAGGAGCACGTCGAGGTGGGAGAGGTCGACCGTCCGGGTCGTCACCAGGGTCGCGCCGTCGGCGAGGAAGCCGTCGCTGGCGGCCGCCGAGTCGGCGAAGACCAGCCCGTCGCTCAAGCCCGAGATCTCTCCGAGGGCCATGGCTCCGGCGGCCAGCGCGTCGAGCTCCTCGTCGGTGGGCGCGAGGTCCGGGAAGTCGGCAGCCATCCCGCCGTCCAGCAAAGCGCGGTACGCCGACGGCCCCGCCGCGAGGAAGTCCGGGAGGTTCTCGCCGAGGGTGTCGTTCTCCACCGCTCCACGGGCCACGGGGATGAGGGGGTTGGCCCCCACGAGGACCGACATCTCGATG
>JAGSHC010000294.1 GCA_023954745.1 Deltaproteobacteria bacterium | reverse complement strand
GGCTTTTGGCGGTGCTCATATTCGACAAGAAGCAGCTCTCGGAGAGCATGCTCGAGGAGCTCGCAACAGATCTGCTCGCCCATGACGACGACGAACGCAACCGAATCAGCGAGTGGCTGCTGGCCAACCAGCTGACGAAGGACACTAAACTAGCGGCGCTGGTCGAGACCTGGCAGGAGCACCCCGGCCCGAACGGCCACTGCAATGCACGCGGCTACGCTCTGATGGCCGAGTTCGTCACCGACGCGATCGCTCGACTCCCGAAGGACACCTCCCCATGACCGCGAAGCGACTGATCCTTGCGTCGACCTCGAGCTGGAGGGCCGATCTCCTCGGCCGCCTCCAGATCCCCTTCGGACAGGTGGATCCCGAGGTGGACGAGGCCCCCTACAAGGAGCGGGGCCTGCCCCCGCGGGAGCTGGTGGTCGAGCTGGCCATCGCGAAGGCGGAGGCGGTGGCGAGGCTTCACCCCGGGGCCCTGGTTCTGGGAGGCGACCAGGTCGCTTTCCTGGACGGGCAGGTGCTGGGCAAGCCGGGCACGGAGGAGCGGGCCCGAGCCCAGCTGTCCGCCATGTCGGGCCGAACGCACGAGCTGATCACCGGGACTGCGCTCCTCGACGGGCGGACAGGGGATGTCCACACGGCGGTCGACGTGCATCGCATGACGATGCGCCCCCTGTCTGCGAAACAGATTCATCACTACGTGTCTCGCGAGCGACCCCTCGATGCCGCGGGCAGCTACTACATCGAAGGCCTGGGCATCTCCCTGTTCGAGCGTCTCCAGGGGGACGACTTCACGGCGATCATCGGCCTGCCCCTCACCCAGGTGGTCCGCCTGCTCACGGCCTCGGGGATCGACGTGCTCGGTCCCCTGGGCTGACCCGGCCTCCGAGCGCCGGTCTAGACTGGCTTCATGCCCCGCATCGCCCTCGTTCTCAGCGGCGGAGGAGCCCGAGCTGCCTACGCGGCCGGAGTCCTGCGCTACATCACCCGTGAGATTGCCCCCAAGCTCGCCGGCAAGGTGCACTTCGACATCATCACGGGCACCTCCGCCGGCGCGATCAACGGGGCCTTCATCGCCTCCCTGTCCGACGACCTGCCTCGCGCAGCCGAGGCGCTGTGGGAGCACTGGGAGCAGCTGACCATCGGACAGGTCTATCGCTTTGGAGCGCGACAGCTGTGGCGAGTCCCACGGTCGATCCTCTCCGACAGCTCGGGCCACCCCTGGGGCGAGGTCGCGCTGGCCAATGTCAACCCGCTGCGCCGCATGCTCCGGGACAAGATCGACTGGTCCCGCCTGCGCCGCTGCATCCGCGAAGGACACCTCGACGCGTTCTCGGTCACCGCCACGGAGCTGGCGACTTCACGGTCCATTGTCTTCCTCGACGGGGCGGCAGCTGACGCCCCCATCATGAACGGGAAGAACCCGTTCTTCCGCCCCCGCCGAGCCCGCATCGGCCCCGAGCACGTGCTCGCGTCGTCCGCCATCCCCCTCCTCTTCCCCCCTGTGAAGGTGGGAGGGCGCCACTACCTCGACGGAGGCCTGGGCATGAACACCCCGCTCCGGCCGGCGCTGAGGATGGGGGCAGACCGCGTGTTGGTCCTCTCTCTTCGCTACGCCAGGACGACGGCGGACGGGGACGCCATGGCCCAGCAGTTCGGTGGTGCGTCACCCACTTGGGCCCAGGTCGTGGGCAAGACCATGTCCACCGTGCTGCTGGATCGCGCCGCATACGACGTCGAGCGCCTGCAACGACACAACCGCCTCATCGAGTGGGGGGTCGAGAACTATGGCGAGGAGTTCCAGCCTTCGCTCGACGCCTTCATGACGGAGCAGAGGGGTCTGCCCTACCGCGTGATTCGGCCTCTCCTGCTCCAGCCCAGCGAGGACATCGGGCGTCTCGCCAGCGAGGTGACGATGGACAAGCGTTTCGGGGCCGGGGCTGACGAGATCACGCTGCGCGCGCTGCGGTTCCTGTCGGGCGCCAACGAGAGCGGCGAGAACGACGCGATGAGCTACTTGCTCTTCGACCCCGTGTTCGTGCACCAGCTCCTGGAGCTCGGGGAGCGGGACGCCCGGGATCGGCGGGACGAACTCGAGGCGTTCTTCGCCCCCTGAGCGATCCCCGATCGCTTCGAGCGCAGCGTTCACCGCAGCGGTCCAGCTGCGCGCCAGCATTGGTAAAAGACACATTCATGACCCAGTTGGGACGCGTTCGTGTGCCGTTCGGTGCTTTGCGCCAGGGTTGTCCACACACCTGTGGAAAGCCGAGTTTTCCAAGTGTGGAAACCCTCTCAGAACGCAATGACTGACTGCATCTTGTGGCTGACCGCCATCCACACCACAACATCTTGTGTTTTTGTGTTGACGCTCATCAAGCCCCATCAGTAGAGTCAGACTCCACCGGGCGGGGCGGTAAAGCGCGCCAACACTGGCGCCGATACCCGGGCGGTGGGACAACGAGTAGCGAAGGACTCGCGGAGTGCCTGGCGGCGCAGCTGTACCCGTGTGCCCAGCGTAGATGAAGCGGAATCAACTGTCGGGGGTCCTCCCGACACAGCGCGACGGTGTTGGTCGTGCGCAGAGGAGCAGTGGTGGAGCGGTACTACACGCGGGAACAGGGCGAGGCATTCGACGGCATCAACTTCGTGACGAGGAAGAGCGAGATCCGGAATCCGGATGGCTCGGTCGTCTTCTTGAACGACAAGGTTCAGGTGCCCGAGGGCTGGAGCCAGGTCGCGACCGACATCATGGCCCAGAAGTACTTCCGCAAGGCGGGAGTGCCGGCGCGCACGAAGAAGGTGGCTGAGGCGGGCGTTCCTGTCTGGTTGCAGCGTTGTGAGCCCGATCTGGCTGCCATGGCCGAGCTGCCCGCCGAGGACCGTTTCGTCGGAGAGTCCGACTCTCGACAGGTCTTCGCGCGCCTCGCCGGATGCTGGACGTACTGGGGCTGGCGCACCGGTCACTTCGACGGCAAGAAGAAGGGCACCAAGGACGAGGCGGCCGCGCGCGCGTTCTTCGACGAGTTGCGCGCCATGATGGCCCGCCAGGCATGCGCCCCCAACTCGCCCCAGTGGTTCAACACCGGACTGCACTGGCTCTACGGCCTCACCGGCCCCGCGCAGGGACACCACTACGTCGACGAGACCACCGGCCTCGTCGCGAAGAGCACTTCGGCCTACGAGCGCCCTCAGCCCCACGCCTGCTTCATCCAGTCCGTCTCGGACGACCTGGTGGGCGACGGCGGCATCATGGACCTGTGGACCCGCGAGGCGCGGCTCTTCAAGTACGGCTCCGGCACCGGCAGCAACTTCAGCAACATCCGCGGTGAGGGAGAGCCCCTCTCCGGTGGAGGCCGCTCCTCGGGCCTCATGTCGTTCCTGAAGATCGGGGACCGCGCCGCCGGGGCCATCAAGTCGGGCGGCACCACCCGCCGCGCCGCGAAGATGGTCATCGTCGACATCGACCACCCGGACATCGAGACGTACATCTCCTGGAAGGCCTCCGAGGAGCAGAAGGTGGCCGCGATGGTCACCGGCACGCGCCTCAACAACCGCCACCTCAAGCAGATCATGGCGGCGTGCCACGACGAGGAGAGCGGCGTCAGCGGCGACGACCGCTTCGATCCCAAGAAGAACCTGGGCCTCAAGGCGGCAGTGAAGGCGGCGCGTGCGTCCCTCGTGCACGACAACTACATCTTCCGCGTCATTCAGTTCGCCCAGCAGGGCTTCACGGACATCGACATCCCGGTGTTGGACACCGACTGGGACGGCGAGGCGTACGCCACGGTCTCGGGCCAGAACTCCAACAACTCCGTCCGCGTGACCAACCGCTACATGGAGGCGGTCGAGCGCGACGAGGAGTGGGCCCTCACCCGTCGCACGGACGGCGAAGTGCACAAGCGGGTGCGCGCGCGGGAACTCTGGGACCAGGTGAGCTACGCCGCCTGGGCCTGCGCCGACCCCGGCATCCAGTTCCACGACACCGTGAACGAGTGGCACACCTGCGCCGCCGACGGACCCATCCGTGGCAGCAACCCGTGCAGCGAGTACATGTTCCTCGACGACACGGCCTGCAATTTGGCGTCGCTGAACCTGATGACCTTCTTCGACGCGGAGACGGGCGAGTTCGACCTCGACCGCTTCGGACACGGCGTGCGCATCTGGACGCGGGTCCTGGAGATCTCGGTCTCCATGGCGCAGTTCCCGAGCGAGGCCATCGCCGACCTCTCCTACAAGTACCGGACCCTCGGCCTCGGCTTCGCCAACCTCGGCGCGCTGCTGATGGTCATGGGCATCCCGTACGACAGCAAGGAAGGTCGCGCCATCGCCGGCAGCATCGCCGCCATGATGTGCGGTGAGTCCTACGCCGAGTCGGCGCGCATGGCGAAGCAGCTGGGGCCCTTCCCCCGCTACACGCCCAACCGCGAGAACATGCTGCGGGTCATCCGCAACCACCGTCGGGCCGCCTACGACGCGCCCTCGGAGGAGTACGAAGCGCTGGCCGTCATGCCCGTGGGCATCACCGAAGCTCACGCTCCCCCCGAGTTCCTCGCGCGGGCTCGCACCGCCTGGGACAGCGCCCTCGAGCTCGGCAGCAAGCACGGCTTCCGTAACGCGCAGACCACCGTCATCGCGCCCACCGGAACCATCGGGCTGCTGATGGACTGCGACACGACGGGTGTCGAGCCCGACTTCGCCCTGGTGAAGTTCAAGAAGCTCGCCGGCGGCGGCTACTTCAAGATCATCAACCAGTCCGTCCCCCCGGCCCTGCGCAAGCTCGGCTACAGCGACGAGCAGGTGAAGGCGATCATCGACTACTCCCGTGGTCACGGGACGCTGCGCGGCGCGCCAGCCATCAACCACGAGACCCTCAAGGAGCGTGGCTTCACCGACGAGCTGCTCGACCGCATCGAGTCCCAGATGGGCACGGCGTTCGAGATTGGGTTCGTGTTCAACCAGTTCACGCTGGGGCGGGAGTTCTGCACTGAGGTGCTGAACATCGAGGCGGCGCGTCTCAACGACCCGGCCTTCGACCTGCTCGGCTACCTGGGCTTCACGTCCGAGGACAAGGAAGCGGCGAACAAGTACGCCTGCGGCACGATGACCCTGGAAGGCGCGCCGTACCTCAAGGACGAGCACCTGCCCGTCTTCGACTGCGCGAACAAGTGCGGTCGTGACGGTGTCCGGTTCATCCGCCCCGAGGCGCACATCTACATGATGGCTGCCGCGCAGCCCTTCATCTCCGGCGCCATCAGCAAGACGATCAACATGCCGAACGACGCCACCGTCGAACAGGTGGGCAACGCCTACAAGCTGAGCTGGCGCCTGGGCATCAAGGCCAACGCTCTGTACCGAGACGGCAGCAAGCTGAGCCAGCCGCTGTCGGCCCTGTACGCCGAGGACCTGTTCGCCGAGGACGAGGACGCCGCGGAGTTCGTGGAGAACATCCTCGACCTTCCGGCCGCCGTGGCCGCCCAGAGCGTCGCCGAGCGGGTGGTGTACCGCTACCTCGCGAAGCGTCGTCGCCTGCCGGACCGGCGTCGTGGGTACACCCAGAAGGCTGTCGTGGGAGGCCACAAGGTCTTCCTCCGCACGGGCGAGTACGAGGACGGCATGCTCGGCGAGATCTTCGTCGACATGCACAAGGAGGGCGCCGCCTTCCGGTCCTTGATGAACTGCTTCGCCATCGCCGTCTCGGTGGGACTGCAGCACGGCGTGCCCCTGGAGAAGTTCGTGGAGCTGTTCGTCTTCTCGCGCTTCGAGCCCAGCGGCATCGTCCAGGGCAACGACCGCATCAAGATGGCGACGTCGGTCATCGACTACGTCTTCCGCGAGCTCGCCGTCTCCTACCTCGGCCGCAACGAGCTGGCCCAGGTGCAGGAGGAGGACCTCATCCCCAGCTCCGTGCACCGGGACGAGCCCGAGTGGAGCGAGGAGGAGATCGCCCAGGAGCGGATGATGGAGTTCATGCCGGCGGTGGACGTGGACGCGCCCCCCGCGGGCAGCACGGGCTTCTCCCGGCGCGGTCAGAGCGGAACCTTTCCGGCGGTGACGCCGGCGCGGCTCGCCATGACGGCCCCCGCAAGCACCGGCATTCGAGCCGGTGTGGGCGCCAACGGAGCGAACGGAACCCACGCGGCTCCCCGAACCAACGGCACCGCGGTGGTCGCGGCGGCGCCGGACTCGGTCAGGGCGATTCGTGCGGCCCAGGCGCAGGGCTACACCGGAGACCCTTGCCCCACCTGCCAAAGCCTGACGATGGTTCGCAACGGGTCGTGCCTCAAGTGCATGACCTGCGGCGGAACCACCGGCTGCTCCTAGCCACCCTTCAGGGGAGGACCGGCGCTCCCTCGGGGAGGCCGACGGCCGCACCTTCCACCCCCTGACGGGAGGAGCGACCGGGCAGACGCTGGCTCGGGGAAATCGACTGGCCCCCGGGAGTCTCGGCTCCCGGGGGCCTCCGTCGTTGAAAGGCCTCCGGGCCATGAGGCCTCCGGGCCAGAGAGGTCGCCGATGTTCGACAGCGTGCAAGCCATTGATTGGGACACCTGGAAGGCGGTCGACGTCGCAACCTTGCTCTTTGTCATCAAGGACGGCCGCGTCCTGTTGATTCGGAAGAAGCGGGGCTTGGGCGCGGGCAAGATCAATGCCCCCGGGGGGCGGCTCGACCCCGGCGAGACGGCGGCGCAGGCCGCGGTGCGCGAGGTCCAGGAGGAGCTCATCGTCACCCCGACCGGCATCCAGGAGATGGGGGTGCACCGCTTCCAGTTCGTGGACGGCTACTCCCTGCACGTGCACGTCTACACGGCCACGGACTTCAAGGGCACGCCCACCGAGACCGACGAAGCCATCCCGCTGTGGTTCGACGTGGACGCCATCCCCTTCGAGGAGATGTGGGCCGACGACGTCCTCTGGGTTCCCCTGATGCTGAGGGACGTCTGGTTCGACGGGCGTTGGATCTTCGACGGCGAAGCCATCGTCGACTACGTGCTCCAGGAAGGACGCGCCTAGCTAGGCACGCCTCGAGCCTCAGCGCTCTGTGGGGCCTCGCGTCGCGGCCCAGAGGGAGCGGCCGAAGAGGGCGAGTCCGGCGAGGAGCGCCACCGCCCCTGGCGGCACGAGGAGCACTCCGAGCCCGGGGTCACCGCCGTGAGTCCACAGTCCGCCCAGGAGGAAGCCTCCCGGGATCGACACCGCGCCGGCGATCGAGAGCCTGCTGGCCCACTGCATCGCCGCGCCTCGGTCC
>JAGSHC010000266.1 GCA_023954745.1 Deltaproteobacteria bacterium | reverse complement strand
TCCGATCTGGGCCCCCGGCGAGGGAGCCGATCAGGCAATAGCTCACGCCCTCGGCGGCCGCCTCCGACAGCCGGTGCTGCAGGAAGGCCTGATGCACGCCCCTCCTCCGCGCGCCCTCGTGCACGCAGCCAGCGATGAGCACGGCGCTGGACCCAAAGCGCTCCAGCCCTCCGCTGCCCACGACCTCGCCGTCGAGCTCGGCCAGCCACAGCCGCGCGCGGGGGTGCGCTGCCACACGCGCGGTGATGGCGTGCATCCCACGGGGAGCCGCGTCCACGGCTCCGAAGAAGCCGAGGAACTGCGACCGCACGAAGGCGGCGACGCTGGTGGGGTCGTCGCCATCGACCGGGACGAACCTCAGGCCCGCCGGGGGAGTCACCGCGGCCCGGTCGAACGGGCTCGACGGCGAGGCGGACTGCGCGGAGATGGCGAGGACCGTCTCCAGCTCGTAGGGCACGAACCCGCGCTTGGCGAGACCGGCGACGAGGCTCGGGTGTTGATACGCAGTGATCTGGATCCGCGGCTCGTGACCCGCCTCTTCGTAGAACGCGACGAGCCGGTCGAGCTCGGGATCTGTCACGGGGCCGTCCAGTCCCAGCCCAGCGGCGTAGTCGGCCCACGAGCCATCGGCGTCCCAGGCGGCCCAACCACCGGCGATGCGCTCACCCGTGGCGCTCAGCTCCTCGAGGACGAGGGCCAGGCGATGCGCGTCTCGATTCGCAATGCTTGCGGGGGGCGGTAGTTCTGACATGCCGACAGATGGTAGATGGAGTGACGTGACGAAGATCTTGATGGCCTGCGCGTTGCTGCTTGGAGTCGCTGGCTGTCCCACGGCCAACGACGACGACTCTGCGGGTCCCGAGCCCACGCCGGCCCTGGATGAACCTGCATCCTGGACCGCCGTCTTCGAACTCATCGCCTTTCGGTGTGGGTGCCACGACGCGGTGGAGCAGGCGTCGGACATGTTCGACCTCACCGACGAGGACGGTGCCTGGAACGCGCTGGTGGGGGTCCCGAGCCAGGACGTGCCGTCGATGGCGCGCATCGAGCCCGGGGACGCCGAGAACAGTTACCTGGTGCGCAAGATCGAGGACCGGCATCGGAGCGTCGGCGGCGCCGGCGACCGGATGCCGCCCACCGGGTTCGCCCTGCCCGCAGACGACATCTCGATGATTCGCGAGTGGATCGACGATGGCGCGCTGCGCGAGTAGAGGGGCACGCCACTGCCCATCCAACTGGAGCGGAACCTGCACCGAGGAAGGTCATGCCGAACCGCACGCGCCTTCTCCTCCTCGCCGCCGCCTTCCTCCTCTGCGCCTGCCCTCCGGTGCGTCCCGGGGACGATGACGACTCCGCGCCCCCATCCGGGGGGGACCTGGACGCGGTGTGGGAGTCCCTGAGTCCTGGCTCCTGTCTGGTCCTGCCGGAGGCGAACGGCTTCCTCGACAGCGGCGCGGGGCAGGCGACCAACGGGCTGTTCTACGAAGTGGCCTGCATCTGGACCGGCGGCAACGCCAGCTCGGTCACCTTGGAGTTGTCCAACTTCGACGAGGCCCAGGGCGGAGACTTCGCGGTGACCGGCGTGAGGCCGACCGAGCCGAGCGGTGAGACGGTCGTCATGGAGGGGGACCTGGGCTCCTTGCACGTACTCCCCGGCGCCTGGGGAACCCTCAACGGCTGGTGGGAAGGCGACCTCTCCGGCGAGACCGCGTCCGGTGCGACCGCGCAGCTCGAGGCGGTGGTGTTCAAGGACGCGCGGGTGGATTCGGTGGTCGGGCGCTGAGGCTCAGGCATTCTGGACGTATGCGCGCGTTCCCCCACGGTCTCGTCCTCGCTCTCCTGCTCCACCCGATGCTCGGTTGCGAGGACACCGGGCAGCTCGGCGGGGAGGTCGACGTCCCCGACGACGACGACATCGCCGGGGACGACGATGATGCGGCAGACGACGACGACTCCAGCGACGACGACGACGCGGCGGACGACGACGACGCCGCGGACGACGACGACGCGGCGAACGACGACGACGCGGCGAACGACGACGACGCGGCGGACGACGACGACGCCGCAGACGACGACGATGATGATGACGACGACGACGACGATGACGACGCCGTCCCGGTGCCGTGCGACGCGCCACGTACCTGGCTGACCGGAGATCTGGTCATCACCGACGCGATCGACATGACGAACTTCTGCGTCTCCTACGACGCCGTCAACGGCAACGTCGAGCTCCAGAACAACACCTCCGTCGTCACCCTTCAGGCGTTCACCTGCCTCTGCGAGGTGACCGGGAACCTGAAGATCGAGTCGGCTACCTCCCTCATCGACCTGTCGGGGCTCAACAACCTGCAGGCAGTGGGCGGTGAGCTGAAGCTGAAGGAGATGACGGCCGCGGTGTCACTGCCGGCCTTCACCTCCCTCACCTCGGTGCACAAGCTCAAGGTCGAGGACAATGTCGCCCTGGTGTCCCTCGGCGCCGGCTTCCCCGCCCTCAGCACCGTCACCGGTGAACTCAAGGTGACGGGCAACATCGCCCTGCTCGGAGTGGACGGCTTTCCCCTGGTCACCGCCATCGGCGACCACCTCAAGGTGGAGAGCAACGTCGCCTTGCTTGCGATCAATGGGCTGGCGAACCTCGCCGCTGTGGGCGGCGACCTGAAGGTGACGAGCAACACCGCGTTGCTCGGTGTCAACGGCCTGTTCGGCATCGGCAGCCTCGCGGGCGACTTCGAGGTGACGAACAACCCACTGCTCTCCACCACCCTTCAGGTGGAGCCCCTGCGCGACGCCATCGGCGTGGCCAACATCGGCGGCAGCGTGACGATCAGTGGGAACGGGTTCTAGCCACGGGATCGGGCCGCGAACAGGGGGCGCGTCCGGTTGGCGACCGCCACGAGAGACAGCATCACCGGCACCTCGATGAGCACCCCCACCACCGTGGCGAGAGCGGCGCCGGAGCGCAGTCCGAAGAGGCTGATGGCGACAGCCACGGCCAGCTCGAAGAAGTTCGACGTGCCGATCATCGCGGCGGGCGCCGCCACCTCGTGGCGCACGCGGAACACCCAGGCGAGGCCGTAGGCGAGCACGAAGATGCCGTAGGACTGGATGAGGAGGGGGACCGAGATGAGCACGATCACCCCCGGCTTCGCGAGGATGGTGGGGGCCTGGAGCCCGAAGATGAGCACGACCGTCGCCAACAGGCCGACGATGCCCGCGGGCTTGAGCCGCGCGTTGAACCCATCGAGGGCAGCCCGCCCCTGCCGGAGGAGCAGCGCCCGCGTCGCCACCCCTGCGACCAGCGGGATCACGACGAAGAGGACCACCGAGAGGATGAGGGTGGACCAGGGAACGATGACGTCGGACACACCGAGGAGCAGACCTGCGAGGGGAGCGAAGGCGAACACCATGATGAGGTCGTTCACCGACACCTGGACCAGCGTGTAGTTGGGGTCGCCCTTGGAGAGCTGACTCCATACGAACACCATGGCGGTGCACGGCGCCACCCCCAGGAGAATCATCCCGGCGATGTACTGGTCGGCGTCCTCGGGGGTCACGAAGTCGGCGAAGACGCCCTTGAAGAAGACCCAGGCCAGCAGGGCCATGGTGAAGGGCTTGACCAGCCAGTTGATGGTCAGGGTGAGGGCGAGGCCCCCGGGGCGACGTCCCACGTCGCGCAGGCAGCCCAGGTCCACCTGGACCATCATCGGATAGATCATCACCCAGATGAACACGGCCACCACGAGGTTCACGCTCGCGAACTCGAAGGCAGCGATGGCTTCGAAGGCACCGGGGAACACCGCCCCGAGACCGACTCCCACGGCGATGGAGAGCCCCACCCACACCGACAGATACTGGCCGAACACCCCGAGCGGATTACTCACAGCGACCCCACGAGGCGCTTGAGGTGCTCGAGGGCCTCGGGGGCGATGCAGTAGCAACGTCGCGGTCCGTTCACCTCGCCCTGGATGAGCCCGGCGTCGCGAAGCTGCTTGAGGTGCTGACTCACCGTGGATGCGGCCAGGGGGAGGTGGTCAGCGATCTCCCCAGCGAAGCACGCCTCCTGGGCGCCGAGGAACCGCAAGATGTGCACCCGATAGGGGTGGCCCAGGGCCTTGCAGAACGCGGCGAGGCGCTCGTCGTACTCGGGATCGAGCCGAGAGGGAGTGACCGGAGAGGCGCAACAGGAGGTGGAGCTTTTCATTTCGTAATTCGACGAATAGCGAAATCGGGGCACTCCCGTCAAGAGCGGAGCGGGGCGACGGTGCCGAGAGACTGGACAGCGGGCGACTGTTGGCCGAAGTGACGCCGCCGCTACAATCTCAGGGTGTCTCCTCGTCCCTGGAGACCATCTCAGGCAACCCCAACCTTCTCGCAGAGAAGCCCCACGTGCACCGACCCCACATCGCGCTCGCTCTCTCCCTCACGTTCCTGGGCGGTTGCCCCGCAGCCGGTGACGACGACGACGACACAGGCGACCTCCCGAGCTGCGCCGCCATCCTCGAAGCAGACTCGGCGGCCGAGAGCGGGGTCTACTCGATCGACCACGACGGCGACGGCGAGAGCTTCGACGTCACCTGCGACATGGAGACCGACGGGGGCGGCTGGACGCTGTTCTGGTGGGCCGAGCCGAACGCGGATGTCTGGGACTCCGCGGAGGATGTCCTCGGCCAGGATCTCGACGAGTGCGACGTCAGCGGGGAGCACTGCTTCGCGATCATCCCCGACGACGGAGTGGTCGAGTTCCTCGCCGCCAACGACTCCCACTGGGCGTCGTGGGACCTGACCGAGGCGTCCGGCACCCAGGGGAACGCCCGAGCCGCGTTTCTCGAGCGGACGCAGACGCCGTTCCAGCTCGACCGGTACGACGGCGTCTGGAACCCCGCGCGCCTGTCCGACTCCCTCGACGCCGACTACGCGTGCTCCGGCACCTCCCAATTCGGTCCCCCGGACGGGAACTGCAACCAGTTCTGGTACGGCCCCATGTGGTCCAGCGTGCTGGGCCAGGAGGTTCTGTCCTTCAACCTCGACGACGACGGTGGCTGGGGCTACCAGGCCTTTGCCGCCGGGGCGGACAACGCCAGCTACCTCGGGGTCGACTTCTTCGACGTCACCTCGCTGAACGCCTCGGGGGGCCGGGGTGGACGCTTGCTCTACCTGTAGAGCTCCCCGAGGAGCGTTCCGCGGGCCCGGCCCGATGGCTCCTGCGGGAGGAAGTCGCAGCGTGGCCGGCCCCGAGGGCGCGGCAAGTGCTTCGGGCCGTCCAATCGGGCCACCGGCCCAGGTATCATCGCTTGGTGTCACCCACTCGCCGTCCCCTCCCTCCCACGGCCGTCCTCCGCTGATGCGCATCGGTCGGTACGAGGTGCTCTCGGTCCTCGGACAGGGAGCGTACGGCGAGGTGTTCCACGCGAAGCTCGCAGGCCCCATGGGGTTCAGCCGCGAGGTCGCGATCAAGCGGATCCACCCGCACCTCGTCCGGGGGGACGAGAAGGTGGTCCAGAGCCTCATCGACGAGGCGCGCCTCGGTGGGCTGCTGAGGCACCCCAACATCGTCCAGAGCCACGAGTTCGAGCAGGACCACGGCACCTGGTTCCTGACGATGGAGTACGTCGATGGAATCACGCTCCGCGATCTGCTGCAGCGATCGTCGGACGCTGAGCGCCCCCTGCCGGTCGCGGTGGCCCTCGAGCTGGTCGAGCAGGTCTGCCGGGGGCTCGACTACGCCCACAGCCTGCAGGTCCATGGCGAGAAGATGGACATCGTCCACCGGGATCTGAAGCCCGCGAACCTCATGCTCTCCCGCGACGGGCTCATCAAGATCATGGACTTCGGGATGGCGAAGGCCAGCTCCAACATCCGCGAGAGCACGATGAGCGGGACGGCGAAGGGGACGCCCGCCTACATGAGCCCCGAGCAGGTGCGCGGGTCGAAGTCCGTGACGGCGGCGTCGGACATCTTCGCGATTGGGGTGGTCTTCTTCGAGCTCATGACCGGGGAGCGGGTGTTCGACGAGGACACGGCGGTGGCCGTGATGTTCTCCGTCGTGGGCGGCGTCTCCGAAGACAAGGTCACGCGGATCGAGGAGGTCCTGCCCGGAGCTGGCGAGGTCTTCGCTCGAGCGACTGCGAAGGCACCCGAGGAGCGATGGCACTCCGCCGGGGAGTTCGGACGCGCCATCCGGGCGCTGCGGGACCTGCTGGACGAGCCCGCCGAGTCCTCCCGAGCCGCGGCCCGGGCCCTCTTCGACGGACCCTCGACGCTGGACCCGGGGGAGCTCACCAGCCGCTCTGACTCCTTCCGGGCGTTCGTAAGCGCCGTGCACCCCGCCGTTCACTCCGCCCGGACCTCCCGGCCAAAGCCCGAGGCGCCCCCCCCGAGGCTAGACGACACGGTCGATCTCTCGGACGGGATGGCGGACACGGAACCGGTGTTTCCGGTGGGCGACGACCTGCCGGGCTCCGCACAGTTGATGGGCGAGCGCGGCACCTCGGCCGATGTCGCTGCTTCGAACTGGATGGGGGACACGGAGGCGGTCCCTCCGGTACACGGCGATCTGCCGAGCTCCACACAGTTGATGCGCACGCGCGGCTCCTCGGCCGATGTCTCGGCCACGACGGACATCGCAGGCATCAGCAGCGGCTCCATCGACCCGGCACTGCTGGAGCCACCGCCCGTGGCCTCGAGCGGACGGGGAGGCCTCATCGCAGGGGTCGCCGCCCTCGGGATCGTTCTCGCCGCCGGAGGCTGGTGGCTGGGCCGAGGGGCGAGCGTCCCCCCCGACGAAGGACGCGCGGCGGATGCTGGGATGTCCAGTGACGCAGGCCTCCCCGCTTCGGCCAACGAGCCGACCTCGACTGTCGCCGTCCGCTCCCCGGACGAGGGGGCCACCTCGGAGCCCACGCCCACGCCGGAGGAGCCCTCTCCAGCGCCCACCCCCGAGCCCGACGACGCTCCGCCCGACCCCACCCCCGAGAGGGTGGCCGAGGTCACGCCGGCCGCCCCTTCCCCGACCCCGGAGGAGCCCGCCAAGGTCGAGGCCGCTCCCGAAGGCTCCGGCCTGCTGGTCGTCCGCTCGTCGCCATGGGGCTGGGTCAGCGTGGACGGGGGGCGCGAACAGAAGACCCCGCTGCGGCTCGACGCCGTGCCCGCCGGACACCACGTGGTGATCGTCCGGTGCGGTGAGTGCGCCGAGCCCTCCTCCGAGACGTTCGAAGTGGAGCTCGCTCAGGACGGCCGGGAGATCATTCGAGCGGAGTTCGCCCTGTGATTCGAACCCTTCTTCTCCTCCCGCTGCTCCTGCTCACCGCACCCCTGTCCGCCCACGCGGACGAGGAGACACCCCTGCTCTACGGGGGCGGAGGTCCCGACGATGACGCAGCCCAGGAGGCCCGGAAGAGCGCCCGGGACCCGTCCGCCACCCCCCGGTGGTTCCTCTCGGCCTCGCCCCCCCTCGTCCCGGGGCTGCACCGCCTGGGTCCCGGCGTGGTGGACGCCTGCGCCGGCCCGGTGCTGACCCTGGAGGAGATGAAGGCCCAGGCGTCCGAGGCGTTCGACCTCCTCGACCTCGTGCTTCCCGACGAGGCGAGCGCAGCCTACGAGGCCCTCGCCGAGCGGCTGCCCTGCCTGGGGGCGCCCCCCGAGCCCGCCACCCTGAGCCTGGTCGAGTTCAACCGGGCCATCGCCGCTCTCACCCGCGCCGAGAGGGACCCCGACCTGGGCGCACTCGCGTTCGCCGCGGCCATCGCGAGCGCCCCCGAGACCCCTTGGAACGAGGACTACTCGGCCTTCCCTCGCTCGGTGTTCTTCGAGACGAAGGTGCGGCTCCTCACCACCGAACGGGCCCACGTCCGGGTCGCGGTGAAGGACACGACCGGCGGCACCCAGTTCTTCCTCCAGGGGCGGCAGTTGGGGGCGGAGGTCGAGGGCAACGTAGTGCTCGCCGGCCGCCACTTGCTCCAGATCGTGCGGGGCGGCGAGACCCTGTGGCGGGGGACGCTGACCCTGGAGCCCGGAGAGGACGTGGTCCTGGGCGACCCGGAGTCGCTCTACGACATCGTGACCCGGCGGGGCCAAGCCGACGACGAGGTCGCTCGCGCCTTCACCGTGCGCGCGGCTCTCAGCGCCCTCTTCGGGGAAGCCCTGCGCGTGGTGCGCCCCGGCGCCGTAGCCACCGTGGCCCTCGACGGGGAGCTGGGGGAGTGGAGCGACGAGGGCGCCTACAAGGTTCGCCCCCGCCTCGACGTCGGCGGGAGTTGGATGTTCCTCGAGAAGACCATCGAGAGCCCGGCCCTGGATGCACCGCTCCCGTCGAGCCACCATGGCCTCCCCCACGTCGCCGTCGGCGTGCAGTTCCTCCCGGCGGTCTACGCCCGGCTCGCTCTGGCCCTCGCGCTGTCCGGCCCCTTCGAGATCCAGGGGGTGCGGAAGACACGGCTGATCGGCATGGGTCGCCTGGGCGTCGGGGTCGAGCGCCCCGAGGGCCGGGTACGCCCCGGCGGGCGCATCGACCTCACCCTGGGCTTCCCCGGGCGGCTCGACCTGGCCGGAGAGCCAGCCTTCACGGTCCTCCTCGGCCCCCTGGGCGTGTTCACCCTCGCGTTCGGCGCGACCGAGGTGCTCTGGTTCCAGCTGGAGGTGGGCGGGGGATGGGTCGGGAGCGAGGTGATCACCGCCGGCGGCAGCGTCCAGCTCCGGCTCCCCCCGCCCCGCCGGCGAGGCGGCTGATC
>JAGSHC010000317.1 GCA_023954745.1 Deltaproteobacteria bacterium | reverse complement strand
TAGGTCCAGTCACTGTCGGGCGAGTAGGAGACGCTGACGGCGAGCCCGCGATCGTCGAGCAGGGCGCGGTCGCGCTCGCCGAACACGCCGCCCGTCTGCGAGAACGAGGCCTCGCCCTCCGTCAGAGCGACGGACGACAGCACCGCCCGCAGCGTCGTCTCGTGGGTGAGAGCCTGGCCCTCCCGGAAGAGCCCGCGCTCGACGTTGGCCTGAAGCGACGGAAACGCCGCCGAGCGACCGTCCGGCGCGATGCCGATCTGCTGCAGGTAGCTGGGCACGCCCCGCGACGTCGTGTCCGAGTCGGGTCCCGGGTGGAGGCCGAGTTCGTGCACCGCGACGGTGTCCGTGTCGAGGTCCACGACGGCGAACTGACCGGCCTCGTCCGGCGAGCGATGGCGGCTGACGTAGAGCACGTCGTCCACCAGGGCGAGGCCCCGGGGGTCCGGGAGCACGTCGAGGATGCGTCCCAGGGTGGGGGTTCCGTTGAGGGGAGCGATGATCTCGGCCACCTGGCCCGTGGCCTGCAGCGCCACCCAGCCCGAGGTCCCCTCCGTAGGCGCCACCACCGAGTAGGGGTGACTGCCCCGGGGGAGGTCGACGCGGCCCAGGGGCGTCTGGCTGGCGGTGTCCCACACGTCCACGGCGTCGTCCGACGGGCACGCGATGAACAGCGCGTTGGGGTTCCCCAAGGACACCGAGTGCGACAGGGTCGTGGGACCGGCGCAGGTGTCGTACCAGGCGCTGATGGCGCCATCGGCGGGGCGGTAGTTGGCCACGGCGTCGTAGTCCGTGGCCACCACGAGGATGGCGTCCTCGTCCCAGTCCAGGTCGAGCAGGTTGGCGCGGGTCACCTTCTGGTCGGCGCGCTCCCAGTGCACGGTGATGCGGGCGGTGGCGACGTCGGGGCGGCCGTCTTCAGCCAGGACCTCCAAGGCGACGAGGTAGTGGCCCGGGGCGTCGTAGACGTGAATGGCGCTCGAGTCGGCGCTCGGCTCGCTGCCGGTGCCGTCGCCGAAGTCCCAGCGATAGCTGACCGCATCGAGGGACTGGCTCCCGTCGAAGGCGATGCCCTCCCCCACGGTGATGCGCAGGTCGTCTCCCGCGATGACCGCCTCGGGGTTGGTGATGAGGGGCGTGGTGGCATCGTCGTCGTCCGCTGGGGGCTCCGACGGGCAGCCGGCCAGCACCGCGGCGAGCGCGAGGACGAGTCCCGGGGGCGCGGCGCGACGAGGTCGCCCGACTCTCGCGCCACGGCTCATCCTCACTGCTCCACCTCGGCGCCGGTGGAGAACCGGAAGCTGAGGGACTCCGTGGTGGGGTTGCCGAAGAAGTCGGTGATCCCGCCGGCCGGCACGCTGACGACGTAGGTGGTGTCTTCCTCCAAGGGCTCCTTGGGGGAGAAGTTCACGAGGTTCTCCTGGGCGCTGAACCAGCCGTCCACGGCCCAGCCTTCAGCGTCCGTCACCCGGAAGGATCCGGCGAACACGCTGCGCGGCTCCACCATCTCGTCGAAGCTCAGGCCCACGCGCGAGGTGAGGGCGGCGAAGGTGTCTCCATCCCGAGGAGAGGTCATGCCCACCGTCGGGCCCTGGGTGTCCGGCGCCTGGCGCCAGGGGACCAGCATCGTCGCCTGGTCCGGCGCCGAGTCGTCGTCCACCGCGAGCACCACGAGGTTGCCGAGCGGCGTGGCGGTGTCGAGGTCTCCTTCCAGCGTGGCCGTGCCCAGCTGGGTGGCGTTCGCGGGGTCGCTGAAGTCGTAGATCCCCGCGAAGCTCGACTCGCCCACGAACACCGTGTCGTGCTGCAGGAACACGTAGCCGCCGTTGCCGCCGGACGGCGCGTCGCCCACGCGGGTGGGGTTGGTGGGGTCGGAGACGTCGTAGACGATGGGCCCGCCGGCGCCTTCCTTGCGCGCGAACATCGCCCAGGGCCCCCCGAGGTTGGCGAAGTAGTACTCCCGGGGGACTCCGGCCCCGTCGGTCACGTCGAACTCGCCGCCGAGGAGAGGCTGCGGGTCGAAGGGATCGGAGATGTCCATCATCACGGTGCGCGAGCCTTCGGCCGACGCGGCCATGCCCACGTTCCCCATGGCGTGGAAGGTGCCCAGACGCAGGATGGGCTCGAAGGTGTACTGGCTGACGAACTCGGGGTTGAGCGGGTCGGTGGCGTCGATGACGTGCACGCCGTTGTCGGCGCTGGCCACGTAGATGACCGGTCCCTGCCACGACAGCGACAGCGTCACCCGCTGGTAGGAGTCGGGGTAGAGGTAGCCGGGCACGCGCACGTTGGAGACCACGAAGGGGTTGGCGACGTCGGTGATGTCCCAGATCTGGATTCCGCCGACGATCTCCTCGATCTCGAAGTCGATGCCGCCGTGGTAGTTCACCGCGAGGTAGTCGCGGCCATCTACGGTGCGGAAGCCCATGGAGTGGGTCTCGCGCATGTCGCCGTCGACCCCCTCCCCCACCTTGATGGGGGCGCAGGGCGCGCTCATGTCGAAGAAGCTGATGCCGCCCACGCTGTACTCGGGCGCCCAGGGCATGAGCAGGTAGCCGTCCCATGGCACGACGAGGTTGTGGTGGTCGTCGTCCTCCTCGCCGCCGTTCAGGTAGGCACAGCCCTCCCACAGGTCCTCCAGCTCGAAGGCCACCGTGGGCCCGCCAGGGCCCGTGGTCCCTCCCCAAGCGTCCGGCGCGGGCGGAGGAGCCGGGGTCGCCTCGGAGTTCGGACGGCGCTCGGAGGGCGTGGGGCAGCCCACGAGGAGCGAAGCGGTGAACAAGGCAATGACGGGCAGGGAGAGCGAGTGCATGGCGAAGCGCATGCTAGAGCAAGACGGAGCGGCGGGACTTCGCCAATGAAGCAACCTGCCTAGGTGCAGCCGGGGCCCGGGAACGCCTTGCACCCAGGGGCCGTGGGAGCCTCGAGGCGAAAGAGCGCTCGGCCCTCGTTGGTCACCAGGAGGGCGTCCCCGTCCCAGGCAATGGCCTCGCACTGCTGGAGGACGGGCTGGACGAGGGCGATGCGATGGGATGGGCCAGCGAGCCAGTTGGTAGGGCCGCCGGCCACGCCGTCCCCAGCCGCTCCGCTCCCGTCGGACGGCGCTGCGGGAGGCCGCTCGAAGACGAAGATGGCGTGATAGGTCAGCACCGCCAGGCGCGCGCCATCCGGAGAGAGGTCCGCGCCGGTGACCTTGCCCCCGTAGTTGTCCATGTTGCCGCCCACGTCGAACTCGCCGAGGCGCTGGAGCGCAAAGGACGGGGCGGACGGCTCCGCTCCGACAGCGTCCGCCACCCCGCTCGGGAAGGCGTAGAGGACCGTCCGGGTGTCCGCGCGGTGCTTGGTGAGCAGCATCATCGAGTCGCCGTCCCAGAAGATGGCCTCGCTATCGAAGTTCTTTGCCTTCGGGGGAAACTCAGTCTGCTCCGGGAAGTGGAAGCGCACGGCGCGGTCGGCGGCGACAGAGCCGGTGAGGGCCGACGACTCGGGCACCCGCCAGACCGTGAGGTCTCTGCGTTTGTTCTTGTTGTTCCCGCCGTCGTGGATCCAGAGGTTGCCCTGCGGATCCATGGCAATGTCCTCCCAGTCCTTCGCCGACGCGCCCGTCACCTCGACACGGCCCAGGGCTTCTCCCTTCGGGCCCACGGCAAAGAGCACCGGGTCGCCGCCGGAGTCGTTGTGGCTCCAGTAGGTGTTGGGGTGCAGCCGGCTCTTCACGAGGCCCGAAGACTCATCGAGCTTGTCGTCCTTCAGGGTGCCCACCAGGGGTCCTGCGAGGGCGAGGGCGGGGGCGGCGAGCACCGTCAGGCCGAGGGCCAGAGCCCCCACGAGGTGCCTCCCTCCCGGCGCGGACAGGGGACAGCCTCCCATCACTTCGTCGGCCAGGCGCGGGAGGGCAGGCCGAGGTCGGCGCGCAGGGCCTCGCGCCCCTCGCCAGAGTCGTTCCAGTACGCGCGGCGGGTGACGCCGGTGAGTTCGGCCAGCTCTCCGTCGCTGCGCTCCCACTTCACGAGGCGGTGGGGGAAGGCGTGTTCCACGGACCAGGTCGTGATGGTGGTCCCCACGGTGGCGCTGACCGTGAAGACCTCGAAGGAGCCGGCCGGCACCGTGACCTGCGCCGTGCTCTCGCTGCGGGTGAGAGTCGCCTCGCCCCAGGAGAACTCGCGGTGCGTCAATCGTCGGTCGGGCGCGCTCGGAAGCCACGGCACCTCGCGGGTCTCCCCGGGCGCCAGCATCTGCCCGCCGAGGCCGCGCACCAGCATCGGCATTGCGTCGGCGACCACGGCCCGAGCCGGCAAGGCGCGGTCTGCGGCGTCGAGGGTCTCGCCGTCGAAGTAGCTTCGGAACATCTGACCCAGCGCGTCGGGCTTCACCACGAGCTCTTCGTAGACGTGGCCGCACCACTCCTGCATCGAGAAGGCCACCTTGTCCGGGAGCCCGAGGGGGATGGCTCCGTCGAGGCGCAACCAGGAGCTGGTCATGAGGTTGTAGTCGTAGATGCCGGTCTGGAAGTCACGCACCTCGTTGAGCTTGATGACCGGGTACTCGTCACCGTGGCCACCGTCGGACTTCACCCGCTGCTTCGCCGTGAACTCCTCAGTGACGGTGACGAGAACCGCCTCGCCGGCGCGGTCCTGTCCGTACCGGGACTGGGTGAGGGTGTAGCCGGCGAGCTCGGCGCGACCGTCTCCCCAGTGGTCCCAGAAGCCCGCGGGCGCCAGGGTCATGGGCACGGTGGGGGCCGCGACGGAGACGGGCGTGCCGCAGCCGAGGAGTCCGACGGTTCCGAGGGCGATGGTGGCGAGGGCGAGCGGGAGCGTACGCATGGTCAGAGAGTATGACCGGAGCCACAGATGTTGCAGGGTCTGGTTGGTTGGGCTCAGCCATCGGCGCGACGACCGGTCCGCTCGTTGGGCACCATGCGTCCATGTGCACACTCCTTCTGGCAGTCGATGTGTGGGATGGCGCGCGGCTCGTGGTGGCCGCCAATCGCGACGAGCTCCTGGCGCGCCCGGCGAGCGGGCCTCGCATCTGGGAGCGCGGAGGCAGGCGTTTCTTCGCGCCGGTGGACGACGTGGCAGGGGGCAGCTGGATCGGCGTGACCGAGGGCGGGCTCTTCGTGGGTGTCACCAACCGGAGCATCGGAGGTGGGCCATCGCTCATCAGCAAGGAGCGCCGTTCGCGGGGCGCGCTGGTGCTCGATGCCTTGGAGTCGGCGAGCGCAGCCGAGGCGGCGGAGCGCGTGCGGGCGTGGGGCGCCGAAGCCCACAACCCGTTCCACCTCGCCCTGGTGGATGAGCGAGACGCCCTCGTGGTGTGGAGCGACGGGTGGACGCTGCACACGGACGTCCTGGAGCCGGGTCGGGTGCACGTGGTGAGCGAGCGCTCCTACGGGGCCGCCGAGTCGAAGCGGGACGACTTCCTCAACGGCTACTTCGCTGGCTTCGACGGCGGCGAGCCGACGGTGGCGCAGTGGCGCGACCTCCTGTCGAGACGCGGTGAGCACGACGACGACCCGCGGGCGGCCTTCGACGACGTGTGCGTGAGGGTGCCCGAGTGGGGCTATGGGACGCGGTCCTCCACCTGGGTGCGGGTCGACGGCGCCGGAGCGCAGCGGTTCGCGTGGATCGGCCGCCCGCCCGACCAGGGGGAGTTCGAGGAGATGACGGCGCAGATTCCGTGGTCGTCCGGGGGCTGAGGCTACCCCCCTCGGTCCGACGACTTGGCGGGTCTTTGCCCCCTCGGCACGAAGGGCAGCTCCGCCTGGAGCGCCTCCCGCCCCCGCACGAGGGGGAATCGGTCGCGCGTCGTCGTGTAGACGGCTCCGCCCAGGCGTCCCACGGTGGCCAGGGCGTCCTGGTCCACGTGCAAGGCCGCATCCAGCAGCTCGTCCCTGACCCACACGTGCACCACCTCGCCGAGCACGAGGTTGCCTGACAGGGGGAGGCCTGGGCCGGTGCGGATGATCTGCCGGGTCACGCACTCGAAGGACACCGGGGCTTCCGCCACCCGCGGTGGGCCCACTACGGCGCTCTTCGCCTCCGTCAGCCCAGCCAGATCGAACTCGCTCTCCCCGTAGGGAAGAGACTCGGCCGCCGCCGACATCGCGCGCACCAGGGCCTCGTCCACGAGGTTGACGACGAACTCGCCGGTGCCGCCTTCGTCGGGCATCGAGACGTTGCGCAGGGTGTCCTTGTCCTCGCCAGCCCCGGTGGTCAGGGGCGAGAACATGAGCATCATCGGCTCAACCCCCACGCCATTGAAGAACGAGAAGGGCGCGAGGTTTCGCGCGCCGTCGGGCCGCTGGCTCGAGACGAAGGCGATGGGGCGCGGGGTGATGGCCCCCGAGAGGATGCGGTAGCGCTCGGACCGATTGAGGGCGTCGACGTTGCGATTCATGGACGGACCGTAGCCGCGAGGATCGACCGACGCCTCGCCGGTTCCCAAAGCACCCCCCAGCGTTTACAGAGCGGTTACCGAGCGGCGGGAACGTGAGGCAGCCGCTCGGGTCTTTTCCCTCGTGACAGGGCGCAGCGACGCCCG
>JAGSHC010000142.1 GCA_023954745.1 Deltaproteobacteria bacterium | reverse complement strand
CACCGCCTGAGGGTCCCCCACCTCCCCGTTCGAACCCCTTGTTCCACGCCGATCTCGGCACCCGCCGCATCTGCGGCCCACCAACCCTGCCGGTCCGCCGGCGCCCCCGGGGTGACTCGCCCCACAGGAGAGACCATGTACGGAGCTCAAATGCCCACCGCCGCCCGCCAGTCCGCCGCCGACGAAGCCATCACCCGCATCCGCAAGCTCTACGGGACAGGCTCCATCTTGAAGATGGACGAGGAGCATCGCCCGGGAGAGACGCCCGTCATCTCCAGCGGATGCCTGTCCCTCGACCTCGCCCTCGGTACTGGGGGAATCCCGCGGGGCCGAGTCACCGAGATCTACGGCCCGGAGTCATCTGGCAAGACCACCCTGACTCTGCACGTCATCGCCGAGGCCCAGAAGGCAGGAGGGCTCTGCGCGTTCATCGACGCCGAGCACGCCCTGGACATCAGCTACGCCGAAAAGCTCGGTGTGGACGTCGGCGCCCTCTACGTCAGCCAGCCCGACCACGGAGAGCAGGCCCTGGAGATCGCCGACCACCTCGTCCGCAGCGGCGCCTTCGACCTCATCGTCGTGGACTCCGTCGCCGCGCTGACGCCGAAGTCCGAGATCGAGGGAGAGATGGGCGACAACCACGTCGGGCTGCACGCCCGACTGATGTCTCAGGCCATGCGCAAGCTCACCGCCGCTGCCGCGCGCACCGGCACGGCCTGCATGTTCATCAACCAGATCCGCATGAAGATCGGCGTCACCTTCGGCTCCCCCGAGACCACGACCGGGGGCCAGGCCCTCAAGTTCTACAGCTCGGTGCGCCTCGATATCCGACGTATCGGCTCGATCAAGCAGGGGGACTCCCTCATCGGGAACAAGACCCGCATCAAGGTGGTGAAGAACAAGCTCGCACCCCCGTTCCGGCAGGCCGAGGTGGAGATTCGCTTCGGCGAGGGGATCTGCCCCCGCTGCGATCTCATCGCCAAGGGGGTCGAGCTCGATGTCCTGTCGCGCCACGGAAGCTGGCTGCGCTGGGGCGACGTGAAGCTCGGACAGGGTCGGGAGGCCGCCCGGACCTGGCTGGCCGCCAACCCCGAGCAGGCGGCGCAGGTCCGCAGCGAGGTCCTCGTGCTCGCCGGGCTGGGGCCGAAGGAAGGGAAGCCGATGGCGGAAGCGTAGACGCGGACGCGTCCCAGTGCGTCTGCCACTCGGCGCCGCACTGGGATGCCGTCGCCCCGACAAGAGCGGCGACTGATCGCGTCAATCAGAAGGTTGCGCAGGTCGGGGTCTGGCGAACCTTGCCATCATCCTCCGATGGTTCGTCCCCTCCCCCTCTCGGTAGCGACCCTCGTCGTCCTTGCCCTCGTGCCTGCCTGCGCACCCGGCGACCCGGGCGACGGCGACCCAACCCCGCCCGCCGAGGAGGGCCCCGCCTGGGGAGACGGCGCACGCAGCATTCGCGGCAACGCCTTCTTCTTCGACATGCAGACCGTGCCCCAGATCGACAACATCACGGATGTCGAGGGCGCTCTGCTCTATGTCTTCGAGGCGCCCGAGATCCAGGCGGTGCTGGACCCCGCGGACGGCCACGCCTTCGAACTCACGGGGATCCCGGAGGG
Organism: Deltaproteobacteria bacterium; assembly: GCA_023954745.1. Classification (GTDB taxonomy): domain Bacteria; phylum Myxococcota_A; class UBA796; order UBA9615; family UBA9615; genus JAGSHC01. Next base: position 15,080 of record JAGSHC010000142.1, on the reverse strand, counting down.
CAAGCGGGTCACCCTGGCCCTGACCCATCCCGACTTCTTCCCTCACCTCACCGGGACCTTCACCGTCGGTGACGACGACCTCGAGGACATGAGCTTTCAGTCCGTCAGCAACCGCATCGCCGAGCTGGCGAGCGAGCTGCTGCAAGTGGACATCTTCGCGCCCGGCCGCTGCCAGATGGCCACCACCGTCACCGCCCTAGGAGCCGTCGACATCTACGCCCCCGGCGAGCCAGGCGCCAACGTCACCCTCGACCCACCGGTCCCGAACGAGCAGGGCCCCTACTACTTCAACGAGATGGTCCTCCCCACGGTCTCCCTCACGGAGACGACCACGGATGGCGGAGTCACCGTCGTCGACGCCGAGCCCGGCGAGTACGTGTGGTCCGGGAACAAGGAGGGCATGGAGATTCAGGAGGTCACCATGAAGTGCGTCGCAGGCTGGCTCACCAACGCGGCGCCGCCCTGGGGGATGAACGTGTTGCCGTAGACCGTCCAGGAGTCCGCGCGAGGTCCCGCTTCACCCGCAGGCGCTCGAGCAACGTCGCGCGACATCCTGGGGACCCCCAGGCGCCACGCACCGCGTCGCCCATGGGTTTCACCGCCGCCGAAGGCCAAGCACCCCCAGCGCCAGGAACGCCACCAGCGCGGCCCCGGAGGCCCCAGCGCCCGCCATCGACGCGCTGCAGCCGGTGCCCTCGTCGTCGTCATCCGCCCCCGGCGGGGCCGGATCCACGCCATCGCAGTCGCTATCGATTCCGTCGCCGGCCTCGTCGTCCGCGCCGGGGAACGTGCTCTCTGAGAAGTCGTCGCAGTCCTCGCCGCCGTCGGCAACGGAGACGAACCCATCGCGGTCGATGTCGTACAGCGCCGAGGCATCCGAGCCCAGAGCCGTGAACACCTGGCGGTTGCTGTCGGACGCGCCGTACCCGAGCCAGAGGTACCCGCTGTTGCCCCAGTTGCCGCCCCAGCTGTTGCGCGCGAGCCAGGCGCCGCGCTCGTCGTCCCAGCCCACCAGCAACAGCGCGTGGTAGCCAACGATGTCGGCCTCGTCCTCCGTCTCGGGGATGTAGGTGCCGCCGCCGTAGCTGAAGATGTCCGGCCACACTCCGATGCGCACCAGGAGCGGCGACGCCGACAGCGCCTTCTTCATCATGACCACTTGGTCGGAGACCTCCGGCACCTCGTCGAAGTTCAGGAGCGAGACTCCCGAGAGGTAGACGCGGCCACGGTCTCCGCCATCGCAGATGCCGTCGCACTCCGTGAGGATGACCTCGTTGCCTTCCTCTCGGTACGGCCCGCAAGCCTCGGTCACCAACCCCTCCTGGGTCATCACCGCGATGCCCTGGGGCAGCGTGATGCCGTCCACGCAGTCGCCCCCGGCGCAGGTGAGGCACTGGGAGTCGGAGAGGTCGATGTCGAGGTTGGGCTCGTCGAGGTCCTGCTTCACCCGAATCTCGAGCATCGCGGTAATGCCGAAGGCCGCGCACGAGCCGCACTGGCGCTGGTTGCGCACCGGCATCATCCAGTCGGCGCCCTCGTGGTCACGCCAGGAGAAGGCCGGTGGCAGATCCGTCTCGTCCGCGTCCGGAACGTAGTCGCCGTCCGGCTTGGACGGCGGGAGGAGGGGTAGCTGCGGCCCGTCGATGGCGTCGTCTGCCTCGACCGGGATGTTCACCAGCTGCGCCTGCTCCGCCGGAGTCAGGGCGGTGACCCAAGACTCCGCGCGTACGAACTCGCCTGGGGCCGCGGCCAGCGAAGCGACCGGGGCCCCGAGGGTCCCCAGGGCGATGGTTGCCAGGAAGAGCACAGCCAGTCGAGGGGCAGGAAGCTTCATGGACGCATCGTAGCGACCGGAGGAGGTCCGGCGCGGGTTGGGATGGGCCTGGAACCGAAGCCGAACGTCCGTGCTCGCCGAGCGCGCACCACGCCCCGTCTCGATGCTCCCGGAGCGCTCAGTCCCTGTCCTCGAGCCCAGCCCCGCCGGGCATGTTCTCCTCGATCCAATTGCGGAGACGCACCATCTCCTCGTACCGGTCGTCGGGCCGCCGCGCACCGAGGAGAGCAACCAGCAGGCGCCGACCCGCGATCTCGACCCGCTGCACGAGACAGGAGCCCGCCACCAGCGTGTAGCCGGTCTTCCCCCCGAAGGTGCGCCAGTGGTCGTAGTGGGCCAAGAGGTTCGAGTTGCGGGCGGCGATGAGCACGCTGCGGTCCTGGCGGCTGTACTGGTGCTCGATGGTGTTCAAGACCGGCCCAAGGACGGGGTGGTCGAGGGACGCAGCGAGCAGGCGAGCAGCATCCCGCGGCGAGGCCATGTTGTCGGGATGCAAGCCCGTAGGGTCCCCGAAGGTGGCGGTGGACAGGCCGATGCGGTGCGCGCGCCGGGTCATGGCCGCCGCGAAGGCCTCGTTGGGGAGGCCCGTCGCAAATGCCAGCCCCGCAGCGGCGCGATTGTCTGACGAGAGCAAGGCCGAGTAGAGGAGATCCCCCGCCCGATACTGTCCGCGCACCCGAAGCTTGCTGCGCGTGATCTGCATGTGCTCCTTGATCTCGCGGGTGATGGTGACGACGTGGTCGTCCGGGACACCCGCATCAGCCCACACCAACATGGCGGCGAGCTTGGAGATCGACGCTACGGGACGAGGAAGCTCGGCATCCCGAGCCGTAAGCACCTCCCCGGTGTCTTCGTCCACCACGTACCAGGCCTCAGCCAGCAGGTCCGGGCCGCCCGTCGCGGGGAGGCGGGATGGCGCGGCAGGTAAGTCAGGCGCGGGGGGTGCGTGTTCGTCAGCAACTGCGAGGCTGTGCCAGGCAGCAACCCCTAGCTCCGAGAGGATGACCCCCTCGGGGGCTGGCGGCGGTTCGGCGGGGCAGGAGGGCGAGTCTGGAACAAAGGTCGTCGCCGAGGAAGCCCACGAGACGTGGGACGGGCCTGACTGCTCCGCCGAATGCACCGATGGCTCGGCAGCACACGCCGCGACCGTCAGGAGAGCGATGGCTAGTGGCAACCCACTGCGCATGTTCAGACTGCCCCTCTCGTCGCGTGAAGTCTCATTCTACCGACGTCGCCGCAAAGAGCCGGCTGGTGCGCCCGCCAGGGCCGAGCCTGGCTCCTCCGCGGCACCCCAAGACCCGCATTGACCGCTCAGCAGCCGCAACTACTCTCCGCCGCAATGCTCTCGACTCTTCTCTCCATCTTCCTCTCCGCGGCTCTCCTCGTCGCGCTGACTCCAGGCGAGGCTTCGGCGGCTACCGCCTCGGACTTCCGGTCGCGCCTCACCGAGACACTGACGACTCGCGCGGTGGCAGGAGACACCCTCGGAGCCCACCTCACCCGCCTCGACAGCGCGGGATGTCTTCGGGAGGTCGAAGCCGAGCTGGTCGAGGGTCTCCACGCCATCGAGGCCCTGTTCTCGGAACAGGTCGAAGCCACGAGTTTCGACCAAAGCTGGAAGGAGTTCGCTCCGCAGCTGAACTCCTTCAGCCCCGATGGCCGCCTCCTCGTCGCTACCTGGCTCGACAACGAGGAGTTGGCCCGCACCCGGTTCTTCTGCGAGGACGGGCTGCCTTCCTCCTGGATCCACGTCTCGACAACCCGCCATGTAGTCGAGTCCGTACTGTGGTTCGATCTGGCCATCGCCGAGCGCGAGGGCCGACTCATCGAAGGAAACCAAGCCGAGCGCGAGGCGGCTGTTCTCGAACTACTCGAACTCCGCCGGGCCCTGGTCCACCGCCACCAGGCGACGTATGCGCAGGACAGACAGTCTGACGAGTTGCTGGCTGTCCTCGAGCACCGACTGGCCCTGATGTGGGAGGTGTTGGTCGAACCATTCCACCTGGGGTTCGCTCCAAAGGCTGTCCTGGACTCCGAAGATGGCGGCTGGGGTTCCCCCGCCGGAGCTGCAAGCCCGAGACCGAACGGGTTCTACGGGATGGACATACCGGACCCCCGGGACGTCGCGCAGCGTGACGCGATTCGCCGAGGATGGCGCAGGCAGACCAAGACTCTGCGGCGGGAGACGCGTCAGCTCACCCGCGAGCGACAGCGACTTGCTGGCGCGATCTCCTTTGCTGGCGATGGCCCCGAGCTGGACCCCCTCGTCCGCGAGGCAGTAGAACTCGACCGGCGTCTCAGCCTCGTGCTCGGAGACCTCTCGCAGCTCGAGCACCGGGTCCGTAGCTTCGAGACCGGGTCGCCCATCGTCGCCTCCATGGTTGCGGCGGGACCGCTCAAGGGCACCGTGAGGTCGATTGCGCTGCTCGAGAGCGCGACCGAGAGCGACCGCCTGGAGTTGGGCTACGCAGTGACGGATGCGGTGATGCGCGGCGCCTCCACCCCCGACCTGCTGATGCCCAGCAGTCTCGACGAGGCGGTTGCCGCGCTCGAGGACATCGATCTGTCCGTGGTTGGAGACCCTGACGCCCTCCCGAGCCCTGGAAACTGGCTCGCCGGCATCCCTGGACTCGGACGCGGAGACAGCGGCGACGAAAGCGCCCGGCTGGCGGTCGAGAAGCTCAAGGACCTCATGGGGACCGGTTGGGTCGAGCGGTCCTACGACGGACCGATCCCCGCTCCCTCCGCGGAGTGGTCACAGGATCTGGTCAACGCAGTCCGCGGCGAGGATCCATCGATCGATGAGACCGATGCCCGCATCCTCCTCGGGCTCATTGAGGCCGCGTACAGCGAGCTCCCTGACCGGCCTGCAGTGGAGCTGGCCGTCCGATACGCGATGCGCCGCGGCGGAGGGCTACAGCTGACCGGCAACGAGGGGCAACTCTCCGAACTCTACGACGCGACGCGTCCCGCCACCGAGCAGCAGGAGCTGGTGTTCGTTCTGAAGCTGCTCTTCTAGAACGGCCGCATGGGCATGATGGAGTTCATCTGCCCCATCGCTCGCTGCGTCTGGAGCACCGCCGACTGGGAGCCCTTCGTCTTGAACCCCGGGTCCACGGTCCAGGTCAGGGCCAAGGCGATCCACGGCGGACCGAGCACGCGGCCACCGGACTGATCACGGAGGTACGGCATCACCAGGAAGAGGATCTCGGGGAAGCCAGCCTTGCGCCCGGGCTTGAACGTCGCGATGAGTCCGAGGTTCACTGTCTGGTCTTTCGCTCGCAGCGCCGCGCGCTGTCGAATCGTGGCCCCGACGCGCAGCAATGTGGGCGTCTTCTTCCCGTCGAGGATCTCCGCCATGACGACGGCCTGGTGGGAGATCGTCCACTCCCGCTTGTAGAACAGCAGGTCGAGCCCAGCGTCGTAGAGGAGCTGATCGTCGGCGTCGTCCACCATCGTGTGGTGGTACCCGAAGGTCCCTCCGTAGACGACGATCACGGGTCCACCCTTGAGCTTCAGGACGGGTGACACGCCGAAGTAGAGGCTGCTGGTGGCGGCGGTGACATCGGTGCGTGCGTTGCGATCCGCGTAGCTCTTCCCGGAGTAGTCATCGAATCGAACCCGCGCGTTCTTGCCCGGAAAGTGAAGGACGTACTTCCCCGCGACGTTCAACTCGAAGATCTCGATGGGCTTGAGGGAGATCTGAGGGCCGACTTCCAGGAACGCCGGGGTGGCGCGCAAGTAGAGACCGGCTCCCGCGAACGTGGTCTGAAAGAGCACGCTCTTGCTGCGATGAAGGGCGACCCGTGGCTCGACCACCAGGCTGCCCTGGACCCCCAACGGGAAGACCTGAGCGCCGACGCGACCCCAGATGTGAAGCCAACCCTTGTCGTAGTCGGGAGCGCTGGCTGCGCCTTCTGCGGCGGGGCCCACGGGGGCCGCCGCGTCTTCGACAGCCTCTTCCGCGGTCTCGGTCGCCTCCTCGACGGCTTCCTCGGCCTCGTCGGCGGCTTCCTCAGCCTCCTCGACAGCCTCGCCCGCGGCTTCCTCAGCCTCTTCGACAGCCTCGCCCGCGGCTCCCTCAGCCTCTTCGACAGCTTCGCCCGCGGCTTCCTCAGCCTCCTCGACAGCCTCGCCCGCGGCTTCCTCAGCTTCCTCGACAGCCTCGCCCGCGGCTTCCTCAGCTTCCTCGACAGCCTCGTCGGCGGCTTCCTCAGCCTCCTCCGAAGTCTCCTCGTCCGAAGACTCTTCCGAGTCTCCATCCTGGGCGAATGCGTTGGCGGGTCCGAGGACGAGCAGAAGGAGCAGAAGTCTCAGCATCCGAGCACTGTACAAGGGGCAACCGACGGCTGTTCGGCCGCCCTATCTCACCAGCGCGACCGCCTCCACCTCGACCCGCACACCCTTGGGCAAGGCCGCGGCTTCTACGGCCGCGCGCGCTGGGTAGGGCGCCTCGAAATACTGGGCATAGACCGCGTTCATCGCCGCGAAGTCCCCCATGTCGGCCAGGAACACCGTGGTCTTCACCACCGTGTCAAGGCCCGCGCCGGCCGCGTCGAGGACGGCGGACAGGTTCTTCAGGGCCTTGTGGGTCTCGGCGGCAACGTCCCCGTCGCCGACGAGCTGCCCCGACGTATCGAGGGCAATCTGCCCGGCGGTGAAGACCATGCCGTTGGCGATGATGGCCTGGGAGTATGGGCCGATGGCGGCAGGAGCGTCGTCGGTGTGAACGACCGTGCGCGCGCTCATCTCACTCCTCCGGAGGCGTGTAGATGCCCACGAAGGGCAGGTTGCGGAAGTAGCCCCCCAGATCCAACCCGTATCCCACGACAAAGGCGTTGGGGATTGTGAAGCCGACGTAGTCCACGTCCAGATCGGCCCCCTCCGTGCGCCCCGACGGCTTGTCCAGGAGCGAGGCGATGCCGGTGCTCGCTGGGTCCTGGGCCGTGAGCAGCTCGATGAGGTAGGTCAGGGTCAGGCCCGTGTCGACGATGTCTTCGACGATGAGCACGTCCTTGCCATGGATCGGATGCGAGAGGTCCTTGACCAGCCGGACGATGCCCGAACTCTCCATGGCTCCGCCGTAGCTCGACACCTCGAGGAAGTCGATCTGCACCGGGACCGTGATGTGCCGCATCAGGTCCGAGAGGAAGGGCACGGACCCCTTGAGGATGCCGATGAGGGTGAGGTCTCGCCCCGCATAGTCGCGGGAGATCTGCGCGCCCAGCTCGGCCACCCGGTCTTGGATGGTCTCCGCCGAAAGCATGACTTCGACGCGGCTTCGTTCCGGAATCATCACTCACTCCCCTCGCGGCGCCGCCGGAGCAGCGGCAGCAACAGCAGCGCCCCCCAGCCCACCATGGAATCCACTGAGCTCACCGAGCTCGCGCAGCCCGCGCAACCCGTCCCGCTGCCGTCCTCGTCCGCCGGGGGAACCTCGACGAAGCCCCCCTGCCCGGTGCTGTCTGCCAGCTCGGCGCGGAAGCTCCAGCTCGCTGCGTCCCCCCCGAAGTACGTCACCGGCGAGACCGCCATGACCACGTAGTCGAAGTCCTCACCGAGCTCGTTGATGAGGACGGAGCCCTCCCAGTCGGTGATGTCTCCGTTCTCCTCGATGGGCTCGAGCACCATGCTGTAGGTGGCTCGCACCTCGTCGCGGTAGACGGCTGCCAGCTCGACCACCCACTCGACGGGGTCGCCGTTGCGGTTGCCGTCCCCACGGAACTCCACGATGGCCCCGATGTCGTCGTCGATGCGGTCGCCCTCGAACACCACGTAGTTGGTGCCCAGGTACTCGGGGCGTTCGTGGCCGCTGTCGGCGTTGACGGCTTCGTCGATGGGGTAGTCCCGCCCGTCGAACTCGCCGATGACGGCGTTGTCGATCTGACCGCCAGTGGCGCCCTCGAGGTTCAGGGGCGAGATGAGGAACTCGTTGACCTCCATGCCCGTGGCGCCCCGGATGATGAAGCGCCGCCACTCGGTCAGGAAGTCCGTGTCGTACTGCTCGAGCAGCACATCGAACTCATCGCGCAGCTCGTAGCCCGAGCGCCCGCGTATCTGCTCCCACAGCTCCTGGTGCCAGGCGTTGGTTCCCACGGACTCCTCGATGGAGAGGAGGAAGATGACCAGACCGTACTGAAGCCCGCTGTCGTCGGCTGTCTCCAACGTGCGGTGCGGCTCGCTCGCCCACCGGAACGCCTGCTGCACTTCCACCGAGTAGAGCCAGTTGTAGACGACGCGCTGCATGTAGGTGGCCGACGCCTCCACCAACCAGCGATTGCGGCTGTCCGTCGCCCAGAACTCCTGGAGCGCGTAGACGGGCTGCACCCCGTGAAAGAACTCGTGGGGCGCCGTGGAGCGAAGCCACTCCAGGTCCCCGAAGGACCACTCGTTCACCACGATGTAGCTCATGAGCGAGCCGAAGCAGGTGGCCATGGTGGCGTAGGCGCCGATGCCGGGGCTGTTCAGCTGCTCCACGGTCACCAACATCTCGTTGGTGCTCATGCCCGCGGGCTGGAAGAAACCCCGGTCCACGACCTGAAACTGCCAGCTCTCTTCGAACCACTCCAGCAGATCGTCGATCCGGCCCGAGTTCACCGAGCCCGAGGGGTTCCAGTGCAGCTCGAAGTGTTCGGAGCTGGTGACCTGGCTGTAGGGCCCGAGGTTGGGATTCACGGTCTGGGGGGTGAAGCACGCGTCGCGGGTCATCTCACGCTCGGCGTCGACGTCTCCTTCGAGCCAGGTCATGCCGCCGTCATCGAGCCACGCGCGATACACGGGGGACGACTCGAGCTCGACGAGATGTCGGTCTTCGCTGGAGACCTCGTCCCAGTGGCGGCGCAGGTCCGCCAGGGTCTCCGTCACGCAGCCGGGGTGCCCCTCGAGCAGCCCGCGGTACGCGGGGTCGAGCAGGTCCGGCCGAAAGGCGGCGTAGAACCGCTGCATGCGCCCCTCGTGGGGGGTCAGCGCTCCGGTCTCCACGGCCTCAGCCAGAGCGTCGGCGGCGTGATGACGTGCGATGAGCTCGGTCGCGAGCTCCTCCACGTCAATGGGAGCCGCGGTGGCCGGGGCAGCGAGGAGCGCCATCAAGAGAAGGAGGGGAGCTTTCCGCATGGGGCCGGCAGGGTAAGCGAGCAAGGAGTGCCTTTCAATGATGGATCGCCCCGCTTCGTACCGGGTCGGCGGACTCGATGGACCAGTGGCTACACTCCGCTCATGGCCCTCGACAGCCGCACAGTGGACGACTTCCGCGACGACGCCCTCGTCTACCTCTCGCGTGCCATGAACAAGGGGTGGAGCAAGCCCGATTGGGTGAGCGTGAACCTCACGCTGAAGTGCAACCTCGCCTGCACCTTCTGCAAGACCTGCTACCCCGTCCGCCACGAGCTCACGACCCGTGAGATCAAGGACATCATCGACCAGACCTACAGCTGGGGCGTGCAGCGCTTCAACCCCATTGGCGGCGAGCCCTTCGTCCGGCCCGACCTCGAGGAGATCCTCGCGTACGCGTGCGAGAAGGACTTCACGATCACGCTGACGACCAACGGCACGCTGATCTCCCCGAAGCGCGCCGCCCTCATCGCGCAGATCCCCCACAACCGCCTGCACTTCAACTTCTCCATCGACGGGTTCAACCCCTGGCACGACATGGGGCGGGGCGAGGGCATGTTCGACAAGTGCGTCGAGGGCTACCGGAACCTGCGCGCCGCGGACCAGGCCGCTGGCAACCCCCTGCGCACCACGTACATCAACGGCATCGTCAACGCGCTCAACCTGGAGCAGATGCCGGACTTCATCCTGTGGTGCCGGGACGAGCTCGGCGTGCAGGGCATCCAGCTGCTCAACCTCTTCCGCCACGGGAACCGCATCGACCCCGACGTGGCCAAGATGTGGATTCCGAAGGACCGCCTCGACGAGCTGGATGCGTTCGTGGACTTCGCCATCGGCTTCAAGGAGCACGAGGCTGACGACAACTTCACCATCACGAACCGCGTGGGCGACCTGCGGAACATGAAGAAGTACTACCGCGACGAACTCGAGCCGCTCGATGGCAAGTGCTACAGCGGTTGGAAGGAGCTGTACGTCAACGCCGATGGCCGGGCCATCATGTGCGATGGCAAGCTCGACTTCCTCAACGGCGCGTTCGGCGACATCCGGCGGGACACCCTGCGGGAGATGTGGACCGGGGACGAGATCTCCCGGCTGCGCCAGAACGTCAAGAACTGCACCACCCCCTGCATCCAGGACTGCTACTTGCGACGCCGATCCGACAGCGCCATGCGCATAGCCCGAGGGGTCTCCCGCCTCGTCTACGACGAGCTGCGCAAGCGCCTCGTCACTCCCACCAGCAAGGGCGAGGTCCCCAGCTACGACGACTCCGAGCTCACCCTGCAGCTCTCGGACACGCCCGACCTGAAGACGACGTGGCGCACCGTGCCCTGGGAGCGGCATGAGCGATTGACCGGGGAGTCGCCCGAGCCGTACTCCGCGGTGCGTGAGGACCCCTTCCGCTTCTACGACTTCCGCAACCGCGGCTACCTGAACTTCGATCGGGGCTTCCTCGACATGGACATCATGAAGTCCATCGTCGAGGACGCGCAGCGCAACGGCGTCACCTACGGCTCGGTGGTCCTGGCGTGGCAGGGCGAGCCCCTGATGCACCCCCAGGTCGAGGAGATCCTCCGGTGGCTCGGCGACGCTTGGCGCAAGCAGCCCTTCGCGCAGCAGATCGTCATCCCCACGGGGGCGGCGCTGCTGAACCACAACTACTGCAAGATCACGGCAGGGGAGTACGGCGACGTGCCCTTCACCTGGGTCTTCGAGGTGGACGCCCACGACAAGGACAGCTTCCTGCACACCCACGAGGAGCAGGCCTGGGACCGGGTCCTCGACAACATCAACTTCATGCTGCACGTGGTGCAGGAGCAGAAGCCCTCAGCGACGCGGCTGATCTTCCAGCACACCGCGACAGAAGCGAGCGCGCCCCACGCGGCGGCGTTCCGGGACTTCTGGGCTGGGCACCTCGGTGAGTATGGGCTCACCGCCCAGGTCAGCGCCGGGGGGCGCCCCGGGGGATCCGGACACCACCTGTGGTTCAAGCGCACGGATCCGAGTGACCTCGAGGCGATTCGGGCTGCGCGGACCCATCACGCCACCTCACAGCAGGCCCTGGGGCTCCCGGTGCCGGACACCGACGACGCGCGGCGCACCTGCGCGGCCTACTGGAAGACCCCGACGATCAGTTGGGACGGCAAGGTGGTGCTCTGCACCGTCGACACCCAACAGACCCTGAAGATCGGAGACGTGCATCACGACTCCCTCACCGACCAGTGGTGGCGCTCCCCTCGCATGGAGCAGGTCCGCACCCAGGTGCAGCGCGAGGACTTCGCGGGGCTGAACTTGTGTCGGGGCTGCAACGCACCCTATTCCCCGAACGCATGCCAGATGCGTCCCGACCAGCTGGGCCGCTGAGCCCATGCCATGGCGGGTTGCACGTCAGGAGCGGGATCCTCCTGTATAACGCGCCCGCCGCCGGTCTCAATACCGGTAACGGGAGATTCAAGATGAGCATGAAGTGGATTCGACTGATGGGCGCGCCGGCTGCTGCCGCGCTGCTTTCCCTCGCTGTGGGCTGTGGTGGTGACTCGGGTGCGGCTGACACCCCCAAGGAGGAGGCTCCCGTCGCGAAGGCGGAAGAGAAGCCCGCTCCGGAGCCCGAGCCGGCCAAGGAGGAGGCTCCGGCCGCCGCCGCGGACAACTCGATGGGCAAGGAGCTCTTCACGACCTACTGCGTCGCCTGCCATGGCGCCGAGGGCAAGGGTGACGGCGTCGCCGGAGCCGCGCTGAACCCGAAGCCCGCGTCCTTCGGTGATGCGGCCTTCTGGACCGGCAAGAGCAGCGCTGGCAACGAGCGCAGCGACGAGCACCTCGCCAAGGTCATCAAGGAGGGCGGCGCCGCGGTCGGTCTGTCCCCGCTGATGGCTCCTTGGGGCGCCGTGCTGGACAACGACGAGAAGCTGAACGCCGTCGTCGGCTACGTGAAGTCCTTCAAGCCCTAGCGAACCTTCGCTGAGCTGAGTTGCTGCCCGGTCCCTCATGGGGGCCGGGCAGTGCTCGTTCTGGGTCCTGCCATGCGGGTTCGAGGACCTGCAGGCTGGTCAGTCCTCCGCGTCGAGGGGGAGCTCGACAATGCGGCTGACTACGAGGTCGTTGGCGGCGTCCACCATCTCGTCGACGGACAGGATGACGGCGGTGTCCGTGATGAAGGTCACCTTGCCCGCTGGATTGCCCAGCATCCCGCCCGACGTGAGGGTGTGGCGGCGTCCGTCCGGGTCTCGCAAGGTCGCTTCCTTCCCCGGTACGAGCGCGATCACGCGATAGAGGTCCGGTTGCCAGCGGAGGAGCGGCGGGCGGTTGGCGTCGGCGGGGCCGCGGCGGGGGTCGTGGGGTGGTGTGAACGGCCGCAGGGCCGGGCCGCGGGTGACTCCACAGGTCTCGGGGGCGTCCTGGGCGGAGATGGTGAACCGGCGTGGTCCCCCCGGCTCCGGGGTGTCCATGGAGCCGAGAGTGACGTCCGCGAAGCATCCCGTGGCTCGCAGGCCATCCATGAGGTCCGCACCGCCCATGGTGTCGAAGGAGTTGGCGACGACCCGGACGTTGGAGCCGTCCCAGGACAGGTCGGTGAGCCAGGTGGCCGTTGGCACCGCGCCCCCAACGGCGAAGAGCAGCGCTGACCCCTCACCCCGACTCCCGCTGAGGGCTGCCAGCACATCGCGCCGCTCCTCGAGGGCCGCCGCCGCGTCTTGCAGCGAGTCGACGCCGGCCAACGCCCGCAGGGGGGCTAGCTCCGCCTCGAGGGCCTCGTTCTCGGAGCTCAGCGCTGCGAGGCTGGCGCGCTGAGTGGCGACCACGGCGCCGACGCATCCCAACACGACCAGGGCGCCGACCCCCAGCAGCCACAGGGGCGGCGGCGGCGGCGGAGCCTCGGGGGGCGCGAAGGCGCCGTCGGCGTAGGGGCTGTCCAGGAACTCGTGAGGAGAGTCGATGAGGAGACGTTACCCTTGCGAGCGATGGACGATGTCCCTTCCCCGCCCACGGCCGTCGGGGCTCCTGTGTGGAGTCTCATCCTGATCCTGGTGTGGGGATTCGCGGGACTGCTCGGTGCCGCTCCCGCGATGTTCACCCCGATGATGTTCGACGCGCCCGGGTCCACGGAGAGCACGATCACCGTGTTGACGGCGCTGTCGGTGCTGCTGTTTCCGGTGGTGTGTTGGGGGTCGGCTACGGGACTCGTGGTGGTTCGAGTCCTCGCGAAGCGGAGCGGCTACCGGCGTCGGCTGGCCGTGTTTCTGGGCGTGGCGCCAGTGCTCTCGGGGTTGGCGGTGGTCGCCTGCTTCGTGGTGCTCTCGGTTTTCTGCGGGGGCGCGTTCGACTGCGGCTAGCGGCCGGTTGAGCCCATCCTATCTTCGCCCTGCTGCGGGGCCAGACGCCCCTCACTCGTCGAAGAGTTCGTCCAATCGATTGGCCAATCGCGCGCTGATGTCCGGGGCGGGCTCCGATGGCGCCTTCAGGGTCGACCGAAGCTCGGTGACGACCGCGCTGAACTCTCCCCCGAAGCGAGCGCACCAGTCGCAGCCGCGGAGATGCTCTTCGATGGAGGAGCGCAGGTCGGCGGACACCGTGCCGTCGACGTACTCGGAGAGGTGACCGAGCACATCTCCACACCCGAGGCCTGCGATGACGACTTGTTCAGGCATCGAAGCCCTCCTCTCGCAGCGCCGCGATGAGACGCAGGCGGCTTCGGTGTAGGCGGCTCTTCATGGCGTTGAGGCTGATGCCGAGCGCAGCGGCGCTCTCGGGACCGGTATGACCCAGCAGGTCGCGGAGGACGAGCACGTCGCAATCATCAGGGTCGAGCCGACTCATGGCACGGCGTACCAGCTCCTGATCCCGAAGACGGGCGAGCAGCTCATCTACCGGGACCGGCTGGCCCCAGCCCGCGGCGGCGCCGAGCTCATCGAGAGGCTCGAAGGAGGAGGGCTCTCCGGCGCGCCGCCGCACATGTCGGTAGGTCGCGTGGCGAGCGAGGGTCAGCAGCCAGCTTCGAACGGAACCTGAGCCACTCCAGCCCGCCGCGCCACGGAAGGCAGCGATGAACGCCTCCTGAAGGGCCTCCTCAGCGAGGGCGTCGTTCGGCGTCAACCGACGAACCAGCGCCCACACGGCGCCGCGATGCCGCTCCACGAGCTGAGAGAAGGCGGACCGCGACCCTTCCGCGGTCTGGCGGAGCAGATCCCCATCGCTCGAGGCGATGGGCGCGGAAGGGTGCAGGGCGGTCAACCTATTGCTGCTGGCTCTTCGGCAGGGTGCAGATCCCAGTGATCCGATAGAGAGGGCAGCTCCCGACGAGACCGGTGAAGAGCGGAACGATGCCGATCCAGCCCAGTGGGGTCTGGGGCCCGACGAAGACGATGGCAAGGAGCGCGATGCCGACGATGACCCGGAGGACGCGGTCGATGATGTGCTCATTGCGGGGAAAGAGGGATGCGAAGCTCATGGGGAGTTCCTTTCTGCCACGGGGTGGCTTCACTCTCCCTGAGACATGTCATCCGCAAATGGATCCTCCTTGGCTCAAGAAAGGTGTCGACCGGGGGAGGACCGCACCCATCCCTGGGGCGCACCAGGCCGTCGCCTATTCCCGAATGCAGCGCACCCCGGCCCCCAGGAAGATGGAGTTCTCGGCGTACTGGAGCGCGCCCTGATCCATGAGATTGACGACGGTCCGTCGGGCGTCCCCCTCGGGATTCATGTCGGAGGTCGCCAGGGTCCCGATGATCGGGGTGCCCGTGGCGGTACCGACGCCGGACACGTACCCGTTGGGGAGGGCGGCGAAGCCGTAGACGTCCGTTCCGTTTGCCTCGTCCGGGGACCAGGAGAAGACGGCCTTCAACGCCTCCGACTCGCTGCCGGCGTGGCCGTCGGTGGCGACGAACGCCTCGAGGTCACGGAAGTCCTCGGTGGTGGGGATGCGCCACCCAGGGGGGGCGAGGCGACCTGACGCGAGGACGACCTCGTTGTAGAGCGCTCCGTAGAAGTCGACGGGGAGGGGCTCGGGGTGGATGTCGTTGAGGTCGTCGGTGTTCGACCACTGGAAGCGGGGCAACAGCTCGTTGCCGTTGAACCAATCGTCCTCAACGGCGTACTCCGGGATGGGCTCGCCGTCGGTGAAGCTCGTGGTGTTGAGGTT
>JAGSHC010000384.1 GCA_023954745.1 Deltaproteobacteria bacterium | reverse complement strand
CTGCGACGGGCCGCGAGCAACGCTTGACGGTGATCGGTGCGGCTCATGGGCACCGTGCGAGCCAGGCGGAACCCCAGGTTGTCGAACCCCACGTCCGGCGGGTCTTCGACCCGCATCGCGACCCGGCAGTCCTCTACCCGGCTGCCCCACCCGCAGCCGCTGTTCGCCCGGTCGTCGCCCGGCGCGCCCCCCAGCGGGTCTTCGGCGTCTCCGGGGTAGTCGTCGAAGCCGTCGTGCACCCACTCCCACGCGTTCCCGAGCAGGTCGTGCACCCCCCAGGGGTTCGCCGCCAACGACCCCACCGGGTGCGTGCTCCCTCGGGCGTTGCTGCACATCCACGCAATGGTCGTCAGAGCCGTGGCCTCACAGCCCCGCCCGGACTCGGTCAGCGGCCCCCAGGGGCCGGTGGTCCCCGCTCGGGCCGCCCACTCCCACTCCGCCTCTGTGGGCAGGCGCCAGCCCAGGCAGCCGGGGGTGAAGCCCGCCGCGTAGCAGGGGGGCAACCCATCCACGGAGCTGCGCCAGTCGGCGTACGCGGTGGCGTCGTTCCAGCTCACACCGACGACGGGATGGTCCTCGGCCTGCTGGAACCCCGGCGCGCGCCACGACAGGCCCGGCGTGCGCTCGTGCCCGTTCGCTCCCTGTCCCCAGCCAGCGGTCTCCGCGTCCGTGACGTGGCCGGTCGCGGCGACGAACCCCTCGAAGGCCCCCACAGTCACCTCGGTGCGCCCCAGCAGGAACGACGAGGTCAGGGCTACCTCCCACGTAGGGCCTTCGTGCTCCTCCCGGGCGAGCTGGCTGGACGGCGAGCCCATCACGAAGGACCCCGAGGGGATGACCGCGAAGCCTTCGGGAGCCTCGGCCGCTGGGAGCGGGTCCACTGTCGGCGCGCGCACGGGCACCTCGGTCGGGCCGCAGCCACCGAGCGCGAGGATGAGCGAGAGGGGCTGGACAACCCGCGTCAGGAAGCTCCGGTGCGACACCGCCCGGAGGATACCGAGCCGTAGGAGGGCCGGGCGCCGGGGCGGCGGCTCGACGCGAACTCGGTCCACCGGGCGCGCTTCACCTACTTCCCGGGCTGGGTGTGCCGGGGGCGAGCGTCCAGATCCGGCAGCGCTCGAGCAACTCGGCCGGCCCCCGCCAGGGCTTGCTTCCGTCGTACTGCCAGGTCCGCCCGCCCTTGTCGGACGCACTCATGGTGGCGATCTCCTCGCCCCGCATCATCAGCACCAACCGTGGCGTGCCGTCGGACCACCACTCCTCGGCCTTTTGGAGCGCCCCCCGCCGGTAGGTGAACGAGTAGGCCTGGAACCCGCTTCGGTGCCAGCCCTCTTGGAGCCCGTCTCGCAGTCCCTGCTTGTTGAATCGCTCGACCTGCTTGGGGCTCCCGTCCGCGCGGAGTCGCTCGTCGGCCAGCACCACCCCCCGTCCACCGAGCAACTCCACCTCCGGCGCACCCTCGGCGAGCTCCGACGGCGTCTTCACCGCCGCTCGCTTCATCGTGAGCGTGGTGCCGTCCCAGCTGTCGACGCCGAAACGGGACCGGTCCAGCAGCCTGACCGTGCGCTTCCGCCGCACCACATCGGGGTCCTCGGCGTCGTAGTCGAGCAGGACGAGCTCCCTCTCGCTGCCCCGGAGACGAACCCGCTCCTGCGCGTCGTACTCCACCATCTCGGTGATGAACGCCCTGTTGCCAGAGTACGGCCCGGGTCCGTAGGTCTCCGTACGCAACACGGACCCATCGGGACGCCAATAGGTCCAGCGGCCGTTCTTGCGGCCCGAGGGTCCGCCGTGCTCGATGTCGCCCTCCGCGGCCTTTGTCTCGGCGTCGTGCCAGAGCGTCACCACCTGGCCCTCGAGGTAGAAGTCCCACGTCTGGCGCTGCACCACGCGACCCTGGCGGTCGCGGATGAGCCACTCGCCCACCTTCTTGCCGCCGTCCCACTGCTCCTCGCGGAACACGGTCCCGTCCTCGTACCACTCCGTGACCGGCCCGGTGTCCTGCGAGAGGCCGGCCCCCCGCCGCTTCATCTGACCGTTGGGCCAGTAGTCGATGCGCTCCCCAGGGCTCCCCTGGACCTTGAGTCGCTCGGGGGTGCCGTCCGGGTAGTAGTGAGTGGTGTCCACGAGTCGGTCCTCGCCGTGGAATTGGAGCCGACCTTCGTTGTCGAACCGCTCACCAGGGACGAACTCGTGGCGCTGCTCGAACACCAGCACCCCGTCGTCGTCGAGCTTCCGGTCGGTGCGGAGCCCTTCGACCCAGGTGCTGCCGAGGTGATTGAGCCAGTGCTCCCAGGTCATCGACCCGTGCAGCTTCCCCTGCGCGAAGAAGAGCTCCTGGACGATGGTGTCTCCCTCGTACTTCCGCTGTGCCCCGTGGGGTTCTCCCGCCGCGAAGTTGTACTGGTACTCCATCTGGCCGTGGTAGTCCCACCCGAGCTGGCGACCGTCGAGCTCGCCCTGCGTCCAGCTGTGCTTCCGGACGAGCGAGTCCTTGCGGCGCCATTCGCTCTCGAAGCCGTCGAGCTTGCCTTCGACGTAGCTCTTCTCGACCCGCATCCACCGGTCGTCGCCCCACCCCTCCCACTCCTGCCAGACGCCGTGGGGCTGCCCGCCCGCCCAGGTCGCCTGGAGCTTCGGCTTCACCTGCTTCTTGCGGGCGGTGTCGCCACCCGGGTCGGGCCAGTGGGTCACGGTGCCGTCCCGACCCCCTTCGACCCAGGTCTCCTCGGTCTCCTTGTTGCCCGTCTGGTACCAGGTGCGGGCCGCACCGTGCTGGACGCCGGCGGCGAACTCGGCACGACTGCGCTTCGTTCCGTCTTCCCAGAAGCGCTCCTTCCGCAGCAGGGTCCCGGGGTCGATGGACCCGTCGTAGGTCCAGACCTCCTGCGGTGAGCCGTCGGACCAGAGCCGCCGTTCGTCCCGCACGAGGTCGTCCGCCAGGGCAGCGCGAGCCGACACCGCCGCCCAGGCCAGGACGAGGGTGAGAGCGAACACGCCGAGAGTGGACTTTCTGTCGAACATGGGTCTCCTGTCCCGACCGGGTGGCGAGACCCTTGGGAGCCTATCGCACCTGGTGGAGAGCTCGACCCGACGGCGGCTTGCTCGTGAGCACGGTGGGCGAATGGGCAGGCGACCTTGGCGCCGTCCGGGTTGACTGCGGGGGGCCCTGGCGTCTAGTTGAGATGCATGAGCTCCAAGACCTCCGGCGGGGAAGCCGTCGCCGACACCAGTCCGAGGATTCGTGTCGGAGTCAGTCGCTGCCTGCTCGGAGAGGAAGTCCGCTACGACGGGGGGCACAAGAGGGACCGGTACGTCGTTGACGTATTGGGCGCGTACTTCGACTGCGTGTCCGTCTGTCCAGAGGTCGAGATCGGACTGCCGATCCCGCGCCCCCCAATCCGCCTGGTGCAGGTGGGAGGCGGCATTCGTGTCCGCGGGGTTCGTGACCGGGAGCTGGACGTCACCGATGCGCTCGATGCTCTCTACCTGCAGGTCGCGCACCGCTTTGTTGGGCTCAGCGGGTTCATCCTCAAGCGAGCCTCTCCCAGCTGTGGAATGGAGCGGGTCAAGGTCTACGACGAGTCGGGCCGTACCGTCGGGACCGACGCGGGTCGATTCGCCAGGGCTCTGATGCGCGAGAACCCGAGCCTGCCGGTCGAAGAGGAGGGTCGCCTCCACGACCCTCGCCTGCGAGAGAACTTCATCACTCGAGTCTTCGCATACCGGCGTTGGCAGGAGCTGCGCGCAGGCCCCGCGGGGGTCGCGGAACTCCAGCAGTTCCACGCGAGCCACAAGATGCTCCTCCTCGCCCACAACCAGGCGGGCTACCGGAGACTGGGACGGCTGGTGGCGGCAGCGCGCTCCGAAGGGCTCGACACGGCGCTGGACGCGTATGGTGAAGGGTTCATGGCGACGCTGAGGCGCAACGCCACGCCACGCAGTCACAGCAACGTCCTCGACCACCTCGCCGGGTACTTGAAGCGGTCGATCGACGCGGGCGACCGGGCGGAGTTGAGGGAGGTGATCGACAGATACCGGCGGGGGCTCCTGCCCCTGGTGGTGCCGCTCACCCTGCTGCGACACCACTTCAGACGACATCCGCGTGGATGGGTCGACCAACAGGTCTACCTCGACCCCCACCCGGCTGAGCTGATGCTGCACAACCACGTGTGATGGACGAGGGTCCACCGATTCCCCGCGTCCGCATCCACGGCTGAAGCCAGGGCAGGGGCACAGTGCTTGCTTCGTGACGATTTAGGCGATTTGGTCTTCTCAATACGTCTATTTCGTTCTAGTGTGCCTCCATCGGAGGACGAAACGATGGCCGCTGCAACCCGACTTCTTCTTGTTATCGCCTGCCTGATCGCATGGTCAGTCCCCGCGAATGCCCACAAGCCGAGCTACGGCGGAATGGACGTTTACGGGGCGGCCGAGGAGGCCTACGTAGTGGAGGACTTCGACGTGAGCATCGTCGTCTACCACGAGGTGACCTGCCGGTCCGAGCAGCTGTGGCTGGAGTACGAGGCCCCCGAGGACGACGCCG
>JAGSHC010000188.1 GCA_023954745.1 Deltaproteobacteria bacterium | reverse complement strand
GTGCGACTCCCATGGGGCCATGGACCCCACCGCCTTGCGCGCCGCCCTCGCCGCCACTGACCGCGTCCCGCTGATGATCGCCGCCACGGCAGGCACGACGGTGCTGGGCGCGTTCGACCCCATCCACGCCCTCGCCGATGTGGCCGAGGAGCACGGGCTCTGGCTGCACGTGGACGGGTGCTACGGCGCCTCGACCCTCGTGTCCGAGCGGTGGCGTCACCTGATGGCGGGGGTGGAGCGAGCGGACTCCCTGGCCTGGAATCCCCACAAGCTCCTCGGCGTGACCCAGCAGTGCTCCGCGCTCCTCACGCGCCATCCCGGCCTCCTGACGGAGGTCTTTGCCTCTGGGGCGGACTACATCTTCCAGAAGGACAAGCTCTACGGTGAACTCGACACTGGTGACAAGACCTTCGTCTGCGGCCGACGCGCCGACGTCGTCAAGCTCTGGCTCACCTGGAAAGCGCGGGGGGATGCCGGGCTCGCGGCCCGGGTCGACCACGTGTTCGAGCTGGCCGCGTACCTCGCCGAGACGCTGGCCGGTGACGACCGCTTCGTCCTGGCGGCTCCACCGTCCTTCACTCACGTGTGCTTCTGGTGGATCCCCCCCGACATGCGCCCCTTCGACTTCGCAACCTCCACCGCCGCGCAGCGTCGTCGGCTGCACACCGTCGCGCCGGCCATCAAGCTGCAGATGCAGCAACAGGGGACCGCGATGGTGGGCTTCCAGCCCTTGGGGGAGCGGCCCAACTTCTTCCGCATGTTGTTCATCAACCCGGCGGTCACGACGGACGATGTGGATGCGGTGGTCGGCTTGATCGACCAGTACGGCCTTCGCGCGGTGGACGGGGTCTAGGCTGCCCACCGTCTTCGCCTACGGCGCGCTCATGGCGACGCCCCACGCCAAGAAGCACGGCCGGTACGCCGTCGTCGACGGGTACGCCGCAGACCTGGTCCTGCGGGGGATTCCCTTCTTCGAGCCAAGGTTCATGGGGCTGATCGAGGCACCCGGAGAGCGCGCGCACGGAGTGGTCTTCGCCATCGAGGACGACGCCTGGGCGGAGATGAGCCGCCACGAGGTGGGCTACCGCCGAGAGATGGTGACGGCGTGGGTCGGTGGAGAGCCGGTGGAGGCCCTGGCGCTGCTCATGAACCCCGGCGACGCGGTACCCCGCGGACCCTGTAGCCGACGGTATGCCTGCAAGCTGCTCGCTGGCGCCGAGCACCACGGCCTGCCCCAGGCGGTGGTGGCAGAGTTTCGGCGTCAGGTGGAGACGGGTCCGCGGCTGAGTGGGTACCTCATCCCTCTGCTGTGGCGTCCCATTCGCTGGCTGGCCCCCATCATCGGCCCGCGCGCAGCGACGCTGCTCGTGACGGTGCTGGCCGGGGTGCTGATCGGTGGCCTCGTAAGCGGGTTGCTGGGGTTGCTCGCGTCTGGCTGACGGGCTTACTGGTTCTTCATCTGCTCGATGGTGAGGCCGACGGCTTCGAGCGCCGACCACTGACTCTCCACCGCGGCGGGGTCGACCTCGTAGCGCGGGGGGTAGGTGTCCGGGGTCACGGGGGACTTCATCGTCTCCGCGAATGCGGCCCACGGCACGAACCGGGGGACCTCATCAGGGCCGACGACGACCACGAGGTCGACCTCGGGGAGCAAGGTAGTGACGGCTTCGACCACGCTGAAGGTCATGCCGCCGCCACGCAGGTCCCCGATGCTCCCGAAGCTGCCGACGATGCGCTTCAGGCCCTGCGCCTCGGCGACGGCGTCGAGGACCTCCTTCTGCTGCGCATACCACTGGCCCCGGCTCAGCACCGAGAGGTAGCGGAAGGCGGCGTGGCTGGGGTGCTCAGGGCCGGGGAGCCAGTCCGAGTAGGAGCCGCCTCGAAGAATGAGGGCGCCTCCGGTCACCCACCGGGGCTGTTGCATCGCCTCTTCGCCCAGCACCGCCAGTCGAGCGAGCCCGCCTACATCGTCGGAGCCTGCGACGAGCAGGTTCCCGCGGTTGGCCACCATGACCACTGGGTCTCCCTGGAGGGGGAGCTTGGAGATGAGCCCCGTGAGGAGGAGGCGCGAGGAGTCGTAGCTGTCACCGGTGCGCGCGGCCCAGACCCCTTCCGCCACGGGCTGGAAGACGTCCTCCGCGGTGGCTTGCCGAAGGTTCGTGGTCGCGAGGGTCAAGGCGTCGGCGGGGTTCAAGCCCATCCCCTCGAGCACGGAGGTGGTGCCGGGCAACATCGACTCCGGGAGGTCCACGACGATGTCGATGGCGAGGGAGCCGCTGAGGGGCTGGGGGTTGGTGGATGCCAGCGGCTGGCCACGCAACACTCCGACCAGGTCGTACCCGCGAAACTCGGCCCACGACTTGATGCGAGGGCGCAGCTGCGAGGTCAGCGCGGGGTCGGAGAAGTCGAGGTCGTCCAGGGGGGCCGCGCTCCGCGCAAACCGCGCCAGGTGGTCGCGCTTCTCCGCGGGCTTCATCTCGCGATACTCCGCCCAGGTGTTCCCCAGGTAGAGCGAGAACGCATCCCCGCAGTGCACGGTGAACTCCTCGATCTCGAGCGCGCACTCGGCGCCCCGCACACCGCGAATCTCCTTCAGAGCACGCTTGGCGTAGGCCTCCTTCGTCGATGGAAGGGGGCCGGCGCTGGCCACCGCCGGAAGGAGAAGCGTCGCGAGCAAGAGAGCGAAGCGGGCCATTGGCACCTCCGACCGGGAGTCTATCGGCGCGGGTACCGTGACTGACAGATGCGGTCGCCCCTCGTCCAACGGGCTCTCCTGATCCTCGCGGGGCTCGTCGTGGGTGGCCTCGGGAGCGAGCTCGCTCTGCGCGGGCTCGGGCTCGGTCCGACGACGGACCCCGCGCCCCCCTTCGTGGTGGAGCCCGCGTCGTGGGTCCAGCCCGACGAGGTCCTGGGCTTCGTCCCGGCCCCAGGGGAGTTCACCCTCCGCTTCCCCGACGGAACCGCCGTGCCGGTGGCGCATGACCCCTCGGGGCGGCGCGCGACCCCGCGGGTAGGGGGCGCAGTCCTCGAAGTGCACGGGGGCTCCTTCGCCTATGGCCTGGGCCTCGAGGACTCACAGACGTTACCGTGGCTCATCGCGGACGCCACGACCTGGCGGGTGCGCAACCACGCAGCGCCCGGCCACGGCCCCTTGCAAGCCCTGCTGTCCTTGGAGAGGGCGGTGGTGTCGGACGAAGCCCCCGACGCAATGGTGCTCGCCTACGCCTCCTTTCAGGATGAGCGAGTCACCGTCGTGCGGAACTGGAGGAGGTCGCTGGCCCTGGGCGGAACGGGTCTCTCGGAGCTTCCGTGCGCGCGGGGCAGAAGGGGCTCACCCCGCGTCGGCACGTGCGATGCCGGCCTCTCGCCGCTCCCGTTGGCGGATCGGCTCGCGGTCGTCCATCGCCTGGATCTGGCCGGGGACGTGGTCCACAACCTCCTCGTCGACAGCCACAAGGTGACCCGCAACCTCATCGCCCACCTGCATGGCCGCGCCGAGGATGCTGGGGTCCGGTTCCTCCTCGTCGGTCTCGACGACGACAACTACACGGCCGAGACCCTGCGGTGGTGCTCAGAACGAGGGGTTCCCGTGCTCGACGCGGGCCTGGGCTGGCGGGACCCGCGCTGGCGCTTGCCGTTCGACGCGACCCATCCAAATGCTGACGCCCAGGCGGCGTGGGCTCGCCAGATCGCTGAGGCCCTCCCAGCTCGTTGACCGCGGGGCCGTCTCCGGCTCAGCAGCCCATGCCGTTGTACATGCGGGAGAGGATGGACAGTCGCAGCGTGCTGAGCTCCACCTCCTCGCAGTAGGTGGGCAACTCGGGGCGGACGCCTCGTTCGTCCGCGGCGGCTCCGACGCGCGCCTCCGTCGCGAGCTGGTCGATGGCGGCGAGCTCGCGGGTGTAGACCCGGAAGACGGGCATCAGCAGCAGGTTCCCGTCTTCGCTGCCCATCTGGGCTTCGGCTGCGTTCAGAGCATCTCCAGTGACGTCGTCGATGTGGGCTACGAGGTCGCGCACGCTCCGGACCGTCTTCTCGGTGAGATCGACAGGCTCCCACGCGCTGCGGAGGCTCTGGCCCGTCTGCAGAGTGGGCTTCGCTGCGGGCTGCGACATGAAGTCGCCCTCACGGGGGGCCGGGAGGTCGTCGATGCCGAGGGCTTCCATGTAAGCCCAGTGTCGATCGACGAGGGCCCGGAGCCGATCGATGCGTGCGATGAGCTCGGCCGCCCCGTCGGGGGGAACCGGCTGCAACGCGGGGTCGAACCGCTGGAGCTCCATGCGTATCGTCGCGAGCAGCTGCAGTCCGCCGCGCCGATAGGGGCAGTTGCGCACGATGAAGCTTGCAGCCTCCTGGCGGGTGGAGAGCTCCTGCGGGCTGAGCCTTCCGACCTCCTCGGTCAAGTAGGCCAGCGCTGGCATCGCGCCGCTGTAGGTCTTGAGGAGCTCAAAGTCCAAGGACGGTGCGTCCGGGTCGGCGAGTTCCTCGGGAGCCCACGGGCCGGGGCGCCCAGCGGCGTCGGCGACCACCTGGCAGGTGGGTTCCGGGGGCAATGGCACCGGCACGACGGATGCCGCCGCCAGCGGGACCACCGCCAGGAACAACGCCACTGCCGTCAGACGCGAGGAGGCGGGCGAGGCGGCCCGTGCCTGGTCTGGCGCGAGGATCGCGCGCACCCGCGCCTCCAGCTGCCGAGGGTGCACAGGAGCCATGGTCATCGCCGCGGGGCGCAGAGAGCCCAGCTCGGAGCATCGGTCCAGCAGGTGGCGCGCGTAGGCGCTCGGCTGCACCCCGCTGCGGAGCACCTGGTCGTCGGCGGCGTGCTCCGCCAACAGAAGCATGCGACGTCGGACCATCCAGGCGAGGGGGTGGAACCACGCCACCGCCACCACCAGATGACTCGCCAGCAACACCAGCCAGTCACCCCGGCGGATGTGCGCGACTTCGTGGGCCAGCGCCGAGTGCCGCTCATCCTCCGACCAACGCTCCGCTGAGGAGGGGAAGAGCACCACCGGCCGCAGCCAGCCGAAGGTCATGGGCACGCTGATCTCGGCGATGAGCAGGCGTGTCTTGCGGCCCGCCTGCAGCGACCCGAGCCACGGGGCATCGTGCTCGGCCCGGGCGGTCAGCTTCGCCAGAGCGACCCCACCTCGCACGAGGGGAAGGGCGATGATCGACACGCCGAGGAGGTAGGCGAAGACGAGCACCAGTGACAGAGGCTCGCTCACCGCGTCCAACCAGATGGGCGAGGAGCGCAGCAGCGCCCCCCCGAGGATGACGACGGGGACGGCGAGCAGACCAGCCCAGAGCACGCTGTGTCGCACCGCCGCGGGGGCGCGACGAACCAGGCGCTCAGCGAACAACGCCCCGCCGAGCAGAACGGATGCCTTGAGGGTGCCGTCGACGAGCAGGCCGAGGAACTCGCTGGCGAGGGTGGGACCAGTCCAGGTGGGCAAGCTCATCGTCCCTCCTCCCTGGCTTCGTCCACGAGCTGTCGAAGCTCGCTGAGCTTGTCCTCGTCCATGCCCGACATCTCCAGCAGGGCGACCGCGGCGCGCTCGGGGGCCCCGCCGAAGAAGCTGTGCACGATGCGGGACAGGGCCGAGCGCTGGGCGGTGGAGTGGTCGACCGTGGGGCTGTACACGTACTTCGTTCCCGAGGCCGTGTGGCTCAGGTGGCCCTTCTTCTCCAGGGTGCCCATGAGCGTGCGTACCGTGGAGTAGCTCGGCGGATCGGCCATTGCATCGCGCACCTGGGTCACCGCGGCAGGCGCCAGTTGGTACACGATGTCCATGATTTCTCGCTCGCGGCGGGAAAGAGGATCGGGGGCCTGGGTGTTCATGCAGCGCTCCGGGGGGCGAGGGTAGTGCGAGAAAACTAACACTCCGCTCCCCCGTCGCAAGGGTTGGTGTTAGAAAACTCGCACATTGCCCGTCGGAGCGCTGCAGTCAGCCGAAACGACTCGAGCGGATGGGGCCCTCCAAGAACATGTCGGATGGCTCCGGCGACGCACTCTTCACGAAGCGCAGCCGCTCCTTGCCAGTGTCGCCCGGCGCCACCTCGTCGGTACCCACGTCGGCGTCGAGGACCTGGCGGGCCCACTGCTCGGGGGGATCCACGGACTCGGGGGTCTGCTCGACTCCCCCGCCCGGCGCCATACGGAGGCCCGCGCTCCATGGAGCGATGAGGGTCTGCGCAAGCAACCCGACGTGGGAGGGGACGAGAGACGACGGCTCCGTCCAGCGCACGGTGCGGCTGAAGAGGTGCAGCGCCTCACTCGCGGCCAACGCGGTGAAGCTCTCTTCGTCCAGGTCTGCGAGGTCGTACGCGACGACCAGCCCGTCCGTGCGCTGCGACCAGGGAGCGCTGGGCACCCGCAGGAGGTCTGCGAGAGCCAACGCGAGGGTCTTGCTGCCTCGCTCCGGGAGCCAGAGCACCCGAGGAGGAATCGTGTCCGTCGCCCGCAGCGCGTCGGCGAGGGAGTCCAGATCACGGCGGATCGCCCCGAGCCCGTCCTGGCTGTAGGCGTAGCGCCCTCGCATGCCCTCGTCCCAGCCGAAGGGGCTCAGGTGGTGGAGCACGTACCCGTTGAGGATGTACTGCCACTCCCGCAGCGCGAACGCCTCGGATGATCCCTGCACCTCCAGGCGCGCGGCGCGGGACAGCATGGCGGCGACGCGGTCCTGGGCGTGGGCCTGGGACGGGTCCTCGCTGGAGAGGAGCGCCTCGTGAGTACGCGCGGAGACGAGGTCGCCGGCACAGAGCGCGTTGAACACCACGAGGTACCGGAGCCAGAAGTCTTCGAGCAGCTCGGGGGCGGACATCAGAACGTCGCGAGCCTCGGCGTGCCGCCCGGCGCGCTCCAAGGCGGAGGCGAGCTCCGAGACGACGGGGGCCTGCCCAGGGAGCACGCGGTGCACGCGTTGGAACACCGGCACGGCCACTGCCGGGAGACCCACTTCCACGAGCTCGTAGCCGAGGTCGTACAGAGCCTGGGGGACGAGCCCCGATGCCCCAGTCGCTCGGTGTGCCAGGTCGTCCAGGTTCATCGAGCCGGCGATCCGGGCGACGGTGTCGATGAGGCTCCCCAGTCGGGCGTCGTCGGTGTGCAGCTTGGGGGACTGGGCGGCGAAGCGAAGGGAGCGGGCGGCGGCCTGGGGGTCGCCATTGCGCGCCTGGGAGGCAGCCTCTCCCAGCAGATCGGTGTCGTCGGTGGCCATGGGGTTCTCCTCGGGGACGCGGGGGAGGGTAGGTGGGTCCGACCCTCTCGTCTGGCAAGGGGGCCGTCCTTCCCGGCGGAACGGTGACACGCGCTGATACCCTGCGGGACGTGGGGAACTCCTTGTCGATGCGCGCCCTGGTGCTGATCGTCGTGCTCGCGTCGGCGGGGCTCGGGTGGGCCGAGCTCCAGGTGCGATCCAAGGTCGACGCTGAAGCCCAGGCTCTCGAGTCCATCGCGTCGGAGCTGGCGGCTCTCGTCGATGCCGATGCCCACGAGCGCATCGTGGGCTCCGACGACGCAACCGGCGCCGACTTCCTCCGGCTCCGTCGCTCGCTGCGGGCGGCCGCCGAGCGTCGCGACCTGACCAGCCCGGTCTACACCCTGCGCAAGGTCAGCGAGTCCGAGGTGGAGTTCGTCGTCATGACGAACCCGACCCCCTACATCGGAGACCGCTATCCCCTGCGCGACGCCATGCGCCCGGTCCTCGAGGCCGGGGAGCGAGGCCGCACCGGCATCTACGGCGACGACCACGGCCGCTGGGTCTCTGCCTACGCTCCGGTGAAGGCCGCGGACGGCACCGTGGTGGCGCTGGTGGAGGTGGACCAGCCAGCGAACGCCCTCCGTTCGGAGCTGGCGAGGCTGCGTCTCCAGGCGCTCCTCGCGGCCGTGGTGCTGGCGCTGATCCTGGCTGTGTTGCCCGAGGTCGCGCGGAGCGACGCGGGCTTCGTCATGGCGGTGCGTCGCTTGTTTGCGGGTCGTCTGGCGGTGCGCATCGGCCTCGCGGGCAGCCTGGCCGTGGTGCTGGCGGTGGGCATCGTCGGCGTGCTCGACCACCGGGCAGCCGAGGCGGAGCTCGTAGACCACCTCACCCAGCAGCTCACGACGGCGGTGCGGGTCGGTGCCGTGCAGCTCGACCCGGCCATGCACGCGGAGCTGGCGCGCACTGGGGACCCGAAGACCTCGGCCTTCTACACGCTGCGGGAGCAGCTCCGGGGAATCAAGGAGGGGGCGGGCTTGAGCTCGCCGGTCTATACGCTGCGCAAGGACGGACAGGCGTCGCGCTTCGTCGCGATGACCAACGAGACGCCATTCATCGGCGACCTGCAGGAGCTGCGCGCCGGGGTGGCTCAGACCTTCGTCACGGGCGAGCCCGGCAGCGAGGGGCCCTACACCAACGCCACCGACACCTGGATCTCTGCGTGGGCTCCCATCATCGACCGTGACGGAGCGGTCATCGCGGTGGTGCAGGCAGACCATCCCGTGGGCACGCTGCTCGGCGAGCTCGACAACCGCTCGCTGCGCCGCCTGCTCTTTGCCCTGGCGGGCGTCGGGCTGGCGTTCCTCTTCGCCGGTGCCCTCGCTCGCGGCATCGCGCGGCCCATCGGAGCCATCGCCGAGGCCGCGGCGCGCATTGGCGAAGGGCACCTCGACGTGCGTGTCGACGTCGAGCGGCTCGACGAGGTGGGGGACCTGGGACGCGCGGTCAACGACATGGCCCGCGGGCTCGCCGAGCGGGAGCAGCTCCGCACGATGTTCGGCAAGTACATGGCGAGTCAGGTGGTGCAGGAGCTGCTCGACAAGGGGGAGCTCTCGCTCGAGGGCGAGGCGCGGGAGATCACCGTGCTGCTCAGCGACATTCGCGGCTACACGGCCCTCACCGAGACTCTGGGTGCCGCTGAGATCGTCTCGTTGCTCAACGAGTACTTCGGCATGCTCGTGGACTCCGTGATGGAGGAGGAGGGCGTGGTCGACAAGTTCATGGGCGACGCGATGCTGTGCTGGTTCGGCGCACCGGTCACCACCGAGGACCACGGCGCGAGCGCCGTACGGGCCGCCCTACGCATGGAGGAGCGCCTGGCCGAGTGGAACGCGCGGCGCGTCGCCGACGGAAAGGTCGCCGTGGCTACGGGCATCGGCATCGCCCTGGGCAAGGTCGTGGTCGGGAACATCGGCTCCCAGCAGCGGCTGGAGTACACCGCGATCGGAGACGCCGTGAACCTGGCTTCACGGCTGTGCAGCAAGGCGGAGGCTGGCGAGGTGCTGCTCTGCTCCCGCACGTTCGAGGCGGCCCTCGAAGGTGGAGTCGACGCCGACTGCTTCGTGGACGTCGGCGCCGTCGACATGAAGGGCGTCTCGGAGCCAGTAATGGTTCATCGGCTCAAGGCGGGTCCGGGCTTGAGCGGCGTGGCATAGGAGTACTGTCGGGTCGTGCCCCTTCGACTCCTGGTCTTACTTCTCGTCTCGCTGACCGCGTGTGGCCCGGCGCGCCGGGGCGACGACGACGATGCGTCGAACGACGACGACTCCGCGATCTCCGATGACGACGACTCGGGCGGTGACGACGACGACTCGGTCTTCACGCCTCCCGCGGGGTCCTACGTCGGCACCGTGACGGGCTCCATTCCCTGGAGCCCAGCGAGCGATTCGTGCGTCGGACCGGGCACCTTCGTCGTGGACGCAGGCGGCCTCGCCAGCGGCACCATGCGCTGCACCACCGACCAGGCGGCGGCTTCGTGCGGGCTGGAGATCAACGAACTGTCCGTCGCCACCGCGGAGCCCGTCGCGGTGCCGCTCGACTGCTACCCCAACATCGATGCGTTTCTCACGGTTTGGTACAACCCGGCGAGCGGGAGCGTGCTCGAAGTCCACGCGGTGATGGAGGACTCCTCCGCGGAGGTCACCGTGGATCTGCGGGCCACGATGTTCTTGGAGGTCGACCCCGAGTAAGCGCGGCTCGCGCCTGGGATGGCTGACCTTCTGTACAGTCAGCGCATGCGTTTGATGCCTGTTCTGTTCTTCGCTGCCTTGCTCGTCGGCTGCCCCCCCGGGGGAGACGACGATGACGACGCCGGCGCGTCCGTGGCGTCCGTCACCTTCCTCATCGACGGCGTCGACTACGCCAGCGACGTCGGTGGAGGAGGACGACGGGCCAGCACCGGCTTCATGTCCGTCTCGTTCCAGGACGACGAAGCCAATGGGAGCGCCGGAGCCATCCGAGGGTCCATCGGCGTGTGGTCTGGATACGCGGGCGCTGGCAGCTACGGCCCCCTCGGCTTCGAAATGCGCGACTTTCAGGGCATCAACGTCACCGTGCGCAACGACGACGGCAGCGAGACGGGCTGGGTCGGCAACTCCGACGCCACGGACGGCTCCATCGAGGTCACCTCCGACGACGGCTTCGCGGTGGAGGGCACCTTCAGCTTCACCGGTGAGTTGTGGGACAACTCGGCCACCAAGACGGCGATCACGGGCACGTTCTCGGCCAACGCCCCGGACCAGGACGACGAGAACTGAGCCTCCGCCTCGGCGGACCGTGGCCGTGGCCGTCCGTGGCCTCGATTCCACCCCGCGACTGATCCGGCGGGCGGGGGGCTATGCGCTGGCCGCGCCGGCGCCCGGCTCGGCGGGGGTGGCCTTCTTCTTGGGCTCAGTGTCCGGGTAGAAGCGGCGCGCCCAGGTGCGATACCGCCCGATGGGACCATCGCCCTGGGCCACCTGGGCCGGATGCACGTAGCTCTTGTTCTCCCAGATCGCGAGGTCTTGGGACACGTCGTGCACGTAGGCCTTGAACATTCCCAGATGGGCGGCGGGTCGGAACAGGGCCTTCGGAACCCAGCTGAGGAGGCGGTGGACGTCCCTGGGGCTCGTCTCACCCATGGCGACGGCGATGGTGAGGTCGATTCGGTCCCCGTCGATGGGCGAGGAGAGCACGAGGTGTCGCGACCGAAGGTTGAGCTCCGGGACGTGGGCTTCGACCCGTGAGTAGCCGAGTCCGTAGACGTGGATGGTGAACTCGGTGCGGATGATCTTGTCCGGCTGGCCGAGGAAGTCGAGCTTGCGGTGCATCGCATACCGCACCGTGAGGTGATCTCCGTCGAGCTTGAGTCGCTCCAGCGTCTCGATGCCCGTGTAGCCGTGCACGACGGCGAGGTGCCCCGTGTCCACGCTGTTCTCGGTGGTCTCCTGGGGATGGCCGCGGAGATTGAACGCGTGGTGCCTGAACCCGGTCCAGCCGGCGTCGTCGGTCTCGGGGATGGTGAACCGTGGCGCGCGCCCCAGGTCGTCGTGCCAGCCGAACACGAAGCCGTGGCGCTCCAACGAGGGGATGATGCGCAGCCGGGCCGTCTTGGGTGGCTTGGTGTCGTAGCCGGTCTTCGTGCAGGAACCCTCACCATCGAAGCAGAAGCCGTGGAAGGGGCACCACAGCTCTTCGCCCTGCACCTTGCCCCCGTGGCCGAAGTGCGCGCCCATGTGAGGGCAGTGGGCGCCGCTGATGCGCGCCTCTCCGCTCTCGGTCCGCCACACCACGACTTCGTCCCCCGCGAAGGTCTTGCTGACCACTTGGCCTGGGCGGACGTCGGCGGAGGGGCCTAGCTGGTACCAGCCGGTGGGGAATGGGGAGAAGGGGTAGCGATAGTCCGCCGGAGCCTTCGGGTGGGCCTCGGACGGGAGAACGGCGAGTCGTGGGTGCGTCACGATTGCAGCATGCGGGGTCGGCAGTCTCTTGACAATAGTTCACTTGCCGTTAGGCAAGTAATTGGCTGGAGCTGGGACCGCTCCAGCTCAGCCCGCTACGGTCCAGGGGTGCGTGTCCACTTGCTCAAGCCCCCCGAGGCCCGCTTCCTGGAACGGTTGGCGTCCTTGCCTCGCTTCCAATGGAGCTCGGGCTCCTCGATTCCCCCGGGCGCGGAGGTCCTCGTGGGAGGACGACCGTCGCGGGAGCAGTTGAAGGCCGCTCCCTGGAAGGCCCTCGTGATTCCGTACGCTGGGTTGCCGCGGCCCAGCCGCGAACTCTTGCTCGAGGTAGCCCCGGAGTTGCCCGTCTACAACCAGCACCACAACGCGGAGGCCGTCGCCGAGTCGGCCCTCGCTCTGCTCTTCGCCCTGGCGAAGCGGGTGGTTCCCATGGACGCCGCTCTTCGGGCCGGGGACTGGCGTCCGCGCTACGCCCCGGACCCATCGGTTCGACTCGCCGGACGATCCGCGGTGGTCCTCGGTTACGGAGCGATTGGGTCCCGGGTGTCCCGCCTCCTGTCGTTGCTCGGCCTCCGGGTGGCAGCCACGCGGCGGCGCGCCGTCACCCCCTACGACGATGCGGGAGTCCGGGTTCATCCCAGCAGCGACACCCTCGCTCTGCTCGGCGCCGCCGACGTGGTGGTGCTTTGCTTGCCCGGGACCCCAGCGACCTCGGGGCTTCTCGATGCAGACGCGCTGGCTCGCCTTCCGCAGGGCGCCTTGCTCGTCAACGTGGCGAGAGCGGCCATCACTCCGGAGGCAGATCTCTTCGCGAGCCTGCGAGACGGACACCTGGGAGGGGCAGCCCTCGATGTGTGGTGGCGCTACCCGGACCTGGACGCCCGCGGGGCCACCCCTGCCTCGGACCTGCCCTTTCACGGCTTGGACAACGTCGTCTTGAGCCCGCATCGCACGGGGCATGGCCCCTGGGTGGAGGAGGCGCGATACGACGCCCTGACCGAGACGTTGACCGCGCTGGCGGAGGGACGGGCGCCCGCCCACCGCATCGACGTGCGCGAGGGGTACTGACTCTCGCTCCTGCGCGTGACACCCT
>JAGSHC010000235.1 GCA_023954745.1 Deltaproteobacteria bacterium | reverse complement strand
GGCACCGACGACGACGTGTTCGTGTGGGATCTCAATGATCTGGAGGGGGAGCCGCGCCGCCTCGAGGCCCACAGCGACTGGCTCATGTGCGTGCGGCCGCTGCCTGGTGGAGACCGCTTCGTCAGCGCCGGCAAGGACGGCACGGCGCGGATCTGGAACAGCGACTCCCTGACGGTGGAGCGCGTGATCGACGTGTGGGCATCGGCCGACCCCGGAGGGGTCCGGCTCCCCGCGTTGTAGAGTCACGCCGATGCAGGCCCCCCGCTCCTGGCGCCCGACGCGGCCCGAGGCCATCGCCACCTCAGCTGCCGCTCTGCTCGCCCTCGCCTGCCTCGCACCCCCGGTGCGCGACGGGGTGATGGAGGTGGGCTACTTCCTCCTGGAGATCGTCTCCATCCTCCTCGACCGCCCCACGACCTTGGTGGTGGGCGGCTACGTGGTCTGCACGGCCCTGGCGGCGATCGCCGACGTGCTGAAGCCCACCGAGGGGCGCATGCGATACGTCGCGTGGGTGCCCGCGTTCCTCGCCTTGCTCGGCGGGGCCTACCTGCTGGCGTTGGGGGCACTGCTGGCGCCGGGAGCACTCTTCGTGGTCACGGTGCTGACCCTCGCCGCATTCGCCGGCTCCTCGCGGATCTGGCGCCGGCCCGCAGAGCCCGAGACCGGAGACGCGGGCCCCGGCGTGCTCAGCGCCCTCCCCCCGGTGGTGACGTTGTTCTGCGTGCTGCACCTCCTGGTGGAGGGGACCGCCGGGCACATCCTGACGCCCTACCTGCACGGCGTGAACGCCCTGCTTGCCCGCTTCTCCTTCTCCGCGCCGTTCGTCTACGACGCGTTCGTCGGATTGCTCCTCGTGGGACCCGCTCTGCTGTTCGCGCCGGCATCTCGGCTCCCCCGCCTCGGCGCGGCCGGTGTCGGTCTCGCTCTGCTGACCGCGCTCCCCGTCCTGCCCCCCTCAGCCAAGCTCTTCGCCCCTGCCGTGCTCCTCGGCGCGGCCGTCTGGCTGCGGGGCGACCGCCTCCTCGACTGGCTGCACCCCGACCCGCTGCGCCTCGTGCACGCGGTGGCCCCGGTGATGGCCCTGGGCCTCACCGTCGTGACGTTCCACTACGGGACCGTCATGTGGCAGTGCGACGGCCTCGAGGCGGAGGGCGCAGAGCTCGTCTCCCTCAGCACCCTCGACGGCACCTTCGATCTGGAGCCCACCCTCGACGGCGAGCTCCTCGTGGTCACCCGCCGGGAGCCACAGGAAGTGGTGGTCATCGACCTCGACACCCGCCACATGGTCCGCCGCACCTCCACCGCCCTGCCCAGCGACTCCGCCTTCGACCACAACGAGCCCGAGACCATCGTGGCCACCGGGGGCAGCAAGGTCCTCCTCCTGCGCGCCAGCTCCGACAGCGAGGAGGGCAACCGCCTCGTGGGCTACGACGCCGGCGAGGGCATGTGGACCGGCGAGCTCGAAGGGCTCGGCGAGGGGGTCTCCGATCTGCGCCGCGATCAGCGAGGCGGCATCTGGGTCTCCACCGAGTTCCGCGGGCGCATCGCGCAAGTGGACCCGGACGCCATGACCGTGCTCTCCGACCGGGAGGTGCGCGGCGCCGAGACCAACGCCATCGCCGTGGACGTGGACGGGGGACGGGTGTGGTCCATCGGGCTCTGGTCCGACGGATGGCTCCGTCGCGTGGACCTGCGCACCGGACAACAGCGAGCCAGCGCCTGGGTCGGCACCCGCCAGTGGGACCTCGCCTGGGACCCCAACACCGACCGCATCTACATCCCGCGCCTCACGGCCGGGGTCGTGGAGGTCCTCGACGGGAACTCCCTCCAGCGGGTGGGCGGCTGGGACGTCGGCTTCGGCGCGCGGCCCATCGAGGTGAGCGCCGACGGCCGGTACCTCTACATCGGCAACCTCTACACCGGTGAAGTGCTCGGCTGGGACCTCACCACCGCCGAGAACACCGTGCGCGCAAGGGTCGGCGGGCACATCAAGGGCCTGCGCATGGGCGCCGACGGCACCGTCTACACCGGGTCCAACTGCGGCGTGTTCGCCATCCGGGCGGGGGGCTGATGCGCCCGATCCTCCAGCTCCTGGCGCGCTTCGCGTCGTTTCGGGTCCTCCTGCCGTTGCTCGTGTTGCTCGGCGGGAGCGGCGTCTGGCTGCACGAAGGGCCGCGCTTCCAGAACCTCACCTGGGGCATGACCGAGATGCTGCACGTGCAGTTCGGGTGGGCCGGGCTGGTCCTCTTCCTCGCCTACCAGACCCACCACCTCGTCACGAAGTGGGGGAGCTTCACCGACCGCCACCGCATCGAAGGACTCGTGCTCGCCGTGTGCACCGTGGCCGTCTTCGGCACCGGGGTGTGGCTCGTGCTGCCCATCTCCGGCGGGCCCCCGGGCTGGGTGCGCCCGGTGCACTGGTTCGGCACGTTCGGGATGGTGGGCCTGACGCTGCTGCACACCGTGGGCGGCCTGCGCCGCTGGCTGGCGAAGCAGCGGGGCATCGTCTTCCCTCGGAGGAGCGAGTGAAGACCCTCACCCGCGCCGGCTTCGCGGTCTTCTGCGTCATCGGCGTGCTCGGGCTGTTCCTGTGGGTGGGCGACGTCTTCACCCCCGGCTACTTCGTGGCCATGCGCCTGCATCTCTGGCTGGGCATCGCCCTCGCCGTGGCGGTGTCTCCGGTCCTGTCGGCCCACATTCGGAGGTCGGGCAGCTCTCCCCTGTGGTCCCTGCTGGTCCCGGGCATCGTGCTCGCCATCGTCGGCTGGCTGCTCCCGGGTCGCCCCGAGGTCCCGGCCTTCGGACCCATCGGCTGGGCCGCCTGGGCCACGGGAGCGCAGCTGGCCCTCGCCGCCGCGCTGATGCCGCTGTTCCCCGTGGTGGCCACGAAGCCCAAGCCCACCTCCATCACCGGCATCTTGCTGACCGTCGCTCTGCTGTGGTGTGTCTGGACGGGCGTGCTCGGATGGCAGCTGCGGGGAGACGAGCGCTGGGGCGCGATGCTCGCCCACTCGGCGTTGGGCATCAGCCTCGCCATCTGGCTGACTCCGCACTTCCGCAAGGTCCGCAAGCTGCCCGCCTGGGCGCTGGTCCCCGGGACGGCCCTCGCCCTGAGCGCCCTGCTCTGGGTCTGGGAGACCACCTACCCCCACGACCTCATCCTCGGTGACTTCCGAAGCCCCCTGGAGTTCGGGGACTACATCCCCATCGACACCGGCGTGCAGCCCTGGGTGGTGAAGCAGGCGTCGATGCCCGTGACCGGGGAGCAGCGCGCGGACACGAACCGGCCGACGATCGACGAGGAGGCCTTCGCCAACTCCGCCAGCTGCGGTGAGGCGGGCTGCCACGAGGTGGTCACGAAGCAGTGGGAGGGCTCCGCCCACCGCTTCGCTGCCGACAACGACTTCTACGCCAAGGTCATCGAGCTGCTCGTCGCCGAGCGCGGCCCCGAAGACGCGGTGTTCTGCGCCACGTGTCACGACCCGGTGCGCGCCCTCGCCGGGACGGCGGCCCAGGCCTACGCAGACGGCAAGGTGCCCCCGGGGGACGGCGTCTCCTGCGTCGCCTGCCACGGCATCTCCCACGTCGACCCCGCCCTGAAGAACGCGGCGTTCACGGTGTCCCAAGCCCCGCAGTACCCCGGCGACACGCCCGAGGAGCGGCGCGCGAACCTCAAGCTGGACCCGCGCCTGCACCGGCAGACCATGGCCGCCAACTTCCGCAACGCGGACCCCCAGGACCACTGCGTCGCGTGCCATCGGGTCGAGGTGACGCCCGATGTGGGAGCAGCGACCACCGCCGAGCTCCAGTCGGCGATGCCCGGGGGTGAACGCAACCAGGAGCTGGGTTGTACCGACTGTCACATGCCCACCCTCACCTTCAAGCGCAGCTTCGAACAGGCGATGTACGACCACCACCTGTCGGGGGCGAACCTCGACCTCGCGGACTACGCCAACCACCCCGAGCGTGACGACGAGGCCATCGCCGCCACCCGCGCCAACACCGCGCGCTTCCTCGGCGGGACCCTCGATCTGAAGGGGCTGGAGGCCACCGACTACACCATCCCCGGCGAGACCCAGGACGTCCTGACCAAGGGGCGCGCCCTCGCCATGACCGCCACGACCCAGCGGGACGGCAGCGATCTCGTCGTGCGGGTGCGCACCACGAACCACCGGGCGGGACACCCGTTCCCCATCGCTCCCTTCGACCTGCGGGAGGTGTGGCTACACGTCCAGGTGACTCAGGGAGATGCGGTGCTCGCCGAGGTCGGAGCCATCGGAGAGGACCTGCGCGTCGACGGGTGGGCGCCGCGGCTGGGGGGCGAGGAGATCGGGCGGGACGGCCTCCCGCTGCAACACCACCGGATCTGGGACCTCGCCGCGGTGCGAAACAAGCGCCAGATCCCCGCCATGGGCAACATCGACGACGAGGTGCGTCTCTCCTTGCCCGAAGGCGCGACGGGCGCGGTGTCCGTCCGAGCCAGCTGGCGGGTGCGCCGGGTGAATCAGGACTTCGCGGACTGGGTCTACGGTGGGGGCAAGACGTTCCCCGCCCATGAACTGGCGGATGTGGAGGTGGAGGTCCCATGAGGAGGACGGTCTGGACGGCAATCGCGGCGCTGACCGTCGGTCTGGGAGGGCTCGCGGGCTGCCAGCGCGGGGCTCCGCAGCTCGATGGCACCTGGTTCGTGCGGTACGTCTCCGACCCCTCCCCCTACCTGGACGTGGCCTTTCGCGGGAAGCAACCCAAGACGGTGGAGGTGGTCCTGCAAGGACCCAATGGGTACCGGGGTGATCTGCCCCTGACCTGGAACGGCAAGGACCGCGAGTGGCAGATCGTTCCGTCGCTGCCCGACCCTCTCCCGGGGGGCGTCTGGTGGGTGTCCGAGGTCCGCGCCACCGCCGACGGCAAGGCCATGCGCTGGGCCGCCGACTCCCCGCAGACCCTGTACACCCGCACCATCGACGGGCAGCAGGCCACCACCGCCGAGGCGGGCCCCGGGTTCTTCTACGCCTCCGAGGCCGGCCCGAATCGCGTGCGGATCGAGACCATGGCGCCCGTGGGGGGGCGCAGCGGCGACCCGATCCTCGCGGTGTACAGGGACGGCGACCTGACCCGCTGGATCGCCGCGAGCGACGACTACGACGTCGAGGAGCCATACCCCACGATCCTCATGCCCACGGAGCCCGGTGTCACCTACCTCATCCGTGTCAGCGGAGCCGACGACGACGCAGGGGACTACGCCGTGCGCGTCGTCCCCGAGGCCACCCCCCGCATGGCAGCGCCCACGATCGTGGGTGCCACGCCCGACGCCCACGAACCCGACCAGGCCCCCGAGAAGGCAACGACTCTGGAGCTGGGCACTGTGCTCCACCGCTCCCTCGGGGGGACCCGCGGGACCGATGTGGACTGGATGCGGTTCGTGGCCCCCGCCACCCCGTCCGCGGGGGAGTAGGTATCCTTCGCCTTCCGCAGAGACTCGATCAGCTAAGGACCCCGCTTCGATGAAGACTCATCCCCCCGAGGACGCGCCCCGGCTCACCGAGGCGTTCATCGCCCTCGCCACCGGCACCAACGAGAAGGCCAAGCGCGAGGCGAGCTTTGGGCCCACCCGCCACGACGTGCGGTTGCTCCGCGGCTTCGTCGAAGACGCCCAGGGTCTGCCCGCGGGCTCGCGGGCCATGGAGAAGCACCTCGGGTACCGGATCTGCATGATCAACGGCACCGAGCCCCCCGAGATGATGTCGGTCTACAGCGACGTCCGATCCCACGCCGGCACCTGGGCCGCACACGAGCAGGCCATTCAGGACCGCGGGGAGCGCATGCTGTTTCTCGCGCGCCACATGATCGACGATGTCGGCGACGTGGAGGACGGCCTCGACGACGGGTCGATGCGAGTGGAGCTCATGTCCGAGCTGCTGCACGGGGTGCACAGCCGCGCCGTCGACGAGACCAAGCAGGTACAGGCCACGGCCAAGGCGCTGCTCGAGTTCTCGAGCCACATCCGGGACGTGCTCAACGTAAAGATCGAGGACAAGACGAAGCTGTCCGAGGCAACGGAGCACGACACCGACAACCACATGCAGCGCGCGCGGCTCAAGCGCCAGCTGGTGACCATCAAGAAGGCCGAGAAGAACTACGCGCGGGTCTTGGATACCGACGAGGGGAACATCCTCGGTCGGCGCCTCGCGCGGACGGTCTTCGCCGAGGACGCAGTCTCGGCCTACGACGCAGTGCATGACGCGTGCTACGCGCTCAAGAAGTCCGCCGGAGAAGTGGCGATCATGTTCCGGGTCCCGAAGTCGCTGGCCAACCGGCGGGTGCAGCTGGGGTACGCGATGCTGGGCAGCCACTCGGCGAGTCAGGGACTGCGTCACCTCGGGGTGCTCTGGGAGACCTGCGCAGCCGCGTTGGGCGCCGCAGCCGAGGCGTTCGACGCCGCGAAGGACACGGCCGGGCGCAAGGCCGCCGTCACGGCGTTGCAGCCGCTCATGGACGCCTGGGCGAAGCTCCCGGTGCTCACCGAGACCATCGACGACATCTTCCGCTAGCAGCGGAGGGTGGGCCGGCATACTGGCCGGATGAGCAAGTCACCTCTCGCCCTGATCGCCCTCGCCCTGCTCCTCGTTGGCTGCCCCACCCGCGGCGGTCGCGGTGGCGGAGGTGATGGCAACGCCTCCCCCAGCGAGCCCGAGATCGCCATCGAGCCGGCGACCCCCGTCACCGGGGACGACCTGACCCTGGTCATCGTCGTGGAGTCCATCGACCCCGAGGACGACGGCGTCACCTACGACATCTCGTGGACCGTCGACGGCGAGCCGGTGGAGGATCTCGAGGACGCCATGCTGGTTCCCTCAGACCTCACTGCGCCGGACCAGGTGTGGGAGGTGACGGTGCGCGGCAACGATGGCGAGGAGACCAGCGATGCAGTCACCGCCTCGGTGACCGTCACCAACACCCCACCGACGGCTCCCCAGATCTCCATCAGCCCGGCCGCGCCCGGGGACTTCGACGACCTCCTGCTCGTCTACGACGCCGAGTCCACCGACGCCGAGGGCGACCCCATCACGTATCAGGTGGAGTGGACGGTGAACGGCACCCCCGTGACCGACCTCGCCGACCCCAACGTGGTGCCCGCGTCCCGCACGTCCCTCGATGAGACCTGGGCGGTGACGGTGGTCGCCGACGACGGCCTCGACCAGAGCAAGCCCGACACGGACTCGGTCCTCGTGGACAACGCCGCGCCCACGGTGAGCGGCGTGACCCTCACCACGGCGCCCATCTACACCAACGACACCATCACGGTGAACGCCACCGGGGACGACGCCGAGGGCGACGCAGTGACGTTGAGCTACACGTGGTTCGTGAACGGGTTCGAGGTGGGGGAGACCGGCTCGAGCCTGGATGGAGCCGCGTGGTTCGACAAGAACCAGGAGGTGTACGTCGTGGTCACTCCGTCGGACCCCTTCGGGGTGGGCGAGGCCGTGGAGTCCAACATCGTCGGGATCTTCAACTCTCCCCCTGGCGCACCGACCCTCGAGATCAGCCCCAGCAGCCCCGTGGAGCAAGAGGACAACGTGGTCTGCGAGATCGTCGCCCCGGCCTTCGACGCCGACGGCGACGTCATCTCCTACACCTTCGCCTGGGACTGGGATGGCACCCCCTACACGGGAACCACCACGTTCGAGACCGGGGACACGGTGCACGCTCTCGACACAGTCGAGAACGAAGTCTGGACCTGCCAGGTGACCCCCTTCGACGGTGAGGAGAGCGGACTGGATGGGCTGGCGACGGTGGTCATCGACGCGGCCGCGCCGGACCTCATCGTGGATGGCGCCGTCGTGAACCTCGCCGCCGGCACCTACATCTACGACGACATCGAGGTCATCAACGGGGGCTCGCTGCAGATCGACGGGCTCACGATCCTGGAGGGCAACTCGTTCTTCGTGGACGCCACCTCCCTCGTGAACGGAGCGGGCGCCGGTGAGTCTGGCGGCTCGTCGTCTCCCTCGTCGGGGAGCGGCCCTGGGGGAGGCGGAACCGCGTCCAGCGCGGGCTCTGGGGGGGGCGGCTACGGGGGCGCGGGTGGAGATGGAGGGTACGACTCCAGCGACACACCGTCTGCGGGGGGCGGCACCTACGGCACGAGCACCGGGCTGGACATCGCGCCGGGCAGCGGCGGCGGAGGCGCGACGGGCGAGACGGGCGGCGACGGTGGGGCTGCACTGTGGGTCATCGCCGACGACATCGAGGTCTTGGGCGAGATCGACATGCGTGGCGCCACGGGGTCCCTCTTCAGCTCGTGCGCCAGCGCAGGTCGGTGCGCCGGAGGCGGCGCCGGCGGCGGCATCCTGCTCCAGGGCGACACCGTCATCATCACTGGACTCTTCGACGTGTCCGGGGGGGACGGAAGCGTCGGCACCAGCACGTCGTCAGACTCCGGCGGGGGCGGCGGGGGCGGCCGGGTCAAGG
Source organism: Deltaproteobacteria bacterium (assembly GCA_023954745.1). Taxonomy (GTDB): domain Bacteria; phylum Myxococcota_A; class UBA796; order UBA9615; family UBA9615; genus JAGSHC01. Next base: position 1,733 of record JAGSHC010000235.1, on the reverse strand, counting down.
TGTTCTACGACTCCAGCATTACGGATACGGCGACCTTCGACGTGTCTGGCGGGACCGGCGGGCCCAACGGCGGCTTCGACGGCGGCGACAACGGCGGGACCGGCACCGGCAACACCCAGTTCATGGCCTTCTGAGGCGAGGGGACCCACACGGCCTCAGTCGATCTCGAGCTCCGGCAACGCGGGATGCCCGCAGGCCTCGCGGGGGGTGACGTCACCCCCGGGCGGAGGGATGGTCCGCGACGACTCGCCCTCGAAGCATCGCCAGACGCCCGTGGGCTTTCCGGCCGTGAAGTGGCCTTCGGCGAGCTTCGTCCCGTCTCGGGCGTAGTCCGTCTCCAGTCCCACCTGAAGACCGCGGTCGAACGTCATCACGTCGGCGAGAGCCCCTCCCTCGAAGAACATGCGCCACGTGCCGTGGGGCGAGCCGGCCTGCATCTCCAGCTCCTCGAAGAGGGAGCCGTCGGGCCAGGACATCTGCCAGACGCCGTCTGCCTCCCCCGCCACGTAGGAGCCCTTCTCCTGAAGGGTCCCGTCGGCCCAGTAGGAGCGCCACTCCCCCACGGGACGGCCTTGATCGTCGAAGCGCCCGCGGGCCTGCTCCTGGCCGTTGGGATGCCGCGCGACCCACTCGCCCGATGGCTTCCCGCCCACGAAGGCCCCCTCGAGACGGCGCACGCCTCCTTCTTCCCTGATGAAGGGCCCGTCGGGTCCGGTGCGGGGCATGTCGGCGATGGGCAGGCTGCCGGGATCGTCGTCGCCGGGGGCCATCGTGGGGCCACATCCGTCGCCGCAGCCGGTGAGCACCAGGGCGGCGGCTATCATCCCGCGCAGTCCATGGCTCAGAGCGCTCCCATTCGCCTTCTTCACGCGCTGTTTCCGTTCTGGGGTCTGCTCTGGCTCACGATCGCGCTGACGGGATCGGGGCTGTGGCTGCACTGGCGCGAGCCCTGGTCCGGCCTCGGCTGGGGCGGAGTCGAGATGGCGCACGTGCTCGTGGGGCTGCTCGCCGCCGCGGGGTTGGTGGGGTACCTGGTGCATCACCTCGTGCGTCACTGGGGAGACTTCACGGAGCTGCAGCGACTTCTGGGATTGGCGCTCACCGTCGATCTCGTGTTGGTGATGGTGACGGGGCTGTGGCTGGAGCTCCTGACCTCCGGACCGCCGCCGGGCTGGGTCATCCCCCTGCACTTCTGGACCACGTTTCCCATCCTGCCCCTCGTCGTGCTGCACACGGCGCAGTATGTCAGGCGCTGGTGGGCGAGCCGCTCATGAGCGAGGTCGAGGCGGAGGCCGGCGGCGCCGCGCGCGCGTGGCATGCGGTCCCCTGGGGCCTGGCCGTGGTGGTGTGGCTGGCCCTGGCCCGACCCGTGCTCATGGTGGCGGCGCTCGACCTCGAGACGCTCATCCTCAACCTGTACGAGCAGCAGGCCGCGCCCACCTGGCTGATCCCGTGGACGGCGGCGGTGGTGCAGTGGGCGCCCGTGCCCTGGCTGCTCCTCGTGGTGGCGGGCGCGGGGTACGGCCTGCTTCGTGCCTTCGTCCCCAGCCTGAGCAACCCGGGACAGGCCTTGTCCCGCCACCGGCGCATGCTCCTCGCAGCTTTGGTGCTGCTCCCCTATCTCCTCGCCACGGTGCCCGGCGCCGTGGCCACCGCGACGCTGATCGCGGTGGAAGCTCTGTCGTGGGTGGAGTGGCTGTACGACCTCAACCCCACGATGGAGTCCCTGTACG
>JAGSHC010000157.1 GCA_023954745.1 Deltaproteobacteria bacterium | reverse complement strand
TCCTCGCGGGGCTGGCGGCCGGGGCCGGGGCCATCGTGTGGGCGGTTGCCCCCGACGTGCTGAGCGGCCCCCGCTGGGAGTTGGCCTACGGCGTGATGCGTGGCTGGTTGCTCCTCCAGGGGGCGGTCTGGTGCTGGATGATGCTGCGTCTCGGCCCGCTCCTCGCGCGCGAGCACGGCGTCCGGGGGCGGGAGGCCGCGTTCGTCGCGCTGGCGCCGGGCTGGGCGCTGCTCGCGGTGATGCTGCTCGATGGAGCGCTTCCCTGATCGCAGATTCTCGGCAGAAAGCTCTTGGTAGCTGTACATCTGTTCAGTACATTCTCCCCATGTCAGCCGCCGTACAGCTCTCCCTCCTCGGGCGCGAAGCGCCATCCTTCGACCCCAACCTCGACGGGACACGTCGCCTCGATCTCGGCGACGGCGCCTGGGTGGATCGCATGCCGGGATGGCTCCGCGGGCACCAGATCCTCTTCGAGCAGCTTCGCGACTCGATCCCCTGGACCTGCCCGGACGTGCGCATGTACGACTCCGTGGTTCCGACGCCCCGGCTCGTGGCCTTCTCCGTGCCCATGGAGCGCTGCCCGCCCATCGTCGAGCAGCTGTCCATCACCCTGTCGCGCCGCTACCAGACCGCGCTGACCGAACTCGGACTCGGCTACTACCGAGGCGGACGAGACAGCGTCGCGTGGCACACGGACCGTGACGGGCGCACGCGCGCCGAGTCCCTGACGGCCATCGTCTCCGTGGGCGAGCCCCGGCCGTTCTTGCTGCGTCCCCTCGGGGGCGGGGCGTCGATCCGCATGACCGCTGGGTGGGGTGACCTGATCGTCATGGGTGGCAACTGCCAGCGGTCCTGGGAGCACTGCGTGCCGAAGGTGGACTCAGCGGGCCCCCGCATCTGCTTGATGTTCCGGCATCGTCCGCCGGTGGGAGCGGCGGCCAACCAGGCGCCTGCGGACGGCGCCCCGCGGCGCCCTGGGGACTGACGCCGCTGCGCCGAAGGAGGCGTCGCTATCATGGGAGGGCATGAAGACCGCCTGCGTCATCGGCCTCGTGGTCGTCCTCGCCTTCCCGGGGTCCTCCGCGGCCGGCCCGTGCGTCGACCCGGCAGACATCGAGGGCTTCGCGTCCTTTGAGGTGGACGTGGCGTCTTCCCTGTTCGCGGTGCACACCCGCTCTGGATCGGACCCCCTCGGGGGGAGAGGGGACGCGCTGCTGCTCCTGCTCGAAGACGCGGTGGCGGACTATGCCCAGAGGGGCTGGCGCAGCCCCGCAGGGATCGACACCTCACCGATGCTCGTGTTCGTGGAGGCGCTCCCCGGGGGCGTCGGTGGGTACACCCGCGTCGCCTCCTGCGGCGACACCGAGGGCGAGGTCGACTACATGGTCGTCAGCGAGGCCTGGCTCGACGACGACGAGCGCCTCGCGCCGCTGGTGGCACACGAGCTGTTCCACACGGTGCAGAGGCAATACCTCCCCGAGGCCTTCGGGCCGGACGCCACAAACACAGGAAACCAATGGTTCATCGAGGCCTCCGCCGTCTACGAGGAGAGCCTGGTCTTCCCGCAGTTCACCCGCACCGCGGAGGAGCGCTCGGTGGTGTGGAGCCTCGAGCCGTGGTGGGCCCTGAAGACGACGGACGGGCTCACGGAGTACGCGAGGTTCATCTACCCCTTGGCCCTGGAGGCCATGACCGCCGGACCGCAATGGCACCTCGAGGTCTGGGAGACGGCCGTCGACGAGCCGACGTGGGACGTGGTCGCGGCCATCGACGAGGTCACCGACCGAGGCTTCGACGCCGGGGTGCGCGACTATCTCGTCCTCGCATCGGAGATGGACCTGCCCCGCCTCGACGGACTCGTGGGCCCCCGTGATGTGCCCTCGGATGGTTCCCTCTCCGGGTTGACGGACTTCGTGGACGCAGAAGAACTCCCGGGGGACGGCGACGTACCTCCGGGCGACCCCGAGGGCCCGCAGTCGTGGGGCGCCAACTACGTGTGGTTCGACGGCCAGCGAATGGAGCCCGAGACCGCGCTCAGGCTCGAGGTGGCGCTGGACCCCGAGACGCCCGACGGCGCCCTCGTGACCTGGGCGGTGGAGGTCGTCGCCGCGTCCGGCGGGGAGGTCGTCAACCGACTCTCGGTGGTGCCCGCCTCCGCTGACCCCCGCGCGGTCGTGGTGGTGCACGGCATCGCCGAGAGCATCGACGGTGTCTGGCTCATCGTGTCTCCTGGACCCGACTTCGTAGGAGAGACCCCCGGGTGGTCCTGGTCTGCGCGGGTACACCCCGGTGAGTCTGAGCTCCGGCTCGAGGAACTCGCTCCCGGCTGCGGCTGCGCGAGCCTCGGCTCTCGCCCCTCTGGTGCCGCCCCCCCGATCCTCGCGCTGCTGCTCCTCGCCGTGGTCTGGCGACGTAGGGTGATCTGATGCGAAGCGCGCTGATTGCCTTGGTGGCCCTCATGGTCGTGCCCTGCGTCGCCGATGCGGGCACGCGATGGGAGCACCCGTGGATGCACCCGCGGATGTTCGACTACCGGCACTCCGACTGGCAGGGCTTTGATGCCCTGTCGTTCTTCGGCTACGTGACCGTGGAGGCCGAGACCACCATGGAGCGCTTGCCCGACGGGTCCTTGCGCTTCGTATGGGATGCGGAGATGCAGATCTCCGATCCGAGCAAGCTGCCAGAGCTTCTCGAGCTCGACTCCCTGTCGGCGGCCAGGAACACCAGGGTGGTGGCCTTCGAGGCCCGGTTCTCCGCAAAGGGAGAGCCGGTCCAGGTCCTTGACCGGCGCCGGCTGGTCGAGCGTGCCGCCGCCCAGCACGCCATGTACTTCGATGGCGACACCGTCTTGTCTCTGATCCCGCCTCGGGAGCGGCCAGGGCGGCTGACCATTCACCTGGAGACCGTCTCGGAGCCCCATGAAGGCTTCGAGGACTACTTCGGCGGAGTGCAGTTCGTTCAGCTCAGCTCTCCTTGCGTGAAGCGCACCATCCGACTTCGGGTGCCCGAGGACGAGCAGATCCGGTACGAGTCACGGTTCTTCGACAGCAAGCCCAAGCAGAGAGTGCGCAAGGGCGTGCGCCAGGTGGAGTTCACCTTCGAGAACCTGCTGCCCTCGTTCTCCGATGGGGCGATGCCGCCCTCGTTGGACGCCTTTCCGTCCCTGATCTACTCGAACCAGCCCAGCTGGGAGTCCCTGGGCGAGATCGCGAAGGCGGCGTGGGACCCTCACCTCGTCTCGGAGCCGGGCATGGACGCCTGGGCGAAGGAGTTGGTGGCCGGGTTGGGCGACGACCGCCGGGCCTGGGCCCGCGCCATTCACGACGCCGTGGGCGATGGGTGGGGCTACCTCGGCTTCTATCCGGGGGAGTCGGGCTGGATCCCCCACGCGGCCACGGTCTGCTACTCGGCGCGCCTCGGCGACTGCAAGGATCGTACGGCGCTGATGGTCGTGCTGATGCGGTCTCTGGGCCTCGACGCGTCGCCGACCATCCTGTGGAGCGGGGAGGCGTTCGTCACCCCGCGGGTCCCGGTGCTCGTAGCCAACCACGCGGTCGTACACGTCGACCCGGGGGACGGGGGTCCACCGCTGTTCCTGGACTCCGTGGACGTCGGCATTGGCTCGAACTTGCTTCGCGAGACCCTCTCGGACCGCGACGCCCTCGTCCTCGGGGAGCCCGCCGCTCTCGTCGCGATTCCGCCGGCCAAGAAGGAGCACTGGCTGGAGGAGGACGAGGCCTTCGTCAGCGTGCAGCCCGACGGCAGCGCCAAGGTGTTCCTGGTCCGGAACTGGCACGGGCAAGAAGCGGCGACCCGCAAGCAGATGCACGCCGGGCCCGACCGCATCCTGTGGGAGCACGCCCTCCGAGAGCGACTCGCTGCCACCTATCCCGAGACCAGGGTCGAGTCCATCGTCCAGCACGCAGACCCCGACAACGATCAGGTGTGGCGGCTGGAGGTGACCCTGAGCAGCCGCTCCTTCGTCCAGCGCATGGGAAGCCTGGGCGTGCTCTCTCCGCCGTGGATTGTGCGCTGGAGCCGCGATGTCGGCCCCGAGGAGCGCCGGCACCCCCGGTCGGTTGAGGGCTCCTGGTTCCGCAGCACGGTGCGCATCTTCCTCCCTCGCGGGGTCGAGGTGGTCCATGCACCCCAGGACGCGGACGCAACGGGAGGAGGCCTTCTCCAGAGTTCCCTCGACGTGCAGAGCCGGTCGGGAGAGTTGGCGCTGACCCTCGATGTGCAATCGAAGCCCGGCCGGATTCCGATCGACGAGGTCGGGGAGCGCGCGGACTTCTACCGCAGCGTGGCCATCTGGCAGGACCAGTCGGTTGTCCTCCGCTTTCCCGCGGAGGACGCGGAGTGAGAAGCGGAGTCTTCGCTGGTCTGACGGCAGCTCTCCTCGTGGCGGCGGCGTCACCGTCTCAAGCGGCTGCCCCCTTCGACGCCGAAGCGCTCATGGGGCGGTGGCCGGGCGCCGATGCCGTCTACCTGAACCGCACGATTGTGTTCTCCATGCCCGACGAGGACACCCTGCGGGTGGAGACCCATCACCGGTTGGCGGTGCTCTCGGACTCCGTCCAGGAAGACCTGGTGCTCTTCAGCGTGTCCCGACGACCAGGGTGCCGGGAGCCCAAGGACATCGTGATCGCCGTCACCAACCCGCAGGGCGACCCGGTGCCCTGGGACGGGCGGGTGTTGGAGCTCCCGTCGGGAAACCACCCCGTCGACGCGGAGCGGAGCTCGGTGATGCTCTCGACGTCGCGCCGCGGACTGTCCTCCGGCGCCTTGCTCGATGAGCGCTGGACGGTGGACTACGCGCGCGCCTGCTTTGATGGTCTCGTCGGCAGTGAACGACTCGTCGCCGACGTCGCGTGGCCCATCGAACACCTGCTCCTCGACGTTCCCTGCGCCGGCAACGGCTGCTTCGCGGGGCTGGACATGCCCTTCGGAGCGGGGCTGCAGCCCCGGGAGGGGGGCGGTCTGCGCATCGAGGAGCGGGACATCCCCGCCCCACCGCCCGAGTTCCGGGTCCCGGACCAGGGCATCCCCAGCATCATCGTCGCGAGCTCTGACGACCCCCTCGAGGTTGGGCGGGTGCTGTCCGCACGACTGACCAAGGAGGTGGAGCGGGCTGGGTCGGTGCTGGACTCGCATCGCGCGGCCGCCGACAAGGCGTTCCCCCAGGTGAGCAAGGGGGCGCCGCGGCTCGCGCGGTATCTCGCGGACGGCGTCGCGCGTCTCGAAGATGGCGCGTTCTGGCAGTTTGGCTTCGACTGGGGGGGACCGACCCCGGCGGGGCGTCGCCCCCTGCTCCCCATGGAGTGGTGGACCCTGGCCGCTGCGCTCCTGGAGGAGGAAGGTGGAATTCCGCTCCTCCTCGACACCGAGTCGCACCTCGCGCCTCCGATCATCGGGAGAGTCGTCAACTACGACCGCCTCGGCGTCCTCTTGCCCGGGCGCGGGGTCGCGACGGACGCCGGCTGGTTTCCCACGTTGGGAGAGGCCTCCACCAGCGCGGAGTTGACCGAGAGCCACGCAGACCTGGCCGGCCTCCGCGCCATGCTCTTGGGGGACCGACCCGAGCTGGTGCGGTTCCCGGATCTCGCCGGGCTCGAGACCTACGTGCTCTCGGGGACGATGACGCCCACCTCGGGCAGCACGCTGGTCCTCGACCTGACCCACACCTATCGGGGGGCGTCGGGGGCGGCGTTGCGGCGGATGTGGCAAGACCGCCGAGCACGCTGGGCGACCCAGCCTTCGGCGGAGCGTGGGTCCGAGAGCACCGAAGCGCGGGAGTTCGCCCAGGAGGTGCTGTTCGGCCACGAGGTAGGCCGGACTCGGATCACGGCGCCGCGGGACGACGGCGCGCTCTTCGAGTTGAGCACGGGCTACTCCCGGGGCGGGCTGGTCCAGAGGAGCGAGGAGGTCGTGGTGGTCGCGCTACCCGTCGACCTGCACGACGAGCTGATCTGGTTGGTCGGTCCCGAAGCGGGCCGGCAACGGGCGGCGGACTACGCGCTGTCCCTGACCGACGACGAGGTGGAGCTGGAGGTCATCGCCCCCCGCGGCACCAAGCTCGTGGGGTTGCCCCAGCCGGTCGACGTGTCTGCGGGGCCGGTGAGCCTGTCCGTCGCCTGGTCCGAGACGGACAAGGGGGCGCGTCTGCAGTACCGCTTTGTGGTCGGTGAACGCCTCGTGCCCGCGTCCCATGCGAAGGATCTCGAGCGTGTCAGCGAGGAGCTTCGCCGGCTTCAGCGAACCCGCCTGCTGTTCGTTCCCGAGTAGGAATCCGCTCCGTAGTGGGGCAGACTCGCCGGGCAATGCGCACTCTCCTCCTGCTTCTTCTTTCGTTCGTGCTCGCTTGCGGGCCCACCCCCTCCGAACCGGTGGCTCCCGTCGAGGAGACGCCAACGCAGGAGGAGACCCCCGCGCCGTCCGCCGAAGCCGCGACGGACGCGGCTTCGGAGCCGGCGACCGAGGAGGCTCCGCCCGTCACCGCGCCCGTGTGGAGCCTGCCCCGCGAGGCCGGCACCATGGCGGACACCTTCACGTTCCTGGGCTGGTCCACCGACAATCGTCGGTACGCCTTTCAGCTGAACATCGAGGCTCAGGGTGCATCGTGCTCGGCCAAGCACGAGGTGTTCGTCGTCGACGCCGCCACGGACTCGTTTCCCGAGGGCGGCAAGCTCCTCGTGGCCCACGAGAGCCCCGAGGGTGGACCGGACGGCTGCGTGCCCAAGACCCTCGAGCCGCAGCTGGAGGAAGGCCGGGCTCGCATGCTGGAGGCCCACGGCATCACTCTCGGCAACCACGTGGGGCCGAGCCTGATCACCCGGCGGGAGGACGGCCTCTTCGAGGCGAAGCACTCCGGGGGCTCCGTCGCGTTCACGTTCATCGTGCGCCACCCCGTCACCGACGACATCTACGGCGAGGCGGGTGCGAAGGGCGCGGGCTACGTGCTCACACTGCACTCGGACGGCGACACCCCCAAGGTGGTGGAGGATGGCAAGCGACGTCGCCCCTACGTGCTCAACTACTCGGTGTTGGGGGCGCCCTTCTTCGTGAGCCCCGACGGCAAGCACGCCGCGCTCATCGTGCGCCGCTCGCTCGCGGCCTTCGAGGGCACGCGGACGAGCTACATGAGTAACGGGTTGGCCCTGTCGGTGACCGAGTAACCATGACTGAGCTCTTTCGCGACCCCACCGCCCGCACTGCCGAGAGGGTCTCCGCTGAGGTCCCCTCCGAGGTCGACGTGGCCATCATCGGCGCCGGAACGGGCGGTCTCACCGCCGCGGCTTACCTGGCCCGACAGGGCAAGAAGGTCGCAGTGTTCGACCCGCACTACGTCGCTGGCGGCAGCGCGACGCAGTTCGCCCGGGGCAAGGACCCTCGGTTCCGCTTCGACATCGGCCTGCACTACATCGGCGAGGTGGGACCCGACGAGGCGCTCGGCAGGATGCTGGTCGAGCTGGGCTGCTACGACCAGGTCGGCTTCGTCCCCTTGGACCCCGACGGCTACGACGTCTTCCACTTCCCCGACTTCACCTTCCGCATGCCGGCCGACCCCGGCGCATACCGCGACCGCATGGTCGAGCTGTTCCCCGATCAGGCGCGCGGGATCGACAAGTACATCCGGTACGCCCGCTCCGCAGACGTCGCGCGGCTCTTCAACGCCGCCCACGACGGCAGGCTGGGGCCGGTGCAGAACCTCCAGATGCTGTGGAAGGCCTGGCGTGTCGTGCTGCACATGAAGCACACGCTCAACCAGGTCCTGGACGCGTGTGGGATCCGGGACATCAAGTTGCGCGGGCTCATCGCCTCGCAGCAGGGGGACTACGGACTGCCCCCGGGCAAGGTCATCGCGCTGCTCCACGCCGGCATGGTGGGGCACTTCCAGTACGGGGGCTGGTACCCGAAGGGCGGCGGACAGGCGCTCTCCGACACGCTCGCCGACTGTGTCGAAGGCAATGGTGGAGTCATCTGCCTACGCAAGCGAGTGGAGAGCGTGGTCATCGACGGGGGCCGGGCCGTGGGGGTCGACGTGGTCTCCCACAAGGGGGAGAAGCAACGGGTCAAGGCCAAGGCTGTGCTCTCGGGCGCTGACCTGAAGCACACCATGAGCGAGCTCGTGCCGAAGGAGCACCTTCCCAAGGGGTACGTGGACAAGGTGCTCGGCTACGAGATGGCCGGGTCACTCTTCCTGACCTGTCTGGGGGTGAAGGGCTCCTTCGACGAGCTGCGTGCCCTGGGCCTCGGCGCCTTCAACACCTGGCAGTTCGACAGCTACGACTTCGACCAGGAATACGCCGATGGGGAGACCAGGGGTCCGTTGCCCGTGCGCGGCGCCTACATCACGTCCGGCTCCCTGAAGGACCCCGAGCCCGGGAGTCACGCTCCTCCGGGCTACGCCACCCTCGAGGTGATGTGCATGGTCCATGGGGAGCCGAGCGCCTGGGACGTCCAGGAGTCCACCATCGAGAAGCGCAAGTACCGGCACGGAGAGCGGTACCAGGAGCTCAAGCTGGGGGTGGAGGAAGGCCTCATCGAGCGCACCGAGCAGCTGTTCCCTGGGGTGAAGGAGCGCATCGTGTTCCAGGAGTCGGCGACGCCGGTCACCACGCGGCGCTACACCGGCGCGGCCTGGGGGGTGAGCTACGGGATTGCGGCCACGGTCCCCCAGTCCATGCTGAAGCGACCCTCGGAGCGGTCTCCCATCAAGGGTCTCTACCTCGCGGGGGCGTCGACCCAGAGCCACCACGGGATCTACGGCACCATGTGCTCGGGCCGGGTCGCTGCGCGGCGCATCATCGAAGACCTCGGGGGGCGCATGGGGCCGCCGCCGCTGAAGCAGCTTCCCTAGACCGTCATGGAGGGGCTCAGTTGCCTCTTCGCCCCCCAAGCAGAAACGCCCCAGGGCCTGAGCCCCGGGGCGTTCTTGCTTAGTCTCAGTTCTGACTAGCTGGGCGTCGTGGAGCCCGCGGAGTCGTCGTCGTCTCCGGCGGAGTCGTCGTCGTCTCCAGCAGAGTCGTCGTCGTCACCGGCGGAGTCGTCGTCGTCACCGGCGGAGTCGTCGTCGTCACCGGCGGAGTCGTCGTCGTCACCGGCCGCCACGGGGCAGTCCAGGAAGAGGTCGTACGGGCCTTCGGCGCCGTCCCAGCCGTCCACGATGATGTAGATGGGGCTACCGGCCGTGACCGGGATGTCCTCGACGGACTCGAGGTTGCTCACGTCGACGGACGTGCCGATGCAGTCCGCAGTGGCGGGGTCGAGGTCACAGGTGTTGAGCACGATGAGGTCGAGGTCAATGGTGTCGTCGGCCCAGGTGAGAAGCACATCGAGGGTGCCGTCCGCGGTGGGGGTCAGCTCCCACAGGTCGTCGGGGCCGCTCCAGCCTTCGGTGTTTCCCTCGCACGCCTGGTATCCCTCGATGTCGCTCGTGCCACCGACGGTGGTGTCGGACGTGGTCACGGCGCACTCGATGGCGTCGCCGGGGCACGGGGGGTCCTGCCAGACGGCGGCGCCGTCGTCATCGTCGTCGTCGTCGTCGTCGTCGTCATCGTCGTCGTCGTCGGGAGAGGTGGCGTCGTCGTCGTCGTCCGCCGTGGGGCAGCCGGGCAACACGCCCCCGAGCAGCATCAGCAACAGCGCGAAGTTCCAGGTCGTCAGGTTCAGCAGCTTGCTCATCGAAGTTCCTCCGTACGGCGCGAGTCGCCGTCGGCGGGAACGTACCAGAGGCTACGCAGGCGGTACCGGGGTCGCCGGCTGCCCGGGGGTGGGCTCGGAGCCGTTACGCAGCCAGAGGACCAGCGCCCATTCCGCAACCAGGAGACCAGTCCAGATCGGAGCGGGCGGACCATCGAGCAGGAGCGAGAGCGTGCGCGCGGCGGGGACCGCGAAGAGGGCGGCGAGGAGCGCACGGTTGACGTCGTTTCGGGTGCCTTCGCTGGCGAAGAAACGCTCCCGGGAGGCAAGCATCACCAGGCCGAAGCCGAGCTCGAGGGCCCGAAGAAAGCGGAGTTGGTGCACTACCCCGGCCAGGGCATCCCGCTGCTCCGGCAGGACGGTGAGCCCATGAAGAAGCGACGGCTCCAGGTGGCTGAGGAGGATCCCCGCGGCTCCAAAGAGCACGAAGAACCACGCGTAGACCGTGTAGGCCTGGGGCGCGCGGCGTCGCAGACGGGGGTTCACGTCCGCCTCGGGGGAGGGGCCCGCAGGGGTCTACTCCTTGAGCCGCGAGAAGTAGTCCTTCGTGATCTCCACCACCTTCGGCGACAGCAACAGGATCGCGATCAGGTTGGGGAAGGCCATGAGCCCCAGGGCGAGGTCGCCGTAGGCCCAGACCAGCTCCAGAGCGGTCACCGCGCCCACGAACACCATGAACGTGTACACGAGCCGGTAGTAGGGCACGAACTTCGCGCCGAACAGGTACACGACGCAGCGGTCGCCGTAGTAGGACCAGGAGATCATCGTCGACAGAGCGAAGAGGAACACCGAGAGGGTGACGAGGTAGTTGCCCCAGTCTCCGAGAGGGGAGAGGCCCTTCTTGAAGGCGCGCGCCGTCAACGCGGAGCTGTTCAGCAGCATCTTGCCGCCCAGACTCTCGGGCACGGCGTGACTGCTGCGGTCGCCGAGGAGCTTGCCGGTCGACGGCACGAAGGAGAGCGTTCCGCTCCAGACGTCACCGTGGTGATCCAGCAGGCGGGCTTCCTCCACGAGTCCGTCGCGGCCGATGAACGACAGGGTCGACTGGACTCCGTCGCGGACCTCCACCGAGATGGGAGTGGTCGAGGCGCCGCCCCGGGCGTCCAGTGCGGCGGTGAGGCGCTCCGCCTCGTTGCCCTCGGACCCGATGTCCGCGGAGACGACGATGGAGGCATCTGCGAGCTCGAGGGTGCTGTCGAACTTCTCGTCCCACACCCCGGTCGTGATGATGGCGAGGCCCGTCATCGTGCAGATGATGAGGGTGTCGATCAGCGGCCCGAGCATGGCGACGACCCCTTCGCGCACGGGCTCGTCGGTCTTCGCGGCGGCGTGGGCGATGGGCGCGCTGCCCTGGCCCGCTTCGTTGGAGAAGAGGCCGCGCTTGACTCCCCAGAGCAGGGTGACCGACAGCGTGCCAGCCACAGAGCCACCAAGGCTCGCCTCGGGGTTGAAGGCGCTACTGATGATGGTGGCGAAAGCGGCGGGCACTTCGCCGACGTTGAAGGCGATGACGCCCAGGGCGCCGAGCACGTAGACGACCGCCATGCCGGGGGCGAGCTTGCTGCTGACCGCGGCGATGCGGTTGATGCCGCCCAGGATGACTACGCCCACCACGAAGGCGCAGACGAGGCCCACGACGTTCTCGGGGGCGCCGAAGTCGCTGGATGCGGACACCGCGACGGTGTTCGCCTGGTTCATGTTGCCGCCGCCGAAGCTCGCGATGATTCCGGCGAAGGCGAACAGCGCAGCGAGGGGCTTCCAGCGGGGGCCGAGGCCTCGCTCCATGTAGTACATGGGCCCGCCGGCGGCGTGTCCCGAGTCGTCGAAGGTGCGGTAGTGCAGCGCCAGGGTGCACTCGGCGTACTTGAGCGCCATCCCGAAGAGGGCGGTCAGCCACATCCAGAAGAGGGCGCCGGGGCCGCCGTAGTGGATGGCGGTGGCGACGCCCGCGATGTTTCCGATGCCCACCGTGGCCGAGAGCGCCGTCGAGAGAGCCTGGAAGTGCGTGATGTCGCCTTCGTCGGCGGGGTCGTCGTACTTGCCAGCGACGACCATGAACGCGTGCTTGAGGCGGCGCAGCTGGATGAATCCCAGCCGCCCGGTCATGAAGAACCCGGCGCCCAGGAGGAGGACCACGAGCAGCGGCGCTTTCTCGGGGAAGCTCCAGATGTACCCGTTCAGGAAGCTGACGACGGTTTCCGCGATGTCCAGGATCTGCACGGGCGTTCTCCTCCAGGGCCGCGGCGTGTGCCCGCGACCTTCGGCGAGGTAGCACGGTGCACGGGGGGAGGGGAAGGCTCAGCGAGAGGCAGGCCCCACCGCGATGGTCTCCCCCTGCGTGAGGCACTGGATCGAGCAGCCGGCCACGTCGAAGAAGTCGGGGTAGTGCACCAGTCGCATGCGGTCCCGCAGGGAGGCGGGGAGGGAGAGCAGGTCGTCCAGCGGGGTGTGGGTGCCGAGGTTGGTTTCGTGGATCACCACGTCCGCAGGGGCGCCGGCGCCGTCGAGCCAGGTGATGAGCGCGGGGTCGAAGGACGTGTCCGCCGAGTAGGCCAGCGTGGCGCCGTCCGCGGTGATGCGCAGGGCGGTGGTGGGCACGTGGTGCTTCGTGGGACGGGCCTCGACGGTGAAGGGGCCGAAGGTGGTTGGCTCGTGGATGGAGAGGGGGGCGACGGCGAAGTAGTCGTCGAGGGTCTTGGCGACGGGCGGAGCGTCGGGAGTGGGCTTGAGGCAGTCCATGCCGGGGGCGAGCCGCTCCCACAGCCGATTGCTCACGCCGGGCCACGCGAGCAGCGGAACGGGGCGCTGCAGGACGAAGTGCGAGAAGAAGCCAAAGCCCTCCAGCCCCGAGCAGTGATCGCCGTGCAGGTGCGTCAGGACGATGGCGTCGATGTCCGGCAGGTCGACCCCCGGCGCGGACTCGGCCAGAACCTTGCGGATGGGATGGGGGCAGTCGATGAGCAGTCGGCTGCCCTCGTGGTGCACCAGCAGGCAGGTGGAGTACCAGCGCGACGAAAAGGCGTCGCCCACGCCGAGGGCCGTGACGTCCATCAGGAGGCCTCCCCGAGGCGGGATCGCAGACGGGCCGCCAGGGCTGGGCTCACCCAGTCGGAGACGTCTTCTCCGTCCGTGAGCATGCGCTTGAGGGCCGAGGAGCTGATGTGGGCGTGGGTGCTGGCCGCGCCGAGGAGGAGGGTGGGCAGCTCGGGGGCGAGGCGGCGGTTGGCGGCGGCCATGCGGGCCTCCACCGCTGCGTCGTCGGCATCCCGGATCCCACGGAGGAGGCAGGCAGCGCCGATGCTTCGGGCGTACTCGACGACCAGGCCGCTCGTGCAGTCCACGCTCACGTTGGGGAGGGTGCCCAGAGCGTCTCGCGCGGCCTCCAGACGCTCCGCCGTGGAGAGGGCGGGGGACTTTGTCGGGTTGTCGGCGATGAGCACCCGCACGTGATCGAAGAGCCGCGCAGCCTGTCGCACGACCGCGGCGTGGCCGGGGGTCAGAGGGTCGAAGGAGCCGGGGTAGAGGGCGACGATCATGGGGAGACCTCCGTGGTGTCGGCGCGGGTGATGTGGGTGAAGCGGGGCAGCGCGGCCAGGGCGGGGCCGGCGAGGGCGAGAGTGGCCCCCAGCACGAAGAGGGCGGAGTAGCCAATGGCCTCGGCCACCAGGCCGGAGAGGGCGCTGGCGGCGCCGCTGGCGAAGACGACGATGCTCGCCTGCACGGTGTAGTCGGTGCCGGCGCGCTCGGGCCGGGAGGCGTCCATCATCGCGGTGAACAGGGCCGCGGTGGCGAGGCCGCCCACGAAGTGCTCGTAGATCACCGCCCCCCACAGGAGCGCGCCGGTGGCACCGGTGACGACGATGAAGGCGTAGGCAGCGACGCCGGAGGCCTGGAGGACTCCGAAGAGCACGAGGCCCCGGATGCGGCCGGTGCGTGCCAGGAGGACACCCCCCACGATGGCTCCCACGAGCCCGGCCACGAAGCCCCCGGTGCCGAGCAGTACGCCGATGTCGGTCTTGCTGAGGCCGAGGTCGACGAGAAAGGGGCGCAGCATGGTGCCCGCGAGGTAGTCGCCCGCCTTGAACGCGATCAACACGGCGGTCCAAGCAAGGGCCCCGGGCCTCCGCACCCAGGACCAGGGGTTGGATTGGTGAAGGGCGGCGGCAGGAGGCTCGGCGTCGTCTGGCGGCGCCGTGTCTGACGCTGCAGTGTCCCCTTCAGACCTCTCGCCGGGACCTCCGATGGATGGCAGCCGGAGGAGTGGGACCGACGAGACCGCGATCAGCGCGGCCATGGTGACGAACGTGACGGTCCAGCCCGCCTGGTCGAAGAGCACGAGGAGGAGTCCTCCTCCGAGGATCATTCCGACGCGATAGCCCCCCACCTGGATACCGTTGCCGAGCCCGCGCTCCTCCCGGCGGAGCAGGGTGACAGCGAGGCCATCGGTGGCGATGTCTTGCGTGGCGGCCACGAGGTTGGTGAGCAGGACCGCCGCCAGCATCACCCGCAGGCCTGCATGGCCCGTGGGGTTGGCGAGCGCCAACAGCAGCGCGAGGGCTGTGGCCGCGGCCTGGAGAGCGAGAATCCAGGTGCGTCGGTGGCCGGTGCGGTCGACGATGGGCGCCCAGAGAAACTTCAAGGCCCAGGGGAGGGCGAGGAGCGAGGCGAGGCCGATGTCGCCGAGGGAGGTGCCCAGCTCCCTCAGGACCACCGGGAGCGCCTGGGTGAAGAACCCATAGGGGAGCCCTTGGGCGAGGTAGAGCGAGCCGAGGAGGAGGAGCTTGGTCGGGGTGGAGAGGCCGGAGCTGTCTTGGGTCATGCGGGGCCCCCGAGGAGTCCACGGGCCATGGCGCGCACGGTGGGGGCGGCGAACCCGGTCGGGGTGACGTTGGGGGCGGCGGCCGCGAGGCGATAGCAGCCTTCGATGGCGGCGAGGAGGCCCACTGTGTGGGAGCGGGCGACGGAGTCGGGGAGGCTCTGGGCGCGGAGCACCGCCGCCACGAGGAGGGTGCCTCGTTCGAGGTCCGCGGACACCGCAGCCTCGTAGGCGTCGCGGACGGCAGGCTTGCGCAGGGCCTCGGCGCCGATGGCCACCCAGGCGGCGACGGACTCCAGGCGCGCGCCGGCGCCGAGGGCGAGGTGCGCATCGATCCACGCGTCCAACGCACGCCATGCTTCCGAGGGGGCGGAGCGGTTGGGGGGAGCGGCGGGTGTTGGCGCGGCGCCCAGGTCCCTCATCCGGGCGTCGAGTTGGTTGGCGAGGTGCTCCACGACAGCGAGGAGAATCTCCTCCTTGTTCGCGAAGTGGTAGTGCACCAGGCCGGGCGCGAGCCCCGCGCGGTGCGCGATGACCTGGATAGACGACCCGTCGTAGCCACGCTCCCCCAGGAGGGAGTGAAGTGCATTCACTATTTGGGTGCGTCGGGCTTCTGTGTTGCTCTTACGGGCCATTGTTCTTCCTCGATAGCCAAATTGGTTGGGCGACCAACCAATTTAATGGTGGGCCCAGGCGAACGAGGTTGCAAGGCCTTTGATCCAGGTCCGAGTGGGGGCGGCACACAGCGGGGTACTTGAGCCTCAAGTGGGGCGCATGTTCCGGAGGGTGGCCGCGGGAAGGGCCCGCAGCGGCCTATTGCGGGGTACTTGAGCCTCAAGTGGGGCGCATGTTCCGGAGGGGTGGCCGCGGGAAGGGCCCGCAGCGGCCTATT
>JAGSHC010000028.1 GCA_023954745.1 Deltaproteobacteria bacterium | reverse complement strand
TGGCGGAGGTCGCGGTCCAGGCGGCGGCGGCGGTCGCGGACGTGGCGGTGGGGGGCGCGGAACAGGTGGCGGTGGCCGGGGGTCATCAGGCCGCTAGCCTGACACTGGGAGACGGCATCTCCCACGGATCCAGGCCGAGGAGCATCCCATGAGCGCGCTCACCTCTCTCGTCGAGGCGGCCTATGCCGCCGGCGCGAGTGACCTGCACATCGAGCCCGGTCTCCCCCCCGCGTTCCGCATCGACGGACGCCTGACCGTGCAGCCCGGACCCCTGGCCCCGAAGGACACCCGCGCCATGGCACGCCAGGTTGCCGGCGACGCGTTGTGGGAGCGCTTCCTCGCGGACCGATCTCTCGATCTCTCCCGAGCCCTCGCCGGCGTGCGCTGCCGCATCAACGTCCTTCAGTCCCGCCGCGGAGTGGGTCTCGCGGTGCGCCTTCTGCGCCCCGGCGTCGCAACGCTGGAGCAGTTGAACCTCCACCCATCCCTCGCCGAGCTCGCGTCTCTGCCCCACGGGCTGGTCCTCGTCAGCGGTCCCACGGGCTCGGGCAAGTCCTCCACCATCGCGGCCCTCGTCCAAGAGTTGAACACCAGCCGTTCGGCCCATGTCCTCACCCTCGAGGAGCCCGTCGAGCATTGGTATCGCCCCAGTCGCGCGTTCATTCGCCAGCGGGAGGTGGGCGCCGACACTCCGAGCTACGAGCAGGGTCTCCTCGATGCGCTGCGTGAAGACCCCGACGTCATCGTGGTGGGGGAGATGCGCCGGCCCGAGACGATGCGCCTCACCCTGGACGCGGCCGAGACGGGCCACCTCGTGTTCACCACTGTGCACAGCGCCACCGTCAGCGAGGCCCTGCACCGCATCATCAGCGCCTTCCCGGCCGATGCCCAGGACGGCGTGCGCGCCCAACTCGCGGGCTCGCTCCAGGCGGTGGTCTGCCAGCACCTCACCCTCCGCTCTGACCTGGGGATTCGTGTTCCGGAATGCTCCATCCTCCGGGCGAGCGACGCAGCCCGGAACGTGATCCGCAGCGGCAAGCTCCAGAGGATCGAGTCCGTCATGGAGACTGGCTCCGAGGCGGGGAGCTACACCCGCGAGCGCTACTCACGGTGGCTGCATGGCCGATCGAGCTTCCACATCCCCAGCCGCAAGGCCCCCGGCAAGAGCGCCCAGCCTGCGGAAGAAGCACCCGCCTCCGACGGGATCCCCCTCCCTGAGCTGAGCCCCCTGCGCCGCAAGGGCTCCCCCGCTCGCTCCGCGCTGGACCGCGCCCTCTCCCGGTCCGACGCTCCAGCCCACACCGTGCCGCCACCGAGCGCCGGCACCGGCTCCCCGGTCTTTGTGCTCGACGACGTCGAGGCCGATGCGGCCGCGATCCTCAGCGACCTGCTCAAGAAGTCGTGACCCTCAGCACGGCGTGGATGCCGCGCACGTTGGAGCGTCAGCGCAGGCCCTCGGGGGACCCGCTCAAGTTCGTGGGGTCTGCCATCCCTGGAAGAAGGGCACGGCGAGGTCGATGAAGGCCCTCACCCGTGGTGGCAACAGCGCACGTTCGGGGTAGATGACGTGCAGGTGCAGCGTCAGCCCGACCTCCGGGAGCAGCGACACCAGCGACGGATGCAGCGGCGGGATCTCCGAAAGCAGCGCGATGCCCAGACCATCAGCGCAGGCGCCGCGAAGCTGGGTCGTGTCGTTGCTCGAGAACGGGCCGCTGACGGCGAATGAGCCGCCGTCCACCAGGGGCCAGCGCTTCTGAGGCTCGTTGCGACTCGTGTATCCGCGCAGAAGCCGGTGACTCGCCAGGTCTTGGACGTGTCTCGGAGTGCCGAACCGCGCCAGGTAGCTCGGCGCCGCCCAGAGCCCCGCCCGGGTCGTCATGAGCTTGCGCTGCACGAGGTCGGGATTGGACGACCTCCCGCCACGAAGGGCCACATCGAAGCCCTCGTCCGTCAGCTCGACGAAGCGAGTCTCGGACAGCACCTCGAGCTCGACCTCCGGGTAGCTGTCCATGAGTCGAGCCCACAGCGGCGTGAGGGAGTGGGTAAGAGCAGGAGGCACGGCGACCCGCAAGAGCCCGCGGGGGGCGTCCGATCGGTCCAACACCTCGCGCTCTGCCGCCGCCAGCTTGTCCATGGGCCCACGGATGCGCTGGTACAGCGTTCTCCCCACACGGGTCACCGTGACCTCCCGAGCTCCCCGGCGCACGAGACGCTCCCCGAGACGTTCCTCGAGTCGCGCGACTCGCCGGCTGACCGTGGGGCGTGGCACGCCGAGGACCCGGGCGGCCGCAGACACGGAGCCCTGCTCGACCACCTGAACGAACGCTTCGTAGACATCGAGGGACATGACCTGAGTGTATCGATTTCGTACGGGTAGGGCGCATATCCGTGCGTTGACCGTGCAGATTTGACCGGGCACCTTGCAGAGCAAATGGAGACTTGCTCATGCGCCTTTGGACCTTGCCGCTCTTGACCCTGCTCACCCTCGCTGTCGGCTGCCAGCCCTTGTCAGGAACCCGCGGGGGCTCCGACGACGACGACGCGGCGAACGACGACGACGCGGCTAACGACGACGACGCTACGGACGACGACGACGCTACGGACGACGACGACGCTACGGACGAGGGAAACCCCTTTGGGGAGGCAGTGGACTGCACCTCGTTCCAGACGGGCACCATGACGATGAGCGTGGGGTCGACCTCGCGCACCCTGGAGATTGAGCTGCCGGACGATCCCGAGGGTGCTCCGGTGGTCTTCGCGTGGCACTGGCTCGGGGGCACTGCCTCGCAGACCCTGGATTGGATGGGGGTGCGCTCCCTCGCCGACGAGGGCTACATCATCGTCGCGCCCGAGAGCTCGGGGCTCCAGTTCGAGTGGGACTTCAACAGCGCTGGGGCTGGCAATGTCGACCTCGCCCTCTTCGACGCAGTGCTTCCCTGCTTGTGGGAGGAGTACGGGGTCGACGCAGACCGGATCTACTCCACTGGCATGAGCGCGGGGGGACTGATGACCACCTTCCTCACCATGCACCGCGCAGCCGACCTGGCTGCCACGGCCCCCTTCTCCGGCGGAGCCTTCGCGGCGAGCTACCGCGCTCCCGACACCAACCTCCCCGTGCTCGTGAGCTGGGGTGGACCCTCGGACACATACGGAGGCTACGACTTCCACGGCGCCAGCCTGGAGTTCCTCGACATGCTCGACGAGGATGGACACTTCACCGTTGCGTGCGACCACGGAGGGGGTCATCTGCCCCCCGCCGAAGCCGTCGACATGATCAGCCGCTTCTTTGCCGACCACGACCGAGGCGACCTCAGTCCCTGGGCCAACGGGCTCCCCACCGAGCTGCCCGCGTGGTGCGACTGAGCGGCGAAGAGAGCCGCCGCGGCGCCCTTCCCAGAAGCTGAGCGGACCGGCGGGCTACAGTCCGCGCCGTGAAGACTCCCTCTGTCCTCGTCCATGGCGGCGCCGGCGCGATGCGCGGGATGACCCCCGAGCGTGAAACCCGCTATCGGGATGGCCTCCGGTCTGCGGCCTCCGCTGGCCGCGCCATCCTCGAGGCAGGCGGCAGCGCAATGGACGCCGCCATCGCCGCGGTGGTCGACATGGAGAACGGCGGCACCTTCAACGCCGGGCTCGGCTCCTGCCTGACCAGCGCAGGGACCGTGGAGATGGACGCAGCAGTGATGCGGGGCTCGGACCGAGGCATCGGCGCCGTGGCGAGCATCACGTCAGTGGCCAACCCCGTCGAACTCTCCAGGGCGGTCATGGATCGCACCCCCCACTGCATGCTCGCCGCTGACGGCGCTCTGGCCTTTGCTCGCGAGCAGGGCTTTGCGCTCCGCGAGAACTTCCCTCCCCCGTCTCGCCTCGCGGAGTGGGAGGGCAAGCGTGCGCGACTGAAGGCCCGTGCGGCGGGGAAGACCCTCGAGCAGGGTCTCGCGGAGCTCGGCGGGGTCCTCGGGGACCAGGAGGACGAGGTCCGTCACGACCCAGTGGGAGACGACCACGACACCGTCGGTGCCGTCGCCTTCGACAGCGCCGGTGGCGTGGCCGCCGCCGTGTCCACCGGCGGAATTTGGCTGAAGATGCCTGGTCGAGTGGGAGACTCCCCCCTGCCGGGAGCCGGGTTCTGGGCTGTCGACGCGGCGGGCGCCTCGGTGGCCACGGGCACCGGCGAGTCCCTGATGCGCGTGATGATCTGCAAGCACGTCATCGACCGCATCGAGTCCCACGGGGATCCCGAGCGGGCCTGCCAAGAGGCGGTCGAGCTACTGGAGAAACACTTCGGCCCGAACCAGGGTGGCGTCATCGCCGTGGGCCCCCGAGGCGGACTCGGATGGGCCATCAACACCAACGGGATGGGCCGCAGCATGTGGCGGGGTGGCATGAAGGACGCCGCCGTCGCCGTCTGGCCAGACGAGGACTGGGACCGTGCCCGATAGAGGCACCCCCTCGCGCGCCCCGAAGTGGGTGCCCCAGCGCCCGCGGGAGGCCTGGGATCTGGGCTCGGACGGCATCGCGAAGCACGTGCGCCGAGGCAAGACAGCGCGCAGGATCGACCCGAGTCGCCGTCTCAAGATGGACTACGAGGCCTTCGATCTCTTCGCCGAGGATGGGGTGCGGCTCGACGCCTGGTGGGTGCATCCCGACCCCGTCGCCGAGGCAGACCGTCCCGATGATGGACTCGTCGTCGTGATGCATCACCACTACGGCGGGCAAAAGGCGACGCTGCTGTCCTGGATCCACTTCTTCCACCGCCTTGGCATCCCTTCCATCAGCTTCGATGCGCGCGGCCACGCAGCCTCGGACTCGTCCCCCCCCGGCCGCGGCTCCTTCATGAAGCGACGCCAGGACGCACGAGCCGCCATCGCCGAGGCGAGACGCCGCGGAGCAAGGCGGTTGCTGGGCTTCGGCCAGTCCCAAGGAGCGGCGGTGTTGGCGATGGCGCTGGGGCATGACTGGCCCGACGAGCTCGTGGGTGTGGTCCTGGACTCGGGTCCCGCGCCAGACATGAGCACGGCGGCGTGGGGACTCTCGGGGAACCTCCTCGGCCGGAACAAGGGCGACACCCTCGCGCGGCTTCTCCTGGCGGCGCGCATCCTGCCGGGCACCGAGCCCCACAAGTACCCACCCAACCTGTGGTGGGCCCTCCTGAAGTTGACGCGGGTCCCGCTGCTCTGGATCCACGGCGACAAGGACGACGTCATCACGCTGGACTGGAGCCGCACCTGGTTCCGGTCGCTGCGGCCGCTCAGCTTCGGACGATGGTGTTCCCTGGAGGTGGCGGGCGCAGAGCACGTGCGTACCCTGCAGGTCGCTCCCGGGCAGGTCGAAGAGGCCGTCGGGAACTTTGTCGCTGGGCTGACGTCCTGAACGACCTGGACTCGCAGGTCCGGGTTTGGGGTCTTAGGATCACGCGACGTTGCTGTGGCCGGCGCGAAGCATTGGCTGCTCTGACGAGACAGGAAGTTCATGAACCGTTCGATCGTCCTCCTGGGGGCCTGCGCCGCCGCCCTGCTCTTGAGCACTCCCGCCGAGGCGGGGAAGCGACGCCTCTCCAGGGATGACAAGGCTGTCCTGAGCGCCGACCGCGAGTTGATGCACGCGATGCACCTACGTGACCGGGGTCAGCTCGCCGATGCCTTCGCCGAGGTTCAGGAGCTCCTCGAGCGCCAGCCCGACCTCGTGCCCGCCCACCTGCTCTATCAGGAGATGGCGGCGGTGGTCCGTCGCAACGGAGGGCTCGTCGAAGCGGAGTATCGCTACTACCTCAACATGGAGCCTGAGGACCCGAAGCGCATGGTGCTGCACGCCGCCGCGACCCTGACGGCGGCGCTGACCACTCCTCGGTATCTCGCTGAGGAGTCCATGGATGGCTCCGGCGTGGCACGTGGAGCGAGGCGCATCAAGGACATCGAGCGCTCGCTGGCCGCCGCCGAAGTGAGCGAGGAAGCCTCGAGCTACGCGCATCTCGTGTACTCGGAGGTGGAGCAGGTCCGGCAGCGGTTCCCGCAGGTCCACGAGCGCCTGAAGAAGGCCGTCGAGGCGGATGACCTCAACCTCTCCGCACGGGGTGACCTGATCGTGCTGCTGGTCTCCCAGAAGGAGACGACGCTGGCGACCCAGCAGTGTCTCGAGCTCATCGACCTGGCTCCCTGGCGCATCGGGCACTGCAAGGCGCTCTTCCCGGGCGGCCCCGACGACGAGCGCGTAGCCACCCCCGAGGAGCGCGCCACTGTGCTGGAGCGGGCGGAGCAGATCGAGAAGGCGGCGAAGGGCGACCCCGTCGTGCTCGAGGCCCTGCGCGAGTTCCACGCGAACGTCAACGACGAAGAGATGGTGCGCATCGAGAAGCTGCTCGCCGCCGACCCGACCTGGGCGCCGCCCCTACGACGCAATCCGTACCTGCCTCCTCTCGATGGCGGGGAGTGGACTGCCGAGGAGCTCAAGGCCGTCGAGCGATTGCTCACCATCGTCGAGGCGAACGAGGACCTCAAGGTGCAGCTGCTGGCGCTCGGCGCCCATGAGGCGGAGCTCCCGGAGTCGGCGCGGGTTCGGGCCCAGTACTGGCGGTTGATGGCCGGCGCCCTGCGGGATGCCGGGCCCGAGAAGAGCGACGAGAGCCGCGCTGCCCTGCGCAAGGCGATGGACCTCATGCCCGAGGAGCCGGGCCTCATGAACGAGTGGGCCTACATGTCGGCCATCGACAAGGTCGACCTCGCCGAGGCCCTCGAGGTGTCGAATCGGTCCCTGGAGCTGCTGCTCGGGCGGGAGTTCGACCCCATTCAGATCGAGCCGGGCTCGCACTACGGGGAGTGGTCGGACGCGGTCGGGCAGTCCGTCGGTGCATACACCGACACGCGCGGATGGCTGCTCTACCAACTCGGTCGCTACCAGGAAGCCGTCGCGGACCTTCAGCTCGCCGCGAGCCTCACTATCGATGGGACCGTTCAGGGCCACCTGGGTCGCGCCCGCTACGCCATGGGGCAGGACGAGGGCGCTTTCCAGCACCTCCTGCGGGCACTGGCGATGGGTACCGAGGACGAGGAAGAGGTCCGCAAGCTCGCCTCGCACCTATACGGGAAGTCTCGCATCGTGGATGGCGGCCTCGAGGCACTGGTGCGGGAGACGCACCGGCAGATCCTCGATGAGCTCGGCAACAAGGGCGGGCGCTCGGGGGGCAGCGTCCCCAACCCCGAGGTAGACGTGGATGCCTCTCCCCGCCCAGGGTCTCGCGACGTGCACGGGTTCGGCTCCGAGTCCGACCACGAGCTCATGGGCGAGATTGCGCCCAACCTCACCATCAAGCGCATCGGCGACGGCGGGGAGCTCGACCTCGAGTCCCTCCGCGGCGAGATCGTGGTGTTGGACTTCTGGGCGACCTGGTGTGGCCCTTGCCGCAAGGCCCTGCCGATGTTCGAGGCCCTGAGCCTCGCCTTCGAGGACGAGCCTGTGACGTTCGTGATGGCGTCCGTCGATGACTCCATGGGAGAGATCGAGGACTTCTGGGCGGACCTGACGATGCCGGTGGAGGTCGGGCTCGTTCAGGGCAAGGGCGCCGACGCTTTCAGCGTGCGCGGCATCCCCGCCATGTTCATCATCGGCAAGGACGGCGAGGTCATCGGCCACCACGTCGGCTACGAAGAGGGCGAAGGAGAAGCCCTCGCCGCGACCCTGGCGGTGCTCGTCAGTACGAGCGAGTAGAGCCGGGTTCCTGCGCGGACTCGGCGGGCGGGCCTACTCCCAGAGGTAGCGGCCGGGCGTCATGCCTCCCTCGTACACCGAGAACTCGCTGATCCCCGTGCTGAGAGGGCTGATGCCTCCCTTGGCGTAGTTGGGGGCCAGTTCGACGGGGATGTCGCCTCCGCACGAGAAGCCGAGGATGCCGTCACCGCCTGTCTTCTGAGGCACGAAGACCATGAACGTGCCGGGGTACTCGATGTGGGCCTCAAAGGACGCCACCGCTTCTCCCTGAGGTCCGATCCAGGTGTAGAAGGCGCTGAACCTCTCGGGCTCGCGAGCTACCTCGACCTCCACCGTGACGTCGACGGGGGGCGCCTCCCAACCCGGCGCGAGGGCAGGCGCGTACTGGCCGAACTCGGCGGCGGTGGGGCTGGAGTCGTTGGACGCGGTCGTGGATGTGCCGACGGTGAGCACGCCGAAACGGTTCACGGTGACGCTGTTGTGGGTCTGACCACAGAAGTCGATGTTCTCGAGACCGAAGAACTGCGTGAGACCCGCCGTCGAGGAGAACGTGTAGGGGAGGCTCTGGTCTTCTCCGTCGACGAGGCCGTCGCAGTCGTTGTCGATGCCGTCCAGTGGGTCTTCCTGGGCGAAGGGCCGGTTCACGACACTGCCGTCGTCGCAGTCTCCCTCGCATGGGGTGAAGAGGTCCCCGTCGGTGTCGAGGAGGTCCGCGCCGGTCCCGTCGTCGCCGTTGCAGTTCTGATCGATGCTGTCCCCGCAGATCTCCGCCGCGCCCGGGAAGACGGTGTCGTCGCTGTCGTCACAGTCCCCATCGCAGATCAGGACACCGTCGAGGTCACCATCGATCTCATCGGGGTTCAGTGCGCCGTCGCAGTCGTTGTCGATGCTGTCGCAGATCTCTGGGGCACCGGGAAACGTGAGGGGGTCGTCTTCGTCGCAGTCTGGGGTGCCGTCGCAGGGATCGACGCCGTCGCCGTCGCCGTCTTCGTCGTTGGTGCCGTCGCAGTCGTTGTCGATGCCGTCGCAGATCTCGTCCGCGCCGGGGAACGTGGCGGGGTCCTCGTCGTCACAGTCGATGCCGGTCTCGGGGAGCAGGTCGAAGCCGAGCTCCACGAACCAGTCGGCGCCGCAGATCGAAGCCCAGGAGCCGCCCGTGGCGTCGATGAAGGCGTTGGTGCGGATGGACGGCACCGCGGACGCGGGAGGATCGCTGCATCCGGCCGGGCCGCCCGTGATCCCGCTGACCTTGATGAACGCGTCGATGCCGCCCACCAGACCGAGCAGCGTGTCGACGCCGCCGGGGATGCCGAAGCTGGACTGATCGTCCTCGTCGCTCACGATGAGGATGGCCTTGCTGGCCCCCTCACGAAGGAAGTCGGTCGTGCCGAGGGCGCCGCCGAGAGCGTTCTCGAAGGGCTTCTCGGTCCCGGACCCCATGGTCCCTGGAGTCGCGTTGGCGATGAAGACGCCTCGGGCACCGGGCCCGGCGGAGATGACCCCGCCCCGGGCGGTGGGGTCGTCCGTCGTGACGATGATCATCCGGTAGTCGAGGGCCTCGGCGACGAGGTTGTCGAAGAGGGTGCCCACCTGCGCCACGAGCTGGGTCTGGTTGTCCTCCATGGAGCCGCTGTTGTCGACGACGACGACGATGTCGAGGGCCCCACCGGAGGTGGCGCAGTCGGTGAAGCCGTCGCCGTCGCCGTCGATGTTGTCGTCGACGATCTCGTCGCAGTCCTGGTCGATGGTGTCGCAGACCTCCTTGGCGCCGGGGAACACGAGGGGTGCGTCGTCGTCGCAGTCGTCCAGGCACCCGAGGAAGCCGTCCTCGTCGGTGTCGTCTTCGTCATCTTCGGTGGAGAGGGCGCCGTCGCAGTCGTTGTCGATGCCGTCGCAGAGTTCGTCCGCCCCGGGGAGCACCGTGGGGTCTGTGTCGTCGCAGTCGGTCCCGCCGCAGGCCGAGGAGTCGACGCCGTCCGCGTCCGCGTCCGCGTCTTCATCGACGTCGCCGTCGCAGTCGTTGTCGACGCCGTCGCCGTTGCAGGTGTCGGGGGCGCCGGGGAACGTGGCGGGGTCCGTGTCGTCGCAGTCCGTGTTGTCCTGGATGTAGCCGTCCGCGGCGGGGTCGCAGCCGGGCTCCTCGACCAGGTCGCAGCCGAAGCCGTCGCCGTCGTTGTCGTGGTACCACTCGCCGTCCACGGGGGCGGCGCCCTCGTCGATCTCCCCGTCACAGTCGTTGTCGATGCCGTCGCAGAGCTCCGGCGCGAGGTAGTTCACCGTCGGGTCGAGGTCGTTGCAGTCGAGGTCGCCGGCCGGCACGCCGTCACCATCAATGTCGGTGGTGTTCTCGGGACAGCCGACGAGGCCGAACAGGGCGAGGGCGCAGGCGAGGCGCAAGGACGTAGCAGACATGGCAGGACTCCTCTGGGGGAGAATCCATCAGGGCGGCCCCGGCGCCAAGGGCCTTTGGCGGAGCGTCACAACCAGGGCCCCATAGACAATGCGGGGGGTGTTGTGACGTATTTCGGGAATGCGCGCCGTCGATGCCCGTACTGATAGGCAGAGAGGAGGCGATGATGATCGCCCGCACCATGACCCCTTCTTCACTCGGCACCACGAGCCTCTTCCAGGAGACCCAGGTCTTCCTGCAGAACGGCATCGTGCGACTCGTGCTCGGCCTCAGCGCGCTCTTCAGCTTGGGAGTCGTCTCCTACGCGACGGTGGCCGAAGACGCGAGCATGCTCGTCCTCTTCTGGACCGCGGCCGGCATCGTGCTCGTCTCGTTCCTGGTCGGGGGCATGGGCATCGTCACCGAGGTCGCCTCCGATGGAGTCCGCGTGAACCTGCGCCCGTTCCCGGGTCGCACCTACGCGTGGTCGGAGATCGCCCGCGCCGAGGTCCGCACCTACCGCCCCATCATGGAGTACGGGGGTTGGGGCCTTCGCTGGGGCCCGAGCGGCAAGGCCTACAACGTGTACGGCACAGAAGGCGTGCAGCTGACGCTGACCAACGACAAGCGCGTACTCATCGGCTCGCAGAGGGCTGCGGAGCTCGCGGCCGTGATCGAGGCGCACATTCGTTGAGCAGCCGGGGCGCTCTGCAGTTCACCTCAACCCTGGTGGGGAGATTGGAGACGGTCTCCCCGTCAGTCGTTCAGGTCACCACCAGGTGCCCCTCGCCGACCATGTGCAGGAAGCTGGCGTGGGCGAGCAGGGTGTCGACTCCCTCGAGCAGCTTCGGCTCGAGGTGGAGCAGCTTCACCGATGTCGTGCAGCCGTAGAGGCGAATGCGGTCGCCGCCGAGCTCCCGGGCCTCCTCCATCAGTTCGTCGAGGTCGGGGATCTTCCCGTTGTCGACGCCCTTCTCGTAGGCCTTCTTCACCTCGGGGGTGCGGAAGGTGACCTCCGCCTCGGCCATGTCTCCGTGGGCGAACCGGTACAGCGCTCCGTACGTGAGGAAGACGTGCGCTTCCCATCCCATGGATGCGGCGGTCGCCACGAGGCCCACCATGGTGTGGAGTTGCTCGAAGGCGTCGCCTTTGGCGAGGATGAAGAGCTTCTTGCGGGGGGCGGTGTCGGTCATGGCGGGAACGTAGAGCACCGACTGCAGATCCGCTCCCTCTGCGGGCTGCGGTACCTTGCTCGTCGCATCGTCAGATCGAACCGGTTCGACGCTGACTCGCGGACCGCACATGAACTCCCTCGCCAAAGCAACTCCCTGGCTGCTCGCCGCCGTCTTGGGCATGGCATGCACCTCTGGCCCCACCGGAAACCTCGTCATCGGTGACGACGACGACGCGATGGGCGACGACGACGACGCGGTGGGCGACGACGACGACGCCACCGCCGTGTCGTGGGCCGGCGTCTGGGTCGGGGAAATGATCATCCTGCGCGGTAACGGGGAGGAACTCTGCGCCGGCGAGGCTTGCCTCGAAGTCGACGCGGAGGGGGAGATGAACGGAGTTGCGGCATGCGGCGGCGGGAACCAGGCGGAATACGACCTGACCGGGACCCTCGACGCCGCGGGAGAGCTGAACGGCGGCGAGGCCGGGACCGAGGGATTCGGCGGCGGACAGAGCTACGAGACGTCAGGGGCGGTCGACCCTGAGGAAGACAACACGCTCTACATCTTCTGGGAGATGCAGTTCGGTGGCGGAGGCGGCGGATTCGAGGTCGACGCCAAGGTCTCGGCCGAGCGTGTCTCCGACGTGGACAACTGCGACGAGGTCCGCGGCGGGTTCGGTGACGCCGGCGGTGGTGCTGCTGGCGGCGGAGCTAGCTGAACCTCTGCTGGGCTGAGCGGGGCGCGGGCGCGGATCGCCGGGCTCCGGAACATGGGTGGGGACTTGAGGCTCAAGTCCCCCGCTATATGCCGCCTGGGTGGCTGCGCATCGTCGCCGTCCGGACCATGAGGGGGTACTTGAGGCTCAAGTCCCCCGCTATATGCCGCCTGGGTGGCTGAAGATCGGCGGGCTCCGGACCATGAGGGGGTACTTGAGGCTCAAGTCCCCCGCTATATGCCGCCTGGGTGGCCGAAGATCGTCGGCGTCAGGAATCCGCGGCCCTTGCGGCGGCCCTGGCGACGACGGCGGAGCTGGCTGAACCGCGGGCTCTGGCCCTCCACAGGTGCTCGACGCCCTCGCGGCAGCAGCGTTCTAGTGGTTGTGGCCTGCGTCCCCATGCGCATGGTCATCCTTTGCATGCGCATGGTCATCCTTCGCAGGAGCGGTCTTGGGAGGTGGCACGTCCCCCCAGGTTGCGCGGCCCGACTCCGTGTGACCGCCCACCTCCATGCTGACAACGGCGGTGTAGCCGGCCGCCCCGGTGACGCTCGCAGGGGCCTTCCAACTCGCTCCGTCCGGGAGGAGGACGATCCGCTGGGCTTCCTCTCCGACGCCAGTCAGCACGACTCGCACCTCTCCGGTAGGGATCATCGGGGTGCCGTCGCTGTTCGAGATGGAGAGGTCGAGGCCGGTCGTCGAGGCGACCAGGCGCCCAGTCCAGGCGCCCAGAGGAACATCGACCGCCGTCTGGGTCCCAGCGAGGGGAGCGCTCTTCGCCTCTGCTGCCTTTTCGGCGGGAGCGCTCTTCGCCTCTGCTGCCTTCTCGGCGGGAGTGGCTGGCGCCTCGGCGGCCTCCGACCCGTGATGGTCTCCGTGCCCGTGGTCTCCGTGCTCGTGGCCATGTCCGGAGTCGGCTCCACAGCCGGCGGTGAGCAGAAGGGCGGTGAGGGCGAAGCTGAGTCTCATGAGGGCGTCTCCGAGGAGTTGGGCCGACCGTAGCGGATGTAGAGGACAGGCAGGACGAGCAGGACGAGCAGGGTCGACGAGGCAAGGCCGCCCAGAATGACGGCGGCCATGGGTGCCTGGATCTCGTTCCCGGGCTCCCCCGCGGCGAGGGCGATGGGGGTGAGGGCAAGGGCCGTCCCCAGGGCGGTCATCAGCACCGGCACGAGTCGCTCCTCGCTGCCTCGCTCCACGGCCTCGGCGAGGGAGGCCCCCTCCTTCTGGATGAGGTGGTGGTAGTGGGTGACCAACAGGATCCCGTTTCGCGTGGCGATGCCGAACAGCGTGATGAAGCCCACGAGCGATGCTACGGACAGCACGCCACCGCCGGCGGTCACCACGAGGACTCCACCGATGAGCGCCAGCGGGAGGTTGCTCATCACGAGGATGGCGTCGCGCCCGGAGCCGAGGGCGACCCAGAGCAGTCCCAGCATGGCCACGATGGCCACCGCCGAGAGCGTCACGATGGTGCGGGTGGCCTTCGCCTCGCTCTCCGCCTGGCCACCGACGACGACGTAGGTACCTTCGGGCAGATCGGTGGGCAGCGCGGCTCGAATCTCGTCGACGACTCCGCGGATGTCGCGGCCTTCCACGTTGGCCATCACCACGATGCGGCGCTTGGCATTCTCGCGCTGGATGAGGTTCGGCCCAAGGGTGCGCTGCACGGTCGCCACCTGGGACAGGGAGACGAAGCGCTCGCCGTCTGCGTCGATGGGGGCCGATGCGAGGGCCTCGATGCTGCCGCGGACCTCGTCGGGGTAGCGCACGACCATGTCGTGGGCTCGACCGTCGCGCCACCAGGAGCCGACCACCTGGCCCACCAGCGCCGTCTCCACCCACTCGGCTACCTCGCCGGGGGTGAGCCCGAGCAACGCCAACGGCGAGTAGCGAGGCCGCACCACCACCTGGGGGACCTCCTGTTGCTGCTCCACCGACAGGTCCACGAGTCCATCGATGCCAGAGATGGCGGCCTCCACCTCGGCAGCCGCGCGGCGAAGGTCTCCCAGGTCTTCACCGAAGACCTTCAAGGCCAGCGATGTCTTCACCCCCGACAGCATGTGCTCGATGCGGTGCCCGATGGGTTGCCCCACCGCGACCACCACGCCGGGCACGGCCGAAGCCTTTCGTAGGGCCTCCGCGGCGTCGGCTCGGTCGACCCCGGGGCGGATGGTCACCTCCAGCTCACTGAACTGGACGTCCTGGGCGTGCTCGTCCTTCTCGGCTCGGCCTGTGCGTCTCGTGACGGACTGCACGATGGGGAGGGCCACCACCGCACGTTCGAGGCGGGCCACCATGGCATCCGATTGCGCGAGGGGCGTGCCGGGCGCCGTGGCCGCGGCGACCGTGAAGGCACCCTCGTTGAAGGTGGGCAGGAAGCTTCGGCCGAAGTTGCCGAGGGTGACTCCCGCCGCGACGGCACCGATGAGGGACACGGCCAGGACCGCGCGGGGAGAGCCGAGGGCGAAGCGAAGGGTCGGGCTGTAGACCTTCTTGAGGAGGCGAACCAGGGGTGAATCCGACTCTTCGGAGGCCGGTGGGACCGAGCGGAGGAGCACGCTGCACAGGGCTGGAGTCACCGTCACGGCGACGACGAGGGAGGCGACGAGGCTCGCGACGTAGGCGGTGCCCAGGGGCTGGAGCAGTCGACCTTCGAGGCCGCTGAAGAAGAAGAGCGGCGCGAAGACCACGACGATGATGGCGGTGGCGTAGA
This sequence comes from Deltaproteobacteria bacterium, assembly GCA_023954745.1. Taxonomy (GTDB): domain Bacteria; phylum Myxococcota_A; class UBA796; order UBA9615; family UBA9615; genus JAGSHC01. The sequence continues at coordinate 24,621 of JAGSHC010000028.1, read as the reverse complement.
CGATGGAGCCGCGGATCTCGACCGAGGCCTCGTACACCGTGTCGAGCAGGGGTGGCCTCTCCTCCTCCGGCAGCCCAGCTCGTAGTCGGAGGCGCCGGTACACGTTCTCCACGTCGATGATCGCGTCGTCCACCAACGCGCCGATGGCGATGGCCAGACCCCCGAGGGTCATGGTGTTGAATCCGGTCCCCAGCGCGGCGAGGGTGAGGGCGCCGGCGAGGAGAGAGAGAGGCAGCGCGACCAGGGAGATGACCGTCGTGCGCCAGTTCGCGAGGAACAGCGTGAGCAAGACGATGATGAGCACCGCCGACTCGCCCAGGTGGCGCGAGACGTTGGTCACAGCGGTCTCGATGAAGCGGGATTGCCGGAAACCGTCGCGATGCAGGGTCATCCCGGCAGGCATGGACCGCTCCACCTCATCGAGCGCAGTGTCGATGCGGGAGGTGAGGTCGAGGGTGTTGGCTTCGGGCTGCTTGGTGACCGCGAGGACGACCGCGGGCTCTGCGTTGACGGAACCCACCCCGCGGGAGAGGGCTGCTCCCATGCGGATCTCAGCGAGCTGATGGAGGAAGACGGGCGCGTCGCCTGCGCGTCCCACGGCGATCAACCCCAGCTCGTCCAGCGTCTGTGCCCGGCCCAGGCCGCGAACCAGGTACTCGCTGTAGCCCGAGGTGATGAACCCGCCAGGGGCATTCTCGGCTGCGCCCTGGAGGGCCGCCAGGATCTGGTGGTGTCCGATGGACGCCCGCTCCATGGCGGACGGGTCGAGGACGATCTGGACCTGGCGGAGCTCGCCGCCGATGGGCGTGACCTGAGCGACGCCCGAGATACCGAGCAGCCGGCGCCGGAGCTCCCAGTCGGCGAAGTCCCGGATGTCCATTGGGTGTGCGTCCCCGGAGACTCCGAGGAAGAGGATCTCCCCCATGATCGAGGACATGGGAGCCAGAGAGGGTCGTGGCACATGGGCGGGAAGCGAGCCTTGAGCGATCTGGAGTCGCTCGGCCACCAACTGGCGCGCCAGGTAGGGGTCGGTGTCCCACTCGAACTCGGCCCAGACGATGGAGATGCCGATGCCCGACGACGAGCGCAGCCGCCGCAGCCCCGGGACTCCATTGAGCGCCGTCTCGATGGGCACGGTGACGAGCAGCTCCCCCTCCTCGGGCGCCATCCCGTGGGTCTCGGTGAGCACGGTGACGGTGGGGGCGTTCACGTCTGGGAGGACGTCCACCGGCAGGTCCATCGCCGTCCATGTGCCCATGACGAGCAGCAATGTGGCGAGACCCAGAACGGCCACCCGATTGTCGAGGGACCAGCGAATGACGGCGTTCCACATGTCAGTGCCTGTGTGATTCGAGGCCGTCGCTCAGAGAGGCGACATGCACGTCGAAGCCGCCTTCGACCACCACCATGTCGCCGGCGGAGACGCCGGAGAGGACCTCGACGAACCGGGCATCGCTGCGGCCGAGGACGACGCGGCGGCGCGTGAACGACTCGCCGGTCTTCTGGACGAAGACCACGGTCTGACCGGAGACCTCGACGATGGCGCTGCGAGGGACCGCCAGGGCGGAGGAGGGAGCCCCGACCCCGATCTGGAGCTCGACGAGGTCCCCCGGCGCGAGCCCGACGTCCGACTCCACGAGGACGGAGATGGGGGCGGAGAGGCCGTCCTTGTCGTAGATGAGTCGCTCAGTGAGCAGCCTCCCGCCTGCCTCGGCGAGATCGCGGGGCTCGTCCCAACCTCCGCGGAGGGCGTAGAGGCCCGTCCCCGGAGCCAACTCGTCCTCCAATCGCTCGTGAACGTGTCCTTCCAGGAGGAGGGCCGAGGACGACGACACCCCGATGAGAGGGGCGCCGGCGTGGACGTCTTCGCCGTGGCCGGCCCCCACCGACACGATGATGCCGCTGGCGGGTGCCTTCACGCTCACCGCGCCGGTGCTGCCGCTGCTCAGCGCCGAGGCGCGACGCTCGCTGGCATCGACTTGCGCGGTGGCCCGCTCCACCGCGGCTTCGGCCTCGGCGAGGCGACGGGCCGGGAGGAGCTCGCGGGTGGTGAGGTCGCGGACCCGTGTCAGCTCTTTGTGGGCCAGGTCGAGGTCAATTCGGGCGGTGGCGACGTCTGCCTGGAGGCGTGTCCAGTGTTCTGAGGCGCCGGCCGGGATCAGCGTCGCCAGTCGCTCCCCGGCGGTGACCCTGCGGCCCACGACGGGCAGCGAGCTCGACCACGCGAGCAAGCCATCCGTCGGCGCGGCAACGACCGCGGTGGTCGAGGGAGCCGGGCGGGCCATGGCGGGGATCTTCGCCGTGGGGGCGAGCTCGACCTCGGCCGCGAGCATCACACGAAAGGGCACCTGCCACTGGCCCTCCTTGAGGAACCCGATCTCGCCCTCGTCATCTGCCTCGTGGGGCTCGGGACCCGTCGCCCCGACGACCACCGTTCCGCCGGCCCATTCGGCCCGCTCAGGGCCGTTCGAGTAGGTGACCACGAGGTCGTAAGTGCCCGCCTTGCTGGGGGCCGCCGCTTCTTGCGCGAAGATTCCCGGTCGGGCGACGGCCTCGTCCGTGTGAGACTCCACCGCGAAGCCGTCTTGCTCGAAGCGGAGGGTGAGGCTGCCCTCGGTGGCTGCGTGGTTGTCAGCGAGGCGAGTGACGTGGGCGTGGTACGCGAACGCGGTTCCCACGACGGGGGCGTCCAACTCGACGAACAGCTCGTGGCTGTCAGTCCATCGGGTGATGGCGATGCTCTCGCCTTCGTCTTCGGCGTGGTGGTCGGCGCCTCCGCCGTGGTGGTCGGCGCCGCCGTGGCTGTGGCCGTGAGGGGCGGGGCCGGGCGCGCAGCCGGCGAGGAGAAACAAGGTGATCGCAAAGCAGCGACTCATCGCAGAGCCTCCTCGATGGCAGCGGAGATGGGGGCTTCGGGGTGGGTCCCGGCGGCGCACCAGAGGTCGATGTATGCAGTGCGACGGAGTGTCTGCGCCCGAAGCTCGCTGAGCTGGGCGGCTTCCACGTCGCGCGCTGTCTGCAGGAGCTCCTCGATGGATGCCTCGCCACCCACAAACCGGTCCTGGGCGGCGTCCCACACGGCAGCGGGGTCTGCCTCGAGTCCTCCGAGGCGTCGCGCAGATGCGAGGCGGGTCCAGGCGCTGCGGACCTCGGCGCCGACCTCGGCTTGTCGTCTCGCCAGGGTGGCCCCGATCTCCTGGAGCGACGCTTCGGCTCGAAACGCCTCGGCCTTGTGGGTGTCGAAGATGGGGAGCTCGACGGCCGCCCCCACCTCGAAGCCGGGGGTGGCGGGACCGCGGTCGGGGGGGGCATCGAAGCGCGCACCGCCACTCAGCGTGAGGTCCGGGGCGACCTTTCGTCGGGCGGCGGCTTCGGCGGTCCGCGCGGCCTTCTGTTCGAGGAGGAGAGCCCGGAGCTCAGGATGTGATTCGATGGCAGTCTCGACGAGCTGGTCGGGGGCGGGGAGCTCCGAGGGAGACGAGAGCTCGAGGGACTCGACGTCCTGGCTGACCCGGGCGGCGAGGGTGGAGCGAAGCGCCTGGGCCTCTCCTTCGGCGACGGCGAGGTCGACGCGGTGGGCGGCGACGGCGAGCAAGGTGCGGTCGCGGTCGTAGCCCGATGCCTCCCCCGCGGCGGCGAGCTGAACGAGGGTGTCGCCGAGGGTCTCGAGGCGGCCCTGGGCTCGACGGCGCACGGCCAGCTCAGAGTCCGCGGCGACGGAGTCCCCGGCCTCGCGCCGGAGACCGCAGACGGCGTCGACGACCGCGGCGCGCGCCCAGAGCGGGCCTGCCTCTCCGCGTTGGTTGGCTGCGCGGCGCTCTCCAGCGGCGACGAAGCCCAGGTCCACGGTCACGGTCCCCACGACTGCGTCGGTGCGTGCTCCCGCGGTTCCTCGGGCGTCCTCGTGGCGGTAGGCGATCTCGGGGTTGGTGACGTCGACGTCGGCGATGCCGGCGGCAGTGGTGCGAGCGTTGGCGGCCGCAATGCGGGCCCGCATGACGGGCGAGGCGAGATAGCGAGCGACGAGATCGGCCTCCGCAGTGGGGGGCTGGTGGGGTGGCTCTTCTGCAGGGGCGGGGGCCGCGAGGACCGTCGAGGCGAGCGCGAGGGCCAGAGCAGTACTACGCAATGTCGTAGGTCTGGGCGCACGAAGGCTTGGGCGAGCAGACATCGACGTGATCAAAAGGAGAGGTTGAGCAGGTGCTCGAGCTCGTGGTGGACCCACGGCGAGGACGCAGCGACGAGCAAGCCGAGGAGGAGGAGCGCCGCTCCGTCTGCGAAGGTCGCGTCGGGGGTCGCGGCGATGTCGGCTGGAGGGGCATCCATGAGTCGCTGCACGCGGTCTGCGAGGTCGCCCCCGGTCCAGGCGAGGGCGCGCGGCGGGGTGTCGACTCGGAGGCGTGCGCAGCGGAGCAGAGCCGTGGCGAGGAGCAGGGGGTCTCCCAGTTGCCGGGCAGCCACGGCGTCGGCCGACGTCTCGGCGCGGCAGAGCCAGCTGCGGATCAGGCGGGAGGTGGCGCGCTGCGGCCCGAGGATCCCGAGGACGCGCAGGAGGTGAAGAACGAAGGGGTCGTGGCGACGGAGGTGGGCATCCTCGTGGGCCAGTAGCGCGCGACGCTCGCTGGCGCTCAGCACGTCCCATAGCCGCGAGTCGATGGCGAGGGTGGGGCGGAGCCAGCCCACGAGCACGGCGGTGGGCGAGGGCAGCCTGGTGACGACAGGTTCTCCGCCGCGGCCCAGGGGCTGGGCGAGGGCGGCGCGGGCGGCGCCGAAGCGGCCGGGGAGGAGGACGGCGAGGGTCGCGGCTGCAAAAGGCAGGAGGGCCAGCGCGTTCCCGGGGTGGACCGGGCAGAGGTGGATCCAGCCGGGCATCGAGCCGTGGCAGTGGCAGCTGAGAAGCTGCCCGAGGTGGGGATCCCCGGGAAGGAGCGCGGCGAGGAGGACGCCGACGCCCACGATCCAGGGGATGGCGGCGACGACGACGGATCCGCGCGCGAGGGCCGGCCGTCGGAGGGTGGCCGCCGCCCAGATGGGGTACAGCAACGCCGAGCAGAGGAAGGCCGCCCCCAGGGAGAGGGCGGCGAGGATGGTGAGGAAGCCGAGGGCGCTCAACGTCGAGCCTTTCGCTCGTTGAGGAGGGCCTCGAGGCGGTCGAGGGCGGAGGGGTCGGCGGCCTCGACCTGGTCGAGGAAGGCGACGAGGAGCGGCTCGGCGGCGCCGTCGGCTCGCTGCATCATCTTCGCCACTTCGCTCGCGATCTCCTCATCACGAGTGCGCGCGGCCTTGTAGACCCACGCGACCCCGTGCTTGTGGCGAGTGACCTGCCCCTTGGCGTGCAGGCGGTCGAGCACGGTGGCGATGGTGGTGTACGCGAGGTCAGCACCGACGATGGCGTGAACATCGCGGACGGAGAGACAGTCGCCGCGCCAGAGAACATCGAGCACGCGTCGTTCGAGCGAAGGGGTTCGGGCCATGAGCGAGAAGCTACGACGCATTGTCGTAGGGATCAAGATCAACCTACGACATTGTGTCGTAGAGGGGCGAGGTCAGGCGTAAGACCGGGGCGCAGCAATGGGCTTGTCTCGACGAAGAACGTCGGCATCGATGAAGGGAGACGTCCCACGAGCTTCGCCGTCTCCCCTACGATCTGCGCATGCGCAAACTGACTCTCACTCTCGCCATGCTCCTCGTCCTTTCGACCGGCTGTGCGCGTGCCGGAGGGGGCGGCAGTGGCGGCGACGACGATGACGACTCCACTGAGGCGGGGGACACGGTCGTGGTCATGGAGACGTCGCTCGGCACCGTCGAGATCGAGGTGTTCGAAGACGACGCGCCCGCGACGGCGCTCAACTTCCTCCTCTATGTCGACGACGGCTTCTACGACGGCGGGGACGACCTCGGCGCCACGACCTTTCACCGTGTGGTCGAGGACTTCGTGGTGCAGGGCGGCGGCTTCACGGCCGAAGGCGGTCTGAAGGAGACTCGCGACCCCATCGTCAATGAGGCCATCGCCAGTGGACTGTCCAACACCCGCGGCACCCTCTCCATGGCTCGAACCGACGCCGCCGACTCCGCGACGAGCCAGTTCTTCGTCAACCTGGTGGACAACCTCTTCCTGGATGCTGGAGGGAGCACCGAGGCCGGCTACTCCGTCTTCGGCGAGGTGGTCGAGGGGATGGACGTGATCGACACCATGGGTGAGGTCAGCGTGGACGGCAGCGACCGACCGGTCACCGACGTGGTGATCACTTCGATGCAGCGCCGGTGAGAGTCCGAGACGGCTGTCCTATTCGTAACGATCATGCACATCTGAGGGTCGCCGCGAGCTATTGAGTCCCGATGCTGTCGAATCTAGGGTGGCCCCCAATCCACGGAGGCCCCAATGAACAAGCTGCTCTGGCTCTTTCAAATCCTGCTCATCCTCGCCTTCGGCCTGTTCGGCGCCCAGAAGGTGCTGATGCCGATCGACGACCTCATCAGCTTCGGCATGATCTGGATCGAGGACTTCCCCGCCTGGCAGGTGCGTGTCATCGGAGCCCTCGAGGTGCTTGGTGCGCTCGGGCTGTTCCTACCGAATCTGCTCAAGCCCCTCCCCAAGATTCTGGTGCCTTTGGCGGCCGGAGGCCTCGCCGTGACGATGGTCGGGGCTGTCGCCACGCACGTCATGCGGGCAGACCCCGCCCTGAGCATCATCATCACGAGCCTGCTGTTCGTAATGGGCACAACGGTGGCTGTGAAGCGGTTCGGAGAGGTTCGCGGCGAGGCGAACTGATGCTCACCAAGAATCTCCAACCGATCTCTGCGATCCGGATCCTGTTTCCGGGCTTCGCGGTCCTGTCGGGGTGGCGTGGGTCGAGGTCGGTCAGGGGCCGGACTCCGAGGCGGAGCTGCGCCTCATCTCCATGAGAAGCCGTCTAGACGGCTTCAGAGGCTCCGAGCCCAGACGAGCGCGAAGTTCGCGGCGACATGATCACCCCTTCGCCCTTACTCGTTGTCGAGCTTCCACTCGTCGTACCAGGCCATCTGAATGGCCTCGAGGGTCTTCTCGGCGCTGGCCTTCGGGTCGCCCTCGAAGCCCGGAAGCTCCAGCACCCACTTGTGCATCTGCACGAAGGTGACGCTCAGGGGGTGGGTGTCCTCGTGGGCCTCGTACAACTGGTAGCCGATCTCGCCGGCGTCGCCCCAGGTGAGCTTCTCCATCTCGGTCTCCTTGCGCTCAGTTCTCGGCGAACACACTCGACGGTACCCCGCCGCCTAGTACGGCTTCGGCGGAACCGTCACGACGATGTCGCTCGTGCCCATCTTCGCCTGGCATCCCAAGCGACTCCGCAAGGTCACCAGCTCCACCTCGTCGAGCTTGTCCTCCTCGTCGAAGTCCATCTCGCTCAGCGTGGGCTCGCCCTCCTCCACGATGACGTGGCAGGTGGTGCACGCGCAGAAGCCGCCGCAGGCGTGCTCGAGCTCGATGTCGTTGGCCAGCGCCGTCTGGAGGATGGACGCACCCGTCTCCGTCTCGACGGTGATGTCCATGGGCATGAACCGGACCTTGGGCATTGCTTCTCCTGGCAGGCGCCTGGCGCCTACTCCTTGCTCAAATCGATGTCGGAGGCCTTGCGGCGAGCACCCTGGCTGCCGAGCACGTCGCCGATGGTGCGGCCGTGCACGGTCACCCGCAAGACCTCGTCCATCATCGCGCTCGCGATGGGCGCAGTGTTCTCGTTGAGCACGTCCGAGGCGGCCTCGATGGCCTCCTTGTCGTCCCCCTGCAGTACCTCTTCGAGGGCGGCGATGGCGATCTCGACGCCCGTGCGAATCGCGTCGGGCACCAGCTCACCGTGGTCGCCCAGGGCCTTGCGCGAGTAGCGCAGCATGGACTCGGCTTCGGCCTTCTTGTCCGCGAGGATGTGCGCCTCGATGTCCTCTTCGGCGTGCTCGATGGAGTCGAGGATCATGTCCTCGACCTGCTCGTCGGTCAGGCCGTAGGTGGGCTTCACCTCGATGGACGCCTTGGTCCCCGACGTCATCTCCTTGGCCGTGACCTTGAGGATGCCGTTGGCGTCGATGAAGTACTCCACCAACACCCGCGGCATTCCGGCGGACATGGCGGGGATGCCCCGCAGCGTGAACCGACCCAGCGAGCGAAGGTCCTTCGCCATCTCGCGCTCGCCCTGGAGCACGTGGATCATCACCGCCGTCTGGTCGTCGACCTGCGTGGTGAAGCCCTCCGTGGCGCGAATGGGCACTGGCGAGTTGCGCCAGATGAGCTTGGTGACGCCACCGCCGTAGGTCTCGATGCCGAGGGACAGGGGGGTGACGTCCAGCAGCACCTGGTCGTTGTCACCATCGCCGGAAAGCATCTCTGCCTGGAGCGCCGCGCCGAGGGCGACGACCTGGTCCGGATCCAGCTCCGTGTGTGGCGGCTTCTCGAACTCCTTCTCGAGCCGGGCGCGCACCGCCGGCGTGCGGGTGGAGCCCCCGACACACACGACCTCGTCCACGTCCTCGGGGTCGAGGTCGGCCTCTTCGAGCACGAAGTCCACGGCCGCCATGGTCTTGTCGAGCAGCGGCGCGATGGCCACCTCGTAGTCGGCGCGGGTCACGGTGCGCTCGATGGCCACACCCAGGTCCGCGAAGTCGATAGCCACGGTGGTCTCGTCCTCGCTCGACAGGGCGATCTTGGCCTGCTCCGACGCCGTCTTGAGGGCGCTCAGCGCGCGAGGGTTCCCCCGCACTGCGTCGAGCTGCTCCTCGCTCAGGTTCGAGACGAGCACGTCGGTCACGGCGTTGTCGAAGTCGTCGCCGCCCAGGCGGGTGTTGCCGGTGGTGGCGATGACCTTGAAGACGCCGTCGGTGAGCTTGAGCAGCGAGACGTCGAACGTGCCGCCGCCCAGGTCGTACACGAGCACGGTGCCGCGCTTGCCCTTGTCGAGCCCGTAGGCGAGCGCTGCCGCCGTGGGCTCGTTGATGATGCGCAGCACGTCGATGCCCGCGATGCGCCCGGCGTCGCGCGTGGCCTGACGCTGGGCGTCGTCGAAGTAGGCGGGCACGGTGATGACGGCCCGTCGGATGCGCAGGTTCTGGGCTCGCTCAGCGCGCTTCTTCGCCTCGGTGAGCACCATCGCCGACAGCTCCTGCGGCAGGTACTTCTTCCCGTGCACGAGGATGGCGGCCTGCTCGCCGAGGTCTGCCCGCACGATCTTGTAGGGCAGATGCGCGACGTCGGTGACGTCGTCCACACCGCGCCCCATGAAGCGCTTGATGCTGGTCAGGGTGCCGGCGGGGTTGAGCAGCGCCCGCGTCTTCGCCTCGTCACCGACGACGGCGTGGCCCTCTTCGTCGATGGAGATGACCGATGGCGTGATGGCGCGGCCGTGGCGGTCGGCGACCACCTTGGGCTCGCCGTCGACGACGCGAGCGACGAGGGAGTTGGTGGTGCCGAGGTCGATGCCGACGACGACGTCCTCGGACTGTCCCTTGACCTTGAGCTGGATCTGCATGCTGCTACCTCGCCTGCGCCGCGCCGGATCGCAGCGCGCGCTGGGCGTTCTTCCAGTACCGGCTCATGTGCACGACGGTCCAACTGGCTCGGAGCGCGGCGATGCGCGCATCCCCGGCTGCAGAGCCGGCGTCTTGCGTGGCCTCGATGATTTCGAAGTGTCCGGCGAGCTGCCGCTGCAGCTCCTTGAGGGCCCGGCGTACCTCTTTGTTCAGGACCTTGCGGCGCCCGTCGTCCACGCCGTCCTCGATCTCCTCCTGAAGCTCGAGCTGCTCCAGGAGAAAGGTCTGGGGGACGGACGGGGTGTCGCTCAGCGCGCCAGAGGTGGCCTCGTCGGTGCCCTGAAGCAGCGTCTCGGCGCGCACGAAGGGGTCCTGGGTCTTCGCGAGGGCCTCGTTCACCGCGGACCAGGCCAGCTGCGCCTGCTTGTGCTTGCGCTCGCCGCGGCTCTGCCAGCTGTCGGGGTGGAGGCGCTTGGCGAGAGCCAGCTCACGGCGCTCGAGCAGGTCCGGGTCGAGGCCGAACTCGGCGTTCACGCCCAGCACCGCAAAGGGGCCCATGGCGCGTCTCTCCGGATAGTTCGCGCCGCAGTGGTCGCAGAAGAGAGGCATCGCCATCTCTTCGCTGCACTCGTCACAGCGGAAGCCCTCCGCAGAGCGGGAGTAGTCGGACATGAGGGGAGTGTGGCGGTTCTAGACGGAGAAAGACGTTCCGCAACCGCATGTGGCTTTCGCCTTGGGGTTGTGGAACACGAAACCGCCGTTGAAGTCGTCGGTGTCGAAGTCGAGCTCGAGGCCCATCGTGTAGAGGAAGCTCTTCTTGTCGACGATGAGCTTGATGCCGTTGGAGTCGAAGACCCGGTCGTGCTTCGTGGGCTCGTCGTCGATGGACAGGTTGTAGGACAACCCAGAGCAACCGCCGCCCTTGACCGCGATGCGCAGGCCGGCCTCCTCCCAGCTCAAGCTCTTCTGCTCGAACAGGTTGAGGATCTTCCCTGCCGCGTTCTCGGTGACGCTCACTGCTGCAGCGGCCATCTTCTTGCTCCTCGGAGCGGGGGAAACGGGGGTCGCGGAACGGCGCGTCGCGCCGATCTGCACGAGCGGTCGTGCGGGCTCAGCCCTCTGCTGCAGCAGCATTCTTCTTGCTCTGGAAGTCTTCGATCGCCGACTTGATCGCCTCCTCGGCCAGGACCGAGCAGTGAATCTTGACCGGAGGAAGCGCGAGCTCCTCCACGATCTCCGTGTTCTTGATGGAGTAGGCCTCGTCGAGAGTGCGGCCCTTGACCCACTCGGTGGCCAGCGAGCTCGAGGCAATCGCCGAGCCGCAACCGAAGGTCTTGAACTTCGCGTCCACGATCTTGTCGCCTTCGACCTTGATCTGGAGCTTCATGACGTCGCCGCACTCGGGAGCGCCGACGATGCCGGTACCCACTGTCTCGTCTCCCTTGTCCATGGAGCCGAGGTTGCGGGGGTTGTTGAAGTGGTCGATCAGCTTGTCGCTGTAGGCCATTGGGGAACTCTCCTTGGAAGGCCGCGTCGGGGACGCGGCTCTATGGACCAATTTTGTCTACGAATCGTCGGATCGCAACTGTTAGTCGTGCTTCCACTCGATGGTGTTGAGGTCGATGCCTTCCTTGACCATCTCGTAGAGCGGGCTCATCTCGCGCAGCTTGTGCGCCGCCGCGAGGCATTCCTTCGCTGCGAAGTCGACCTCAGCCTCGGTGGTGAAACGCCCAAGGGAGAAGCGGATGCTCGTGTGCACGAGGTCCTCACCGACGCCGAGGGCGCGCATCACGTGCGACGGCTCGAGCGTCGCCGACGTACACGCCGAGCCCGAGCTCACGGCCAGCGTGCTCATCCCCATCATCAGGCTCTCGCCCTCGATGTAGTTGAAGGAGATGTTGAGCAGACCCGGGAGGCGCTGGGTGGGGTGGCCGTTGAGGTACAGGTGGTCCATCTGGGCGAAGAACGCATCCTTGAGCCGCTTGGAGAGGGCCGTCTGACGGACCTTCTCGGCGTCGCGCGTCTCCTTGCAGATCTCCGCCGCCTTGCCCATGCCCACGATGCCGGGGACGTTCAGCGTGCCGTGCCGGAAGCCACGCTCCTGGCCGCCACCGAGGTTGAGGGCGCGCAGGCGCACCCGCGGGCGGCGCCGGCGCACGTAGAGGGCGCCGATGCCCTGAGGCCCGTACATCTTGTGGCCGGACATGGAGAGGAGGTCGATGCCGTCGGCGTCCACGTCCAGGGTCTCCGTGTCGAGCCCGAGGCACGCGTCGAGGTGGAAGATGACGCCCTTGTCCTTGCAGACAGCGCCGATCTCCTTCGCCGGCATGATCGTGCCCACTTCGTTGTTCCCGAAGATCACCGAGACGAGGATGGTGTCCTCGCGGATGGCGCCCGCCACCTGCTCGGCGGTCACGAGCCCGTTGGTGTCGACGGGCAGGTAGGTGACCTCGAAGCCCTCGCGCTCGAGGGCGCGGCACGGGTCCATGCAGGACCGGTGCTCCACCGCCGTCGTGACGATGTGCTTGCCCTTCTCCGCGTACATGCGCGCCGCACCGAAGATGGCGAGGTTGCAGGACTCGGTGCCGCCGCTCGTGAAGATGATCTCCGAGGGCTTGCAGTTCACCAGCGACGCGACGCGCTCGCGGGCGAGATCCACCGCCTTCTCGGCACCCCACCCGTAGGCGTGGGAGCGGCTGTGCGCGTTCCCGTAGGTGTCGCTGAAGTAGGGAAGCATCTCCTCGACGACCCGCGGATCGCAGCGCGTGGTGGAGGAGTTGTCGAGGTAGACCGGGGTCTGAAAGGGAAGTTCGTTGGCGATGCTCACGGGGTTTCCTCAAGAAATCCGAAGGCTTTGGGGATGCGGCATGTTGCCGGCGGAATCGCCGACCAAATTAGTCGATGATTCGGGAGTGTCAAACGGATCCGCCGCTGAGTGGGTCGGACCTCCGCCCATTTCGCCCCAAGGGCCGATCTCCCCGCTGCCAGCAGCATGATCAGAGTTATCCACAAGGGGTTGTGGAAAGGCCGGGTGGGTCCCGGAGCGCGTCAGATCTCGGGCAAGTAGCTGTCCCGACAAGGGGGTTTCCGGATGTCCACACAGCCTGTGGATAACTTTCACCCACTCTCGATTGGTACGGTGCCGCCATGTCACCCCTACGCCTTCTCCTCGTCACGTTGCTGTTTGCGGCTGCCTGCGAGCCCGCCGAGCCCGCCAACGATGACGACGACGCCACGACCCCCACGGATGACGACGACTCCGTGGAGACCGGCGACGGGCTCTTCACCCAGGGCTGCCCCGAGGAGGGCTCCTCCTTCGCTCGCCTTCTCGCCAGTGATGACGAGGCCCCCTGGGGCGAGACGGCCATCTCCGCCGCGGGCGATGTGGTGCTTGGAAACAGTTCTGCCGCCTGGGTCATCGCCGCACCGGGAGACAATCCGCGCACCTGGTACCACTACGGAGGCGTCCCCATCGACGCGGTCCCGGTGGATGGCTGCGAGCAGGCGGGGCCCGAGCGCTTCGGGGTGGTCGGCTGGATTCTCGGTCAGCTGAACCTGCTCGACTTCCCCCAGTCCTCCTTGCGGATGTTTCGAGGCGAGGAGATCGAGATCGTGAGCGATGGCTCCGATGGGGGCCCGGCCATCGTCGACGTGCACGGGGTGGACGACCGCTTCTGGCTCGTGGAGTACGAGCTGATCCGCGGCGCCTACGAAGACGGCAACCCCAAGCCCATGACCGAGCCCTACGGGATGGACGTCACGGTGCGCTACATCCTGGAGCCCGATCAGCCGGTCCTCGACGTGCAGATCCGCATGACCGGCGTCACCGTCGACGACAACTTCATCGCTGGCAGCCTGCTCTTTCCCGCGGACCGCACCCTCGAGCACGCCTTCAGCAACGGCAGCATCGGCGCCGGCGGCGTGAACCTCGACACCCAGGTCCCCTGGTTCGCCGCCGGGAGCTCCGAGGGCTCGTTCGCCATTGGCGTCCCCGAGGGCACGGGTTCGCGCACGACGTTCTCCGGCGTCACGGGCTTCCTGGATCTTGAGCTGCTCCTCGAGCCCCTCCCGGTGAGTCCTGGCTCCACCCAGGTCGCGCGCATGGCGCTGTCCGTGGGAGCTGGCGGAACCGGGAGCGCCACCGCTCCCCTCATGGACCACATGCCGACGCCCTTCCCGGATGGACAAGCAGGTGGCGTCGTAGTCAGCGGCACCGTGAGGGACCCGGACGGGGTGGCTGTGGGGGACGGATACGTGTGGGTCGAGGCAGAGACCGACGGCGGCGGCTTCGAGCTGCTTGACACCTTCGCGGTGGACACCGAGGGCGTGTTCTCCGGGGTCCTCGCACCCGTCGGCGCGAACCGATGGCGCGTCTACGCGAGCGGCGGAGGCCGTGACGACAGTGAGGTGGTCGAGATCGACGCCGCGCCCATGGGGGACATCGAGCTCGTGCTGGGCCGCCTGGGGAGCCTCACCCCCGCCATCGCAGACCCTGGTGGCACCGCGCTCCCCGCCCGGGTGGAGCTTGAGCGCGCCGACGGCGCCACCTTCGTGCGGTGGGCCCACCCCGACGGCACCGCCTTGGCCGTGCCCCCCGGCGTCTACACCGTGTGGGTGAGCCGAGGGTACGAGTGGGGAATCGAGGAGCGGACCATCACCATCCCAAACGACGGCGACGCACTCCTCGAGGTCACCCTGGAGCGAGCCTTCGAGACCCCCGGGTGGGCCTCCATCGACTCCCACGTGCACAGCGAGCCCTCCCCGGACAGCCGCGTGCTGCCCGAGAACCGGATGCTCACGGGAGCGGCCAGCGGGCTCGACGTCATCATCACGACGGACCACGAGGCGATCATCGACCTCTCACCGTTCGTGGAGTCTGCGGGCCTCGGCGACTACATCCAGACCTCCCTCGGCAGCGAGGTCACCGCACCTCTGCCCGAGCACACCAACGCCTGGCCCTTTCCCCCCCGGCCCGAGGTGCCGCGCGGCGACCATGTGAAGTGGTACGAGCACACCCTGGAGGGGATCTGGGAGGTGGAGCGCGAGCGAGGCGCACAGATCGTGCAGCTCAACCACTCCCGCGTGAACGGCAACTGCAACTTCATGTGCATCGTCGACTGGAACCGCCTGACCGGTGAGCCCGCCGAGACGGACCCCACGCTGCTCGGCCTGCGGGCCGACGAGGCCTTGTGGTCCTGGGACCTCGACTCCATGGAGGTGATGAACGGCCTGCGCTCGCCATTCATGGACCCGGGCAACCCGCGCCGGACCGGGTCGTTCGAGGACAACATGGCCATGCACAACCTCGGCCACCAGGTGACCGCGATGGCGGTGACCGACAGCCACGGCGACGGCCCCCCCGGGCAGCCCCGCACCTATGTCGCGGTGGACGACGACACCCCGGGTGCCGTGCCCGAGGAGCAGCTCGTCGCCGGAGTGCAGGTGGGGTCTGCGCAGATGAGCGCGGGGGTGTTCGCCACCGAAGTCGAGATCGCGGGAGCGGGCCCTGGAGAGCTCGCGCTCCTGGGCTCGACGACCGCGCAGCTCGCGCTGCGCATCGAGGGGATCCCCGCGGTGGACGTCTCCCACATCACCGTGCTCGCCAACTGCGATGAGGTCGCCGAGTTCGCGGCGGATGGCCCGGACGCAGCCCTCAAGTTCGATGACGGGGTGACGCTGGAGCTCGAGGCAGATGCCCACATCGTGGTGCTGGCCTTCGGCGCCAACTCGATGCCCCGGGGGCTCAGGAACTACAGCACCGACGCGCCGCGGCTCGTCACGAGCCCCATCTTCGTGGACGTCGACGGCAACGGCGTCTTCGACGCGCCCGGCGGCAAGGAGTGCAACTGGACGGCTGCGTTCGAGGGCGCCACCCGCTGAGGGGAGCGCTCAGGCCTCCCACCGCTACGCCGGAGGCGCCGCCGGCTCGCTGGTCTTCTTCGGGTCCGCGGCGCGACGCGTGGGCTTCTTGCCCTGGTTCTGCCGGTACTGCTCGCAGAGCGCTTCGTACTCCTTCCGCACCCGGCTCATGAGCGCGTGCTTGTCCCGGAAGGGAAGGAAGGCTGACTGGAAGCCGTTCTCCATGATCCAGCCGAGCTCCTCGGCCGACAGGTTCCACTGGCGCTGGGCGAGCAGGTACTCGTCGCTGACGGTGGTGTCGGTGATGAGGCGATTGTCGGTGTTCAGCGTCACCCGCAGCCCCAGGTCCAGGTAGAACTTGAACGGATGGCTGGCCATGGACTTCGCCGACCGCGTCTGGATGTTCGACTTGAGGCAGACCTCGAGGGGAATGCGGTGGTCGTTGACGTAGTTGAGGAGGTCGCCGCTCTCGCGAAGGCGGGTGCCATGCCCGATGCGGTGGGAGCCGCAGTAGTGGATGGCCTGGGAGATGGACTCGGGGCCGTAGGCCTCACCCGCGTGAATGGTCACGTTGATGTTGTTGTTCCGAATCAGATAGAACGCCTCGCGGTGGTGCTTCGCGGGGTTGTCCACCTCGGCGCCAGCGAGGTCGAAGCCGACGACGCCGCGGTTCTTGAAGGCGATGGCGACCTCGGCCATGCGCAGCGAGATCTCGGGGTCCATGTTGCGGATCCCGCAGATGATCAGCCCCGTCGTGATGTCGTAGGTGCGCTCGGCCCTCTTGAGGCCGTCGAGCACTGCCTGCACGACCTGGTCGAGACGCAAGCCATCGTTGGTGTGCAGCACCGGGGCGTAGCGCACCTCGATGTACTTGACGTTCTCGGCGGCGGCGTCCTCAGCGAGCTCGAAGGCGGCGCGCTCGAGGGACGCTTCGGTCTGCAGCACCTTGCAGGTGATGTCGAAGGCCTTGAGGTAGTCGACGAGGTCGTCGCACAGCTTTCCAGCGTGCAGGGCGTCCCTCAGTTCGTCGGGGTCGGTCGTCGGGAGGGTGACGTTGTTCTCCTTCGCGAGCTCCAGGATGGTCTGGATGCGAAGGGATCCGTCGAGGTGGCAGTGGAGATCGGCCTTGGGCATTGCGCGCACGAAGGCTTCGTCGATCTGGATATCAGGAGTTCTATGTTCAGCCATGCACGAGTATATGGCTGAGATCGCGGGAGTCACCCCCCTCTGGCGATCCGGCGAGCAGTCCGTCGTTCAGGCTGCCAGCGGCACCCCTACTCGGCCGCTCCCGTTCCCACGTGGATCCAAAGCTCGTCGACGACCAGCACCCCGATCTCCACCCACCACTTGCCGGCGTGGGTCTCCAGGCGATGCTGCTCGGGGATGAGGTCCGGGCAGTCGGGATTGGGCACGGGGTTGCCCCCCGTGTGCACGTGGTCGGTCTCCCAGAAGTTCTCGACCACCCCGGGGGCGCCCAGGAACACGATGACCTCGTTGTCGTCGGCTCCCACGTCGAAGGACACCCAGCTGTGGTCACCGTCGACGAGGTCCAGCAAGTACGGGCCACCATCGATGGCCATCGCGGACTCGGCGTCGGGATCCAGGCCCGTGCTTGCCACGACCGGCGTCGCTTCCCCTTCGGCGAGGTCACAGGCGGTGGTCTGGGCCTCGTGCTCATCGATGGTGTCGTCGTCGTCGACGGGGTCGGGGTCGGACGGGCAACCGGCCAGGAGCAGCGAGAGGGCGAGAAGACTGGACCAGCGCATGAACACCTCCACGTGCATTGTGCCGGATCCTATCGGCCGTCCTTCGGGCACCTGCAACCCCGGCCCGTTCCCCCAGTCAGCGTCAGTCGTAGCGAAGGGGGATCTGCACCGTCACTTCGTCCCGCGCGTGGGCGGGGAAGGGGGCGTAGCGCATGACGTCGGCGACGCAGGCGGCGAAGTCGCCCTCCATGACTCCGTCGTCGTTCACGGTCACGGACTTCACCCGCCCATCGCATCCGACGACGATCTCGAGGTCGATCTCGCCGGTCACCTGGTCCTTGCCTTCGGCGCACCGCAGCGTCTGCTCCTGAAACCCGCGCACCGCGGCGCTCACCTGTTGCGGAGTCAGCCCCTCGCTTCGACCGAATGCGTTGTCGCCACCCTCGCTGATGCCTGTCGTGGCGTCGAGACAGGTCTTGGGGCTGGGCCGGTGCAGGGAAGGCCACTGCCTCGCGACGCCGCCGCCGAGTACGTTCCCGTCCTCGTCGATGGGCTGGCCCTGCCGGTTCACGTACATGCCGTCGTCGTTCACGAAGCGGCCGTCGTCCGTGGGGTACACGCCTTCGGGCAAGGCGCTCTTCGATGCTCGGGAGCCCGGTCGCCGTGCAGCCTTGCGGGGGGCGTCTCCGAGGGGGGCCTCGGCGATGGACTCGGCGCCCGTCCCTTGAGCTCTCTCCAGGACCACTTCCCATAAGGGGCGGGTGGTTCCCCCCTGGTCGATCTGAAGCTCTTGGCCCACTTGGATGAGATCGCCCTGGAGTCCGTTCCACTGCCGGAGGTCTGCGACGGTGATTCCGTGTTTCTTGGCGAGCTTGCCCAGGGTGTCTCCCGACCGGACCTGCACCACGTCGCCGCCCTCCTCGCTGCTCACGGGCAGCATCGCGAGGCCACCCAGGAGGATGAGGAGGATGGCGACACCTACGAACCGCTTCACTGCTGCTCTCCGTCCCGCGACTGGGGGTTTGGTCGTGTAGGCTCCCGCGTCGCGAGCCCATGGGTGGCATCGCGCTGGACGAGACCGCCCCGTTCCAAGTCCGAGGAGACCATGTCGCGACCTCTCAAGATCTTCCTGAGCATCAGCATTCCCTTGCTCCTGCTCGACTGGATCACGAAGGCGTGGATCCGCGGCAACCTCGCCGTCAACGACCACATCATGGTGATCGAAGGTGCGTTCCGCATCTGGCACCGGACGAACAAGGGCGCCGCCTGGTCCCTCTTCGGCGACCAGGCGTGGGGCATGGCCTTCCTCATCCTCATGGGCTTCGTGGCCGTCGGGGTGATGATCTGGATGGTCATCAAGCTGCCCGAAGATGACGGGATCTCCGCCTTCGCGCTGGGTTCCCTCGCCGGCGGAGCGGTGGGCAACCTGCTCGACCGCATTCGGTTCCGCGAGGTCACCGACTTCCTCGACGTGTACGCCGACTCCGGCCCCATCGCGACGTTCTTCACGAAGATCGCCGGTGGCAAGCACTACCCGACCTTCAACGTGGCCGACATGGCCATCGTGGCGGGGGCCATCCTCCTCGCGCTGCTCGTCCTCAAGGGTGAGCCAAAGGAAGAAGAGAAGGACGGCGAGTCCAAGGACGAGGCCGCCGCCGCGTGATCCCGGACGTCCCGGACGTCTCCGAGACTCCTCCCGCGGCTCCCTGCTGCGGAATGCTCGCCACCCCGATGGCGGGCCTCGATGATGAAGAAGGGGCGCGACTGCCTTCGCAGCTGCCGCCGGTCATCGACGCCCACGTGCACCTCTTCCCCGACCGTGTCTTCGAGGCGCTGTGGCGTTGGTTCGCCGAGTACGGGTGGCCCGTGCGCTACAAGCTGCACGCGAAGGACGTGGTGGAGTTTCTGTGCTCCCGCGGGGTCGAGCACGTCGTGGGCCTGCACTTCGCCCACACGCCCGGCATGGCTGCCTCCCTGAACCAGTGGATGACGGAGTTCGCGGCCACGGAGTCGCGGCTGGTCCCACTCGCGACGGTGCTCCCGGGCGAGCCAGGGGCTGCCGATGTGCTGCGGCGCGCGTTCGCCGCTGGCCTGCGGGGGGTCAAGCTGCACTGCCACGTGCAGGCGTTCTCGGTCGACGACGACGCCATGTCCGAGCTTTACGCCGTCTGCATCGAGCACGACCGGCCCATGATCATCCACGCCGGACGCGAGCCGAAGAGCCCCGCGTACCCCGTCGATCCGTACGAGGTCTGTGATGCGGACCGGGTGGAGCGTGTGCTGCGCGGGTTTCCAGACCTGAAGCTCTGTGTGCCCCACCTCGGCGCGGACGAGTTCCGGGAGTACGGCAAGCTGCTCGAGCGGTACGACGGGCTGTGGCTGGACACGACCATGTCGATGGCCGACTACTTCCCCACCGACGACCCGGCCTGGATGCTCTCGGTGCGTCCGGACCGGATCCTCTACGGCACCGACTTTCCGAACATCCCCTACGCCTGGGACCGCGAGCTGAAGCAGATCGCGTCGGTGGGCTTGTCCGAGGAGGCAATGGCCGCCTTGCTCGGCGGCAACGCGCGGGAGCTGTACGGGGCGCCGGGGCTCGCGCCGTAGCCAAGCGCCCCTATTCGACCTGCCCGGACTCCCAGGTGCAGGAGCCACCGTCGGCTTCCCAGGACGCGCGGAACGCCTCCCGCAGAGCGTCGCCGAGTCCGGCGTCATCCAGCTCGGCCATCGTGAGTTCCCCGTCTCCGTCGTCGGCGGCCGGGAGCGCCGCAATCTCCGACAGAACGACCTCGGCGCGCGAGACGAGTTCGCTGACCGCGAAGGATCCGCCTGGAAGATCGAACTCTCCGAGGGGGCATCGAACGAGCCCCACTTCGTCGTCCAGCAGCACGTTCAGGGCCACGGTGTCCGTCCCGCAGGTGAGCTGGCCGCGAAGCAGCGCCGCGGCGCCCGCCTCTTCCATCTCCGCTCGGGTCGTGGCGTCTGCGTTTCCGCGGATGGGGTTGGTGTCCGACTCGGCGTTGTCCACGCCGATGAGCTGTCCACGGCCCACGAAGTCGTTGTCGGATGCGTCGGCCGATGCTGGACCGGTGATGGCGACGACCTCGGGGTAGCCGCCCCTCTCGAGGAACACGGAGGCCATGGAGTGTGGCCCGGGCTGAGCCAGATCGAAGAGTTGGTCCCCCGGGAGCACCGCGGACGCAGTTCCGATGGGAGTCAGCAGGGCTCCGCCTCGCATCGTGACCACGTAGGACGTGAGCGCGACCTCACAACCGTCGTCCGTGGTGAAGACGCCGGCCTCTTCGGGAGCGCGGGCATCGTCGATGGACTCACCACCCCAAATCGTGGGGATCCACTCGCCATTGGGGAAGCACCCGGCCAGCAGGAGCGAGGCCAGGAGGGAGAGGAAGAGGCGGCTCACTGGCTGGAGTCGTCGTCGTCGCCCGAGTCGTCGTCGTCTCCGGAGTCGTCGTCATCCCCGGCGGGGCACGACGCGGCGAGGTCCTCGACGGAGGTGAGGCCTCCGTTGAGCAGGTACCGGCCGTTGAGGGCCTGGGTGGAGTTGCCGTCGAGGACGGTGTCGATCTCGAGTCGGAGCTCGCCCGAGACGCAGGCGCGGTCTCCATCGCTTGGGGTCAGCTCGATCTGACCATCAAGAGTGATGACGCTTCCGCCGGTCCCGGTGGAGCTGCCGTTGACGGTCGCGGGCCAGCCACAGTCTCCGGTGGAGTTCACGCGGAGGGACGTGACGGTCAGCCCGCCCCCCGCTCGGGGCTGATCTGCGATCGCCCTGAGCTCGCAATCGCTTCCCCCCGGTCCTACCACCGTGACGTCCGCGAACACCACGCATCCGTCCGGGGAATGCCGCATGTCCACCGAGACCGCCTGCGGGGCAAGAATCTCCGCGCTTTCGTCGGCGACGTTTCCCGAAATCGAAATCGGGTCGAAGCTGCACTGCAGCGGAGAGGAGGAGCAACCAGTGAGTGGGATGAGCAACACCGGAGCGACGAGCAACAACGGGAGCGAGCGAATCATCGCGGCAAAGCGTAGCCTGGATCGATGAACGCACGTATCTGGCTTCTCGTTCTCCTTCTTCTCCCCGGCCTCGCCCTCGCGGGACCGAAGAAGAAGCGTAAGAAGAACCAAGCGCCTGCCAAGGCCGCTGAGTCTGCCGACGAGGCCGCAGCCCGAACCCCCACCGCCGCCGAGGATGCGGAGGCAAAGAAGGGGGCCCGCGCCGTCTGGGACAAGATGGTCGAGCTCGGGAACGCGCACGACCCGGCCGTGTTCGGCCTCTACGCAGACACGGCGATCATGAAGGTGACTCGTATCGGGGTTGGCGGCGGAGAGCGCACCCAGAACTTCGCGGTGGCCATCTTCTTGCCCCTGGCCGACAGCATCATGGCCAACGGCCGTCTGACGAACGACCTCGCCGAGTACAAGAACGTCGAGATCAATCCGTACGGCGACGGCTGGAAGGTGACGGGCTCCCTCTACTCCACCGTGAACTGCACGACGGACCCGGACTACTACGCAGTCTTGAACAAGAACGAAGACGGCATCTGGCAGATCACCGAGGAAGGCCAGAAGAGCTGGGCCGCGATTCAGTGCAAGGCCGACCCGGACGTCGCGAAGCGGATCATCGAGGCGGTGAAGGCGGACTACGCCGGCAAGATGCCCATGACGCTCAACGACGAGACCCGCCTGGACTCCCTGACCTCCCAGGAACTGAAGCTCACCTACAACCAGACCCTGGTGAACATTCCGTCTGGCGCGGAGGGGCTCAACGACTACGTGCCCGAGCTCGCGGTCGCCGTCCAGAAGATGACCTGCAGCCTGGCCACCTCGAAGTCGATCATGCACCACGGCGGAAGCGTCGAGTACGTCATGTCGTCCAACGACGGCAAGCGCATCTGGGACGCCAACTTCATCGCGTCGGACTGCAAGTAGCGACCGGGCGCCTCGTCACTCGGAGGCATCGCCCCACAGCCGGTTGCTGTGATTGAGGTGGATGAACCGGACCTTGGCTTGCTGCTCCGCGGGCAGCGCCGCCAGGCGTTGCAGGGTGTCCACGACCCGCGGATGTGGGATCGCGCGCGGGTCTCGCCCCAGCCCTGCTACCTCCGCGTCGTCGTAGAACGTGCCGTCGAGCAAGGCGATGTCTACCTGTGCGAGGGTCTCCGCCAACGGGAAGCCATCCCAGCGGTCGATGTCCGGCAGGTAGAACAGCCGCCAGGTCGGTGAGCGCACGAAGAAGCCCACCGTCTCGCTGTACTCGTCGCGGTGGGACACCAGGCGCGGCGTGACGTGCAGGCGAGGGCTCAGCTCCACCTCGACCCCGTCCTCGAGATCCCGGAACTCCACGTTGCCGATGGAGCCGAGCTGGGCCCAAGGCCCGTTCCCTTCGAGGAACGCGCGCATCCGGGGCATCGCCCACACCGGCACCCGCTGGACGTTCAGCGCTTCGCGGCCCAGGTACATCAGCCCCGTGTAGTGGCCGATGTGCGCGTGGGTCAGGAGCACCCCGTCGAGCCCGCCCAGCATGGGTAGCTGTGCGGGCAGCGCTGGGGTCGCATCGATCAGGAACCGCCGGTCGCCGTCGAGCAGCCCCAACGCGACGGGCAGACCAGGCTCTGCGACGTTCGTACAGCACGCGCGCTCGCACCCCAGCTGCGGACGACCGCCGTCTTGAGCGAGTCCCAACAAGATCGAGGACGGGTCGGTTCCGAGCACGGGATGAGGCGCAGGGCCGCGAAACACGGCGTCCTCGGGGAGCGTCATGCCGGCGGACCAGGCGTTGCCTGCGTGGTGCCACCCGCGGAGCTCATAGCGGGTACACGTCCAGCCCGGCGTTGCTGCTGACCTGCCCGCGCAGTCGGTAGAGCTGGCCGTCGGGCCCCCACTGGAGCACGCCTTCTTCCGAGTCTGGCGTCGCGGGCACGGTGGCGGGGAGGGCCAGGATCGCGCCGGCCTCGCTGAGGCGAACGATCTGGGGATCCGCTTGCACGCCGATGTACCAATCGCCGGTCGGCCGCTCCTGGGTGATGGTGAAGACGGCGCCGGTGAAGGTCTGTAGCAGGGTGCTCGTCAGGGCGACGGGGTCCCACTTGTAGACGTTCCCGGCGCTCGTGCCCACCAGCACGCTGCCGTCGCGCCCGGTGGCGAGGCCGAGGATCTCCTCCCCGGCGTAGATGGCGTCGGTGCGCCAGGTGGCGATGCCGCTGGCGTCGGGCAGGGTGAAGTTCACGAGCCGACCCACGGCGCTCTCCTCACAGCAGTTGTCGCCATCGGTGCTGCAGTACACGCCCGGCTGGTCGGGCCCGCAGGGGATGCACGAGGCGGCGTCGGTGCACTGCGCCGCCTTGAAGTTGCCCACGTAGTAGGTGTTGCGCGGGCCCACGGCGAGTCCGTTGGGGGAGCTGAGGGTGCGGCCGTTCACGGTGGACGTGATGTCTTCGACGGTGCTGGGGATGAAGGGCGCGTCGAGGAAGCCGGGGCAGTTGGTCTCGCCGGCGCACCCGCATCCCGGGTCCGTGGGCTCGCAGGTGTACAGCAGCGTGAGGCCGTTCTGGGCCTGGCATCCGCAGTTGGAGCAGCAGCTGTAGGTCACGACCATGCGGGTGTTGTTCGGGTCGGGATCGACGAGGCCCCAGCCCATGTTCTGGTTGGCGTTGCCGTAGTAGGTCTCGGTTGCCTCCAGCGGGTCTTCGGGGACCACCTTTGCCCAGTCGGGACCCGAGACGAGCGACGTGAAGTAGGTGTTGCACTCAAAGTCGAAGTCGATGTCCCAGGCCGCGTAGAGCGCGGCGTTCAGAGCTGTCGTGTCGTAGGTGCACTCGGGGCACACGCCGTCTTCGTCCACGGCGCCGTCGCAGTCGTTGTCGAAGCCGTCACAGGAGATCTCGACCGCCTCGACGCCCGGCGCAGTGCACTCCCAGCCGTCGACGGGGTCGCAGACCGGATCGTGCAAAGCGCAGATGCCCTCGCAGACCGGCGGCTTCTCGGCGCACGGGTCGGGCTTTGTGGAGTCGTCATCGTCGCCCCCGCTGTCGTCGTCGTCGGGTGCGGGGGTGGTCGCGTCGTCGTCGTCATCGTCGACCGCGGGCGTCGTGGCGTCGTCGTCGTCGTCGACAGAGGTCTGAGGGCAGGCCACGAGGGCGAGGGACAGCAAGAGAAGCAGGAGTCGCATGACGCGATGTTCGCACGGGCGCCGCGGGTTCGGCATCAACGGCACGGGGCTGCGGCGCACTCCTGGGCGGTTGATCCGGGTCTGGCGTCGGGAACCAATCCCTGGGGAGCGTGTCTTGTGGTCAAGTGAGCCCATGAAGATGCTGCTTCCCATTCTTGCCCTCGTCTCCGCCCTCGGATGCGGCGGTCGCGACCCAGCCCCACCAGAGCCGGTGGAGCAGCAGGTCCCGTTGATCGTGCCGTCCGAGACAGCGCCGCCCACGAGCGCAGCTCCCGCGCCTCCCGCCGACGCGCCTCCCCCGCCCATGGAGCCGCCGGCCCCCCGCGAAGCTCCCAGTACCCCGCAGCCCCCGGCGCAGCCCACCAC
>JAGSHC010000331.1 GCA_023954745.1 Deltaproteobacteria bacterium | reverse complement strand
CCTCATCTCACGACAGCTGATTCCGCCAGAGTGGACGGAAGACGACCTCGTCCGCGCCCTCCCCCTGCTTCAGGCGCTGGCCGACGGAGGCGAGCCCCTCGTCTTCGCCGACCAGATCACCCGTCGCCGCGACACGGCGCCCCATACGCACGTGGCGATGCTCATGGCGCTGGACGACACCATCGTGCCCAACGCCGCCACCACACGGCTCGCGCAGGCGCTACAGGTCGAGATCGTCGGCCAGGTGCTGCTCGACATGCCCGGCGTGGCCAACGTCGACGGGCCTGTGCGCGGCAACCTCGCCGATGGTGCGACCGGCGCGCTGTTGCAGCTGGAGGAGGTCCAGTCCTCCGAAGGGGCGGGCTGGACCAAGGCGACGCACCTCAACGTGCCGACGAGCTGGCAATGGGAAACCCTGGTGGACACCCTCGTGGCGGCCTGGGTGTCCGAAGAGCCTCCCGAGGTGGACGGTCTCGAGACGGGCGGGGACTAGGCGAGGGTGTTGTTCTTATCGGAGGTATCGCCTCGCACCCCGTGCGCTGGCGGTCCTCCCCTCCACCCAATTCACCCCGCTCGCACGCACCGAGACCCCCGTGGGTTCGGTCCACGATGTCTGCACCCCCGGGTCTTCTTCGTGCGCGTGGCGGGGAAGATGGACTTCGTCATCCGGTGTTCAAGTGACCTATCCGCCGGGCTTTCCCGGACGACGGCGTCGACGAGGCTGAACGGCCTCGCGGAGCAGCTCGGCGGTCGCCTCGTCGGGCGAATGCAGCGTAGCGCCTGACCCCAATCAGCGGCTTGCTCCTCCATCAACGGAACGCTTCGGAGGTTGGAACGGACCCTACCGCTCTCCGGGAGACGCTCAATCACGCCACGCCCATCTGATCTTCGTCCGATACCCCCCTTTATGTGACCTATCCGCGGCGCGCGACCTCCCCGCGGTTGGCAATCAGGATGCGACGAAACACGGCGCGGAGGGTCCGGCGACCGGGGGAGCGGCCGCGGGGACCCTGGCGTCCGCGCGCCCGACGACTCCGTCCCGGCCGACGTAGAGTCTCCCCCAAGACCGACGCTCGGGAGCTTCGAGCGACAGGAGGATTCGATGGATGGAGGCAACTGGAAGGAGATGTTCTACGCGGTGGAGGCCGACGACATCGAGCTGTTGCGGTACCACCTCCGGATGGGGATCGACCCCAACTTCCAGCATCCGGAGGTGTTGAGCACGCCCCTGGTCGAGAGCGCGGGGCTCGGGCGGGTCGAGATGGTGAAGCTGCTCTTGGACTCCGGCGCGGACCCGACCATCGAGGCGGCCTGGGAGAGGACGACCGCGCTCCAGGCCGCCGAAACCCACGGTCAGCGGGAAGTGGCCGGCCTCCTCCGAAAGCACCTCGGCCTGCCCCCGCGGACGACCTGGTGGCAGCGCCTGCTCCGTCGGGCGCCCACCTCGAGCTCCATGCTCGGTTCGTGCCTCGCGCTTCAGGTCCTCGGCGGGTGCGCCCCGCCTGTCGCCGCGGACGGCGATGGCGACGGCGTCGCGCCCGAGGACGGAGACTGTGACGACGCAGATCCCAACGTGCTGCCCGGCGCCGAGGAGCGCTGCGGTGACGGGATCGACAGCGACTGCGACGGGGAGGCCGATCCCTTCTCGTCGGTCCGATTCACCGATGGCTCCGTCTCGATCCCCGACGACCCGGCCCTGGACCTCGGTGACGTGGAGGGCACGGCGCGGACGGTCGAGGCCTGGTTCCGCGTCGCCGGCGCGCAGGGCGGGGACGAGGTGGTCCTGATCGACAAGCGGGGCGCGGCCGGGCAGGTGAACAGCGCGGGGACGGACTACTCGGTGCGCCTGCTCCGGAACGGCGACGCCTGGCAGGTCGCGGCGAGCGTGGGGCCGGACACGGACTTCTGCGCGTGGGAGGTCACCGTGGGCCCGGTCGAGCCGGACACCTGGCACCACGTCGCGTTCGCGGTGGAGGTCGGCGCCGGGGCGGCGGGGACGAAGACGACCTGGCTCGACGGGGCGTTGGCCGACACCTGCGCGTTCACGGCGAAGGGCCCCGCGACGGGGCAGGCGCTCCTCCTGGGTGCCAGCGTGCACCCGAACCCGAGCCCCTTCGAGGGGTGGATCGACGCGGTCCGCATCAGCCAGGGGGTGCGCTACAGCGGTGACTTCACGCCCGACTCCGCTCTGGGCGCGGACGCCGACACCGTCGCGCTGTGGGCCTTGGACGGGGACGCGGAGGACGCGGTGGGAAGCAGGGACGGCGCGGTCTCGGCGGGCACCGACTGGTCCCGCGAGGGGGCGTGCAGCGGCTCGTGATCCCGGGCGGCCGGTTCGGTCCACGCCCATCTGCTCTGCGTCCGACAAGGCTCTTTGTGTGACCGGTCCACTTCACCCGGCCTCCCAGATAGACTCCGTGGATGCGGCCAAGCCTCTGTCTTCTCCTGCTCCTCGCGATGGCGCTGCGCAGCACGCCGGCGATGGCGAACCCGTTGGAGGAGGTCCCTCGGCTTGCGCTCCCGGCGGCTCTCGTGGTCGCTGATGTTCGCAGTGAAGACCGCAGGGGGGATGCATGGCTGGGGGTCGACGGTGGGGGGGCGTTGGGCCCCGAGCGCTTCTCCCTGCGCCGGGAGGTGGCGGTTCTCTCGGGTCTCGCCGCCGCCCCCTTGCGGCTTCCGCTCCTGGACAGCCCTGGAGACCCCGCCCTGCACCGCCTGCGCATCGACGTGCGGGTGTACGAGTGCGCAGACACGTTCCTTTGGGGCGATTGTTCCGCATCGCTGGAGGGCCACGTGCGCTCGCCCTCGGGGGGCGAGTACTCCTTCGCCATCGAGGGTGGGGCTGAGGAGCCGGGTCTCCTGCGGGACTCCCTGGTGGCGAAGCTCAGGAAGGAACTCGAGGCTGCACAGGCCGCCGTGGGACTGGGCCTGAGTACGGAGGAGCCCCAGGAGGCACCGCATCTCCTCCAGGTAGGGCGGGTGGAGGACACCGACGGCTTCGAGTACCTGGGCCAGGTGGCGAGTGGTCCCGGGGATGTCTGTATCGGCAGCGGGGGGGCGGCGACTCGCCTCCCGGCTCATCGGGTCGCGGGGCTGCTGGCTTCGGAGTTACCACTCCACGGCATCCAGCCGGGAGAGAGGTGGGCGGCGCTGGCGCCATCCGAGGGTGCCTGGGTGGGCGGGAGAGTGTTGGGCGAGCAAGGAGCCGCGAGGCTCATCTGGACACCTGAGGGCGCTCTTGTCCTCTCGCCGGAACTCGGCGCTGTGCTCACCGGCGTCTGGTCCACCGAGGAGCTTCTGTGTAGCGAGGCCATCCCCGAGGCCGCTCAGCATGCGCACGCATCGGCTGGAGGACCAGGCGAACCTGAGGAGGTTCCTTTCTCGGGGCGCATCGTGCTCGTCGAGGACGACGGCATCCTCGTCGACAACCTGCGGTTCGTCTCCGGGGAGGTCTCGGCCATCCCGCGAGGTCGGCTGGGGGAGCGGCGGTGGGCAAGGTACCGACTCAGCTGGGCCGAGTTTGCCGAGGGGTCAGGCTCAAGACTGGCGAGGCAGCGCCTGGCCGAGTTCCAAGCGCAGAATTCGTATCTGAGTCGACAGTTCGGCAGCATGATGGTCGCGGGCATCACCACAGCGCTGGTGAGCGGAATCCTCGTGGGCGTGCTGGGTGGGGTCTCGTCGACATACAACAGCGATGAGGCCTACTACTCATCGGCCTTCGCCGCCCATGGGATTGGCGCTGGGGTGGTCGTTGCGGTCATTGGGGGGGGCGGCGCCGCCAAGACGAAGAGACGCGCCGAGCGCCCCCATGACTACGAGAACCTGCTGGAGGTGTACACCTCGGACGAATTGGAGCGCGTGATGAGTGGCGACACGGGGGCGGAGGGCGAATGAAGGCCTGGGTCTCCATGCTGCTCGCGCTGGCCCTCATTCCTCAGGTGGTCTACGGGAAGGACCGGGTGCTCCTCGGAGCCGTGGCTGTTTCTGTCGACGACCGGCGTACCTCGGAGTCCCAACCCACGCTGGGCGCGGTCTGGTCCTCCCCGAGTGAACTCGGAGGGCTGCGCGGTGAGGACGTCGCCGTCCGGCAAGCGATGGCGGACGCGGCGGCTGACCTGATGGTCTATGCGGGGCCCGAGCCATTCAGGGACTCACCGTGGGGGCTCCGCGTGGCCATCGACACCCTTTCTTGCGGGGAGACACGCTCCTCCTGCACCTGGGACGTGACCCTGCGTCTCAGCCTCGCGGGAGAGTCCAGGGCGACCATGGCCCTCACGTCCACCGAGCCAGGGTCGTCGGAGTCTTTCGAGGCGGCACTGCGCACCGCGGTCGTGGGGATCTTGCAGCCCTTCGTCCCGGAGATCGCCGCGAGGCAGCTGACGGGCGACGACTACATCGTCGCCGGCGAGGCGCTCCTGCGGTTGCCCTGGTGGGTGCCCGAGCGCCACGTCTCCCTGGGGCGGGGGCTCGTAACCCTCACCGACGGAACACCTCCCGGCAAGATGGCCCCCGGCGCGACGCGAGACCCAGCATTGGGGTCGGAGTCCGCGGCTGTTGCGCAGAGTGCAGCCAGGGAAACCGCTTCCATGGAAGCAGCGCTCCCATCGGACGCTCATGGAGAGAGCTCGACTCCCGTCGCCCCTCCACCTCGTGTCGAAGCCGTGGCACAGGTGCAGCTGCCTCCGGAACCGCAGCGCTATTACCTCGTGAGCGACGACGGGCGAAGAATCTCCGCGGACCCGGCGCGGTGGGAGCGGGAGGTGTTCTTCGTGTCCCTGGCCCGGCCCGGCGAGGTGGGCGAGCCCATGGACGCCTGGGATATCTACCGGAAAACGGGCCTGGAGGAGCCCGACTGGTACCGGTCCGAGCGTCTGAGCCAGGAGCTGCTGGTCACCGACGGGAAGGGGATTGGCACAGGATTGGTGATCGGAGGCGGCGCGACCCTTGCCGTCGGCGCGTTCGTGCTTGTCACCGGGCTCCTCTCACCATTCGTCGCGTTGTTCTCTTGGGACAGCGGCCCCCTCGACACCTTCCTCGTGGCGACGCCCATCGGAGGCGCCACCCTGGGGGTGGGCGGGGCACTCTTCGGGACGGGGGCGGCGACCCTCGTGAAGAGCAAACGAGCCCGGAAGAGGCGGCAGGCGCGCCGGGCTCCCCTGAGCGAAACCCATGAGTGGGACGACGCTGTCCGGCTGATCAGGAGAGCCAACGACGCCCGGGCCAAGGACACGCGGAGGCCCGCCGAGGACGTCGAGGAGGGCGGCGGCGAGGGAACGGAGCGAGAGCAGGGGACCGACTAGCAGGCTGCTGAAGAAGCTAGGGCGCCAGAGGAGCCCCGCGAGCAGCTCGCGGGGCTCCCGAGGACCCAGACTCTCAGTGACCCGAGTTCACGGCGCCGCGGCCGTGCACGTGGTCGCGACCCGGCATACCCAGGTCCAGGGCCCGAGCGCGCAGCTCAGCCTGGACGCGTGCCGGCGTGGAGTCCCCCGTCTCGCTGATGATCAGCGCGGCGACGCCAGCGGCGTGCGGAGAGGCCATGCTCGTGCCGACCGACCAGTACCAGCCGCCGTTGCCGGTGCTGAAGACAAAGTCGAGGACCCAGCAGGGACGGCTGATCACCACCGTGCACAGCTCGTTGCCTGGGTAGACCCAGTCACCGCCGGGCGCGGAGAAGTCGATGCCCTGACTGCCGTAGTTCGAGTAGCTGGCCAGGTAGTCGACGTCCGAGCCGCCGACGGCGTAGAAGCCGCGGGGCGCCGTGGCCGAGATGGAGGTCACCTGGGACAGGCTCGAGGGCAGGTGCACCAGGTCCGCGGTCTGGTTGAAGTTGGTCGAGTCATTGCCAGCGGCAGCGATGATCGTCGTGCCGTGGGACCTCGCGTAGATGGCGGCTTGCGTCATGGCGCCGGTCAGCCGGTTGGGGCCGTTGTCGGCGCTGAGAGGGAACGACGCGCCGAGGCTCATGTTGGCTACCTCGCAGCCGATGTCGGCGGCGTAGTACATGCCGGCGAGCACGTCGCCGAAGCTCCCGCTGCCCGAGTCGCTGAGCACGGGGTGAAAGAAGTGCGGCTGCACACCCGCTCTGCCAGGCGCCAATTGACTGCACTCGCACCTCTCTT
>JAGSHC010000192.1 GCA_023954745.1 Deltaproteobacteria bacterium | reverse complement strand
GTTCAACGCGGCCGGCGAGTCGCTGCGTCGGCTCAAGCGGGCCCTGGACGCGGCCGACCCCGCCGCGGCGCTCTGGGATCGGGCGAAGGCTCTGGGCGTGCCTCAGCGCCTCAGCGTGCTGGGCGTGGAGCGCTCGATGGTCGCCGAGGCGGTGCGCGCTACGCTGGGCAAGCAGTACCCCAACCCGCGCGCTCTCGACGAGTCGGGGCTGACGGAGCTCCTGCTGGATGCGTTGCATGGCCGTCGACCGTCCCGGCGCACCTCCCGTATCCGCATCGACGTGCCGGGGCCCCACGGTGGGCTCGAGGTCACGCGCCGTGGGCCACCATGGACCCGCGCCCGGGGCGTCCTCATCGCCGTGCATGGCCGCGGCAGCTCGGCGGACGCCTTCGTGGAGCGGGTCCGTCGAGAGGTACCAGGGGACGTCGTGGTCGTGGCCCCCCAGGCGGACGGATGCACCTGGTACCCGTCGGGCTTCAAGAACCTGGAGGCCAACGCGGACCATCTGGCCTCCGCTCTGGCGGCCCTGGACGCGACGTTTGCCCTGGCCGCCGAGCACGTGACGGCCGAGCGCGTCGCCATCGTCGGCTTCTCCCAGGGCGCGTGCCTGGCCCTGAGCTGGCTCGCGCACCGCGGTTCGCGTCCGAAGCCCGCGGCCCTTGCAGCCTGGACTGGGGCGGCAATCCCAGGCTTCGACACCTACTCCGACCTCTCCGGGGTGCGCACCTATCTCGGCTCCGCCGCGGCCGATCCCTGGGTCCCCCTCGACGACGTTCGACGCACCGAGTCTGCTCTGGTCGCGGCCGGTGCAAACCACACCACCCTCGTCACTCCCAGTGACGTCCACACCATTCGTTCCCACGACCTCGCGGCGTTGCGCCGGCACCTGGAGATCCTCATGACCGGCGATGACCTGACCTACCAGTACGGCTTTGGAAGCGCCCTCATGAGCGAGGCTCGGCCAGACGTCGTCCCCCGGAAGCAGAACGCGCCGCAGACCCTGCCCGGCGGGCTCTACAGCGAACAGATCAACGGGACCGGGTTCACCGTCCACCGCGGACAGAACCACCGCGTCTGGCTCTACCGGCTCCGTCCGCAGATCGGCGCGGGCGGGTGGGAGCGCCTGCCCGCGGGCCGCTTCACCGGTCGGTTCGAGCAGGGTGTCGGATCCCCGGAGTTGCTTCGGTTCGCGCCAACGCCGTACCCCAACGAGAACATCGACTGGCTCGCCGGATTGTCGACCTTCGCGGGCGCCGGAGACCCCGCCGCGCGGACCGGGTTCGCGATCCACGTCTACTCAGCCACGGCGGACATGGAGCGCGCCTTCTCCAGCATCGACGGCGACCTGCTCGTGGTGCCCCAGGAGGGCGCGCTGCGGGTGCAGACAGAGCTGGGGTGGCTGCACGTCACGCCGGGACAGATCCTCATCCTGCCGCGGGCGATCAAGTTCCGGGTGACGCTGCCGGACGGCAAGGCACGCGGCTTCGTCGGGGAGCTGTTCAACGGCCACTACCAGTTGCCCGAGCGTGGACCCGTCGGCGCGAACGGCCTCGCCGACGAGCGGCACTTCGCGGCCCCGGTAGCTGCCTTCGAGGACGTGCCCGGTCCCTACGAGGTCGTCATCAAGCAAGGCGGCGACCTGTGGCGTAGCGAGCTCGGAGCCTCGCCCTTCGACGTCGTGGGTTGGCACGGGACCTACGCGCCCTTCAAGTACGACCTGCTGGACTTCAATGCGTACTGGGGGGCCAACTTCGATCACCCCGACCCCTCGATCCTGACCGTCCTGACCGCGCCGCACGATGACCATGGCCGCAACGCGGTCGACTTCGCGGTGTTCCGGGGGCGCTGGGACACCATCGAGCACAGCTTCCGCCCACCGTTCCTGCACCGAAACAGCGCCGTGGAGTTCAACGCGGTCCTGCTGAGCAAAGCGACGTCGGGCCCGTACGAGGCGGGCGCGAGCACGTGGACGCCGTACCTGTCGCCCCACGGGGTCTCGGTGCGCAGCTACGAGCGTGCGGCCAAGACATCGCCCGAAGCCAACGACCGGCCGCACCGGATCCCCGACGACGAGATGTGGATGCAGTTCGAGTCCACCTACCCCCTGCGCGTGATGCCCTGGTTCCTGGACGCTGAGCACCGCGACAGCGAGTACTACGACCAGTTCCAGGGGTACCGCCCGGGCACGGCCCAGTAGCCGTGCCCAGCAAGATCCACGACCTCGAGACCTCGCTGCAGGGGCTGACCGACGGCGCGACCGTGGCGGTGGCGGGCTTTGGCCTCAGCGGGAACCCCGAGGCGCTCATCGCCGCGGTTCTGGCCGCCGGCGTGCGTCATCTGACGCTGGTGTCCAACAACGCCGGCTCCATGGGGCTGAACCTGGCGACATGGCTGCAGGCGGGCATCGTGGACCGGTTCGTGGGGAGCTATGTCGGCAACAACGCCGAGCTGCAACGCGCCATCGACGACGGCTCGGTCGACGTGCAACTGGTGCCTCAGGGGACCTTCGTCGAGCGGCTGCGGGCCGCGGGCGCCGGTCTGGCCGGCTTCTACACCCCGACCGGCGTGGGCACGGTGGTGGCGGAAGGTAAGGAGGTCCGCACGTTTGAGGGCCGTCGCTTCCTTCTGGAGAGGGCGCTTCCGGTGGATTTCGCGCTGATTCGGGTCGCGGCCGCCGACCCCTTCGGCAACGCGCGCTTCCGTAGGACCTCGCGGAACTTCAGCGACGCGATGGCGATGGCGGCGGCCGTCACCGTGCTCGAGGCGGAGCACGTCGTGCCATTGGGGCACTTCGATCCCGACGACGTGCACCTCCCCGGCGCCTTTGTGCAGCGGGTCGTCGAGGTCACCGAGCACGCCGACGTGATCGAGAAGCGGACGGTCCGATGAGCTGGACCAAGGAGCAGATGGCGCGGAGGGCCCTGGCCGAGATCGAGCCCGGCAGCATCGTCAACCTGGGCATCGGGCTGCCCACGCTGGTGGGCGACCTGCTCCCGGACGACGCCGACGTGTGGTTGCACAGCGAGAACGGCATCCTCGGGATGGGGCCGTCCCCGCTCGCCGGCAGCGAAGACCCCCAGTGCATCAACGCCGGCAAGGAAACGGTGACCATCCGTCCGGGGGGAAGCACGTTCGGGTCGCACACCAGCTTCGCGATGATCCGCGGCGGCCATGTCGACCTCGCGCTGCTGGGTGCGCTCCAGGTCGCGTCCAACGGGGACCTGGCGAACTGGACGGTGCCGGGCGGCCGCACGATGGGGATGGGAGGGGCCATGGACCTCGCTGCGGGCGCGCGTCGGGTCGTGGTGATCACGCGCTTCCATGCCCGGGACGGGTCCCCGAAGCTGGTGGACCGTTGCACGTACCCGCTGACCGCGTGCGGGGTGGTCGACCGTGTGATCACGGACCTCGGCGTGTTCGACCCGGGACCCCGCGGCTGGGTCCAGGTAGAAGCGGCCTAGCTCGATCCTCTCGCTCCACCTCAGGTGCCCTCGCCATCAGAGAACACTCGACATCCGCCGTGCGGCTCCCCCTAGTCCTGCCATGCGCCAGTTGACTCATCGCCGCAAAGCGTTTTGTTCGGGTCGTGTTAAATGAAGCCGGGCTTGCGTCGTGATGGCTGTTGGTCATTTCGACCCGGGCCCGGCGCCGAGACAGACCGTCCGTGGCGGCGTCGATGAAGCGAACTCTCTACGAAGAGCCCTAGCGAGTGCCTCGGCGTGGCCCACCGGGCCGAGCGCGGCCCGTGGCGCGTCATTCGGATGGTGGGTCACAGCTCGGCTTGCAACCCCATGGCCGGTGCCTGCTCTTCGTCCGACAAACTCCCTCATGTGGCCTATCCGCGACGCGCTACTGTCCTCGGGCATGAGCGCTGAACCCCTGTTCCGTGACTTCTGGTACCCCGTCCTCCCGAGCACATCGCTCACCAGTGGCGAGAGCCAGTCCCTCACCGTGCGCGGCAGCGCGCATCGCCTCTCTCGCGTGGGGGGGGCAGCGATCCTCAGCGAGGCAGGGGAGAGCACCGCCACCTGTGAGGTGAATGGCCTGGTCTTTGCCTGGAGTGGCTCGGGGGAGCCCGACTGGCAGGTTCATCCGCTCCCCGAATTCGACGATCCGAGCTGGACACCCTTGACCTGGCGGAGACTGGGGCCTTACGCGGCCACCGCGCGCGATGTCATGCGCGACGTGGTGGACAACGGGCACTTCGAGCCCGTGCACGGACTCATGGGCGCGGCGACCAGCGCGTGGGAGGAAGGCCCCCATCTCCGAACGGTCTCCCAGGGGAAGGTGGGCATTCCGAGGCGCTACCCGTCCCTCGTGCGCCGCGGCCTCACGCCCCGGGGCCACCTGCGCCTGGAGGGTCGGATTCACGGCCCCTGCCTGCTGAGCTACCGGGGGACGCTGAGCTTCGGCATTCACCTGGAGCACATCCTGCTCTCTGCGGTCGTCCCCATCGATGAGGCCACAGTCGAGATCTGGATCGGCGTCAGTATCCAACGTCAGCCGCTCTTGCCGAACTGGATTGTCCAGCGCCGAATCATGGATGACCTCCAGAGCGACTACGACAAGGACGCGGCTCTTTGGAAGCTCTGTCAGGACAACGCGGCGGCCGGAGGAGTACCTGCCCCGGCGCAGCGGCCCGTTCTGGAGGAGGAGGCGCGTCTCTTCTCCGTCTTCGACGATTGGTGGGGGTCGTTCCACCCGGAGCCCGGCTCCCCCCCAGGTGATGGAGTGGGTCGGGTCAAGAGCCCCCCTCGACCCCGAGCAACTGCTCGGACGAGCGCGCCACGCGCAGGGCCTGAGTGATCTCCCTCACACGGGTGTGTACGCCGGGCTTCGGGAGCTGTATGCCTCCCTGGAGCGAGAGGGCGATCGTCTGCGGTGCTCCTCTAGAGTGGGCGTGGGACGGGTGGAGGAGATGGCTTGATGAGTAGGAAGCTGAACGGACGCGGAGCGTGCGGCACACACGTCGGCGCCCTTCTTGGAGCGCTGGTTCTCGCGACCGGCTGCCCCACCGGCGACGGAGTCGAGCCCCCCACACCGACGGACGACCGACAGGCGGAGCACCCCTGTCACGACGTGTGGGGCCCAGTACCGGATGCCGGGCGGCTCTACGTGGAGGAGGCCGCCCGCGAGGATGGCGATGGCTCCCTCGACAACCCGTTCGACACCGTGGACGCTGCCCTCGTGCGGGCCAGGGCTGACGGCGCGCGGTCCATCGCGATCGCGGGCGGAAACTACGAGGGCACCTACCTGCTCTCGAACGATGTCGCCGACTGGGCAGACAGCGGCCTGGAGATCACTGGCTGTGGGCGCCAGAACACCATGATCTCGGGGGTGATCCGGGAGGTGGGCATCGGCGGTGGGAGCACCGAGATGCGGCTTCAGCCGGTCTTCGACATCACCGGCGACACCACCGCGGACCTGCTGGTGCGTGATCTGGGAGCCCTCGGTGGCCGCCGCACCCTGGTCGTGCGGGACGGGGCCGGCGCCTTCGGACCCGTCGTCTTCCAGCGCGTCGACGTACTACAGGCAGTGCGACTCGGCGTGCTGATCGATGGCGCGACCACCGTCGCGCACCTCCTGGATGTCGTCATCGAGGAGGTCGCCGCCGAGTTCGGCGCGTTTGGTTGGGGAGTCTCCATCCAGACCGGTCAGCAGCTCGCCACCGAGTTCGCCAACCCGGTGGTCCTCGAGGGGCTGGAAGTCCGCGACGTGCGCGGTCTTGGCGTCCTGGCTGACGGAGCGTTCCTGGATCTGCGCGGTGCGCTCATCACCGGGGTCCAGTCCAACGCCGACGGACGTCTGGGCCGGGGCTTGCAGCTTCAGCGCTGGTCGCAGGCCAGCCTCGATGACCTGGAGGCGACGCAGAACTCCGACGCCGCGGTCTTCCTCGAGAGCCCGGGGCGCGCGCAATACGTCACGGACGAGAATGGCAACCCGGTCATGGACGAGGACGACAACCCCGTCGTCGAGCGGGTCGAGCCGGTCCAGCTGCTCAACAGCATCCTCGGCGACACGAGCGCCGCGACCCTGCCGGGCGGAGGCCAGACCGGCGACGGTCTCGTGGCGACGCAGTTCACGGGCGGCGGCGCAGGCCAGCCCCCCGAGGCGTTCCAGGTCGTCATCGATGGCACCGAGATCGCCGGCAACCCGCGTAGCCAGGTGCTCGCCGAAGCCGTGACGGCGTCCTTGGGCAGCAACAGCATCTTCAGCAAGGGCACCGCCTACCCCGTCGTGGCCCAGAACGGGGCCATCATCGAGGGCCTGAACGGCGGCGCTCCGCCGGACAACTCCGTGGAGCTGGGCGGCGGCGATGCCCTCGGCATCGACTCTCTGCCCGTCGAACTCGACGACCCCACAGAAGATTGAGAGCAGACGCATGACGCGTCTCACTCCTGTCGCTGCGGCGGCGTTCCTCTGTCTCACTGCCTGCCCCTCCGGCGACGGGCCCGGTGAGTCCATCTGTCCTGACGGGCAGGTGCTCGATGCGCCCGATGACGGCGATGATCTCGGCTGCGTGCCAGCCGCCTGTGGTGAGGGCGTCTGGGGAAGCCAACCCCCGCCCTCTGACGCTGTGCACGTCGCCCCCTGGGGCGAGGACCCGGACGACGGT
Organism: Deltaproteobacteria bacterium; assembly: GCA_023954745.1. Taxonomy (GTDB): domain Bacteria; phylum Myxococcota_A; class UBA796; order UBA9615; family UBA9615; genus JAGSHC01. The sequence goes on along the minus strand of JAGSHC010000192.1, from coordinate 5,912 downwards.
GGTGACGGCTCGGCCGAGAAGCCCCTGAAGCGACTGCGGGACGGCATGGCGTTCGCCCGGGACGCTGGCGGTGTCGAGGTGATCGCGTCCGCGGGCACCTACCGCGAGAACCTCCAAAGCGAGGAGGCCGATACCGGTGTCGTCCTGGCGGGACGCTGTGCGCTGCTGTCGATCATCGATGGCACGAACGACGAGCTTCTGCCGACGCACCGAGCCAATGGCGGCGAGTTCACAATGCGGGACATGACGCTGACCGGGGGGGAGTTGGGCCTGCGCGTCCGAGGCGGAGTGGCCGGCAATCGCACCACGGTCTTCGTCGGCACGGGCCTCATCATCGAGGAGAACATCCGCTCCGGGATCTTCGTGACGGACCCCGACGCGTCGCTGGATCTGCGGGACAGCATCGTGCGGAACACGCTCTCGGCGCCCGACGGGTCCAGAGGGAGGGGGGCCGTCGTCCAGGAGCAGGGCTCGATGTTCGGCTCGGGCCTGCTGTTTGAGGGCAACCGGGACTACGGACTCTTCGCGGTCATGCCGGGCACCCGGGTCGAGCTGGTGGATAGTGTCGTGCGCGGCACGCTGGCCCGGCCGGACGGTGAGTACGGTCACGGCATCGCTGTTGGTGGCGCCGAGTTCGTGGGCTCGGGCCTGCTCATTCAGGGCAACCGTGAAGTCGGGCTCTTCATCGCGGATGGCTCCACGGTCCGGCTGGAAGACAGCGAGGTGACCGATACCCTGCCAGGGCCCCTGGGGGTCGGGGGCCACGGGATCAACGCCCAGGGCGGTTCATTCTGGGGTTCGGGCCTGTTGGTCGCCAGGAACCTGGCTGCCGGGCTGCTCGTGGATGGAGGCCAGGTGGAGCTGCACCGATCGACGTTCCGGGACACCCGAGCCGAAGAGGCCACCTCTTGGAAGGGGCGCGGCATCTTCGTCCAGGCGGGCAGCCTCGTCGCCGACACGCTCCTTCTGGAGAACAACACCCAGATCGGACTTCTGGTCGCCGGCGCGGATTCCTCCGCTGAGCTCAGCGACTCCATCATCCGGGGGACACGCCCCGCAGCCGACGCGCGCTTCGGGCGAGGGATCGAAGTCGCGGGTGGAGGGACGTTCCTGGGACGCGACCTGCTCGTCCAAGACAACGTGGAAGCCGGCCTCGTCCTGCGCGAGGGCGCTGCGGAGCTCCTGGGCGGTCGAATCACAGGAACCCAGGCCGGGCTCACCTCCCAGGGCGGTGGGGTGATGGTGAACTTCGGGACGATGCGCCTGGGCGGCGGCATCGCCATCGAAGACAACGACACCGCCGGGGTCTTTGTGGGCGATGGGACAGCTCTGATTGAAGACGCCCACATCATCGGGAACACCTTCGCTGGAGTCATCGCAGCCGGCGAGGTGCTGCTTCGCATGGCGGGGTCATCCATTTCCGGGACACGCCCTGACCCGGGCCTGGGGGGGGGAGTCGGGGTCTTCGTCGATGGGGCCTACGCCTCGGCCCAGATAGACATCGAGCTCGACGGAGTGTCGTTCTCGGACCTGCCGGGCCCCGCGATGTACTTGATGGGCGGGGAACGCATTGTGATGCGAGACTGCGAAGTCACGTCGTCGGGCACCTGGCCGTCGTTGCCCGGCGGAGTGCTCGGGTTCGAGGGGGTGACCACGTGGGACGAGGCAGACGGGGGAAGCGGTCTGCTGCTGGAGGGCAACCGGTTCGTCGAGCTGCCGGCGGACGCCATCGTGTTGGCAGGCGGTCAAGGCACCCTCGCCCCCACCAGCGCTGGCGGAGACAACAGCTTCGTGGGGGTCGGCGGCGCGGCGCTCTTCGCGCAGTGCACCGACGGCAGCGCGGGGGCCGAGGTCCTCGACGGGAGCGGCGCCGATGGCTCGTGCCGCAGCACCCCTCGGCCCTTGGGTCCACCGCTCTTCTTCTATCTTCGTCTCATCGAGTCCGACGTCGTCGACTGACCTCAACTGTTTCCCCGAAACGTGAATCGCGCCCCGCCTGATTGCTGTTCATTCAGCTCTTCACCGCACCGTGCGGACACGGGTCGGCGCGCTCACCAAGACACCAGCCGTGGGTGACCAGTCCCGCTGTGGGGACACTTTCAGAGGCCCCCTTCTCGGACGCAACGCACGAGGAAGGCGGAGCTAGGGGGACCGCCTCCCCCCACGGCGCCGTTGCCGAAAGTCACGAACCAGGGATTGACGCCATTCCCCCCGGCGGTCGAGGACGACCAGTACGCATTCGTACAGGATCCGGCGAGACCGCTCTTCCAGTAGCAGCCGTCCGACGCGGGCCCCTCGTAGTACTCACACTCACCGCAGCTTTCGTGGTCTACGCAGATGTCCGCGGGGACGCACCCTTGAGGGAGCATGGTGCAGGTGCTGTTCGTGGTCGAGGAGTCGGTGGCTCCATCAGCACACCCCCTGAGCAGTGTCACCAGCTCACCGATGTCTGGAACCCTCCAGTCGAGAGCGCCCCCAACCTCGAGCTCAGCGCAGTACTCGGTGGCTTGCTGCCAGTCCATGTAGCTCGTGTCCGCTGGATTCTGCCAGCACAGCCCTGTGGCGATGTCCCGGAGGCCCCAGGTCCCGAGACAGTTGGGGTCGGAGTCATCGTCGTCGCCGGTGTCGTCATCATCCACCGCGTCGTCGTCATCGTCCGCAACGTCATCGTTGTCTACGAAAGAGCCTGGGCAGCCAACGAAGAGGACGAGCATCAGAAGAGCTGGCACCAGGCGCACGTTCCGACCCATGGCCGGCAAGCTAGTTGTCGCGGCGAACTTGGAGACTGCGAATGATCATGTCTCGCCGCCGGCTCTCCGCTGGCCACGCTTCGCTGTCGTCCTGAGGTCTGGCTCTCTGCCGCGTAGCTTCCCTCGCACAGGTCTCGGGGGTCCAGGTGTTGGGTACCCGGCCTGCTCGCGTCTCAACATCAGTGAAGACATGAGGTTGGGCTGTTTGGCCCACAGACAGTCAAGGGAACGCGGCCTGAACAGCGGGGCTCAGTAGCTGGCCTGGGATGTGAAGTGTTCACCGCGCGGCCCAGGCGACCATCGCGAGCGCCAGTCCTGCCCGGGCGGTCCAGGCCGCGGTGCGCACCCAGTTGCTCTGGACGAGGCGGTCCACGAGGCTGGGGTCGCTGCCGGCGAGCAGCGCTTCGTGAGCGGGCACCTGCAAGAGAGCGGTGGACGCCCACACGACGCCCAGCAACGCCGCTCCCGCCCAGGGTGCCCAGGCCGGAATACCCTCGGGGCGAGCCACCACGAGGAGGCCGGTCATGACGAGCTCGAGGAGCATGGGTGGGCCCACGACCCAACCGGTCATGCGCATGTGCGCCGCCTGGTACGCGGGGAAGGCTGCCTCCCCCACGTGGGCAGCCAGGGGGTAGTGCACGACCTGCACAAACCAGATCAGGCCCGTCATGAACAGGGTGGCGGCGACGTGAAGCAGCAAGACGGGCATTGGCTCCTCGGGGCGGTCGGGACCCCCGGTGTAGCCCGTGGCCCGGGGGAATGAGGGGGGTGGGCGCTTCCCAGGGCATGACCACCTGGACTCCAGCCTTGCCTCGATTCCATGGTGGGCTCCGTGCTGGCTTCGTCGAGGCCGATGTCTCGCGCGAGCTCCTGGTGGCGTTGCTCGATCCACCGAAGGGATCGCAGGTCGGCGTCGCCCGGATGGAGCGAGACTCATCCATGCGCGCGTGAGCCTATCTGCCCCGTTCTCCTAGATCGCACATGACGGGGTGCCGATGATGGGGGATGGTGTGCACGTGAGACGATCCGCCCTCCTTCTGAGTGTGTTGCTCGCCGGGTGCCTCGGCACTGGTGCGGGACCCTCTCCAGCGGGCGACGCGACTCCCGAGCCGACCCCGGAGCCGACGCCCGAGCCGACCCCGGAGCCCTTGCTTCCCCTGGGTGACTCCATCGTCCCCTCGGGCGAGCTGCGCCCCCAGAAGGGCCCGGTCCACATCAACGACCTCGCGGTGGTCGGTGACATCGCTTGGCTCGCGGCCTACAGCCACCTGTACTCGATAGACGTCAGTGACCCGACGGCGATGGTCAACCTGGACGTCGCCGGCCAGCGCTTCTACCGCGTGGAAGCGGACGAGGCCGGTGCGGTCATCACGGGACGGGACTGGGGGGTCGCGACCGTCGTGTACGACGGCGCCGGCATCACCGGGGGTGACCAGGCTCCTGGAGTGGACGGAAACCCCGGGGGCGTCGCCTTGCTCCCGGACCACTACCTGCTCGCCGTCTCGGGCGTCGGTCTGGAGGTGCGGACCCGCCCCGAGTCGACCCTCGTCGCCACGGTTCCGAGCCTTCCCAATCCCGCGGACGTGGACTCGGACGGAACCCGAGCGGTGGTCGTCGACAAGGAGGTCGGCCTCGTGGCCCTGGACATCACCGATCCCACCGCCCCCATCATGGGGACGCCCCTGGCCTTGCCGGGATCGCCACAGGCGGTGGTGATGCAGGGCACGACGGCGTACGTCGCCACCGGGCAGTGGGTCGTGAGCGTCGACGTGGGGGACATCGACGCCCCCGAGGAACTCCAGGTAGTGGACACGGACGGGGTGGCCACTCGCGTCTCGGTGGATGGAGACCTGCTCGCCCTCGCCAACTGGTTCGACACCCGGGTGTACGACGTGAGTGACCCGGCGCAGCTCCGGCTGGTCGGGGTGGAGGAGTCCGGTGAGTCCTCGATCTCCGTCGACCTCATCGGCACCCGGCTGTACGTCGGGGACTGGGACTGGCTGCGAGTCTACGACCTCGACGTGAGCGTGGGGGCGGCGGACATCGTGCTCCCGTCCGAGGTGCGGATCACCGGCAGCGGTCTGGTGGACGCCCAGCTGCGCATCGGCAACGTCGGAGACCGCGAGTTGCACGTCGACTCCATCGACTGTGGCCCCAACATCGACGTGACCCCGAACGAGTTGATCATCCTCCCCGATGATCCCGAGTCGGTCGTCGTCTCGACCACACTCCCCGATGAACAGCCGCGCCAGGTGATGTGCACGGTCTTCTCCGAGGATCCGGACCAGCCCTCGGCCCAGGTCCCGGTGCGCGCCAACCCCGCCGGTCTGTCCGTCGGCGACGTGGCCCCCAACTGGACGCTGCCGGACCTCGACGGGGTGCAGCACAGCCTCTCCGACCACGCGGGCGAGGTCGTGATGATCACGCTGTTCTCATTCTTGTGACCGGCGTGTGCGGCGGAGTTACCGCTGCTGGAAACGGAGCTCTGGCAGCCGTATGGCCCCCAGGGGCTGACTGCGTATGCGATCAGCAGCAACCGGCTGGGGCCCGATGACCCCATCACGGTGGGCGAGTATGCGGACGAACTCGGTCTGACGATGCCCGTGCTTCTGGACCTCTCGGTGGAGGTGTACGAGGACTACATCATCTCCGACGCGGACGGGTTCGCTCCCTACCCCCGGGAGTACATCATCGCGCCGGACGGGACCATCGCCTACGCCGCAGCGACCGTCGACCCCTCGGCGATGCAGGCCGTCATCGAGGACCTCCTCGGCCTCTGACCGCGACGACCTCGTGGCCCGCTCGGGGGACGAGGACGAGCTTGCCCACCGTGCCTCCGGACTCCAGCGCGCGGTGCTCGGTTTCTACGAGGCCGCCGGCGACAGAACGCGCGACACAGCGACAGGTAAGACCGATGAAGGGTCCATCCGCGGGCCTGCACCCGTAGCGTTGTCGCGACGGTGGCGCTCAAGCCTCCACGGAGACTTCCCCATGACTCGATTCCTACTCATTCTCTTGCTGCTGCTCTCCTCCTGGACGTTCGTGGGATGTCCCACGAGCGGCGACGACGACGACAGCGCCACCGGCGACGATGACGACGCCACTGGAGACGACGACGACGCCACTGGAGACGACGACGACGCCACCGGAGACGACGACGAC
>JAGSHC010000456.1 GCA_023954745.1 Deltaproteobacteria bacterium | reverse complement strand
TCTCATGCAACTGAGGCACTCGGGCTGGCCGAGGGACCGCCTCCCTGCCTCGCTCCTCGGTCACGGGCCGCGGCCCGCTCTGCTCGTCCCTCGTTGCGATCCGGCCCCTCGTCTCACCCCGAGTTGCGCCTCATCTTCATGAGAAGCCGTTTAGGGGTTCCAGCTGGTGTCGCGGGCCTGCAGGGTCACCCGAAGCGACTCGTTGGCGTCCGGCACCGGCCCCTGGAAGTCCACCCCCATCAGGATGCACTCGAGCTCAGCGTCTGTGCCGGCGGCGGGCTGGGCCAGCCCCGCTTGCGCGAGCCAGCCGCCGACGGAGAACGCGTATCCGGGGGAGAGGTCATCGATCGTGGTGCCGCCCTGGGCTGCCGCGGCGACTCCGAAGTAGTCGGGCGCGTTGGGGTCGTAGCCCTGCTCCACCTTGTCGATCACGAACCGCACGTCACCCGCTTCGGCCTGGTCGGGCAGGGACAGCGGAGGATCGAACGTCACGCGCACCGCGAAGATCTCGGCTGCGCTGGGGTCGGTAGCTAGCGGAACCTCGAACAAATCCCATGTGATTCCGAAGACGCCAGCGGCGGTCGGGACGAGCTGCGATGGGGAGATGGTCACGTCCTCGTAGGAGGTGACCTCGGAGGGAATGTCGAGGCTGCAGACCGTCGGCGGGTCCGTCGCGTCATCGTCGTCGGCTGCGTCGTCGTCGTCGTCGTCGTCGTCGGCTGCGTCGTCGTCGTCGGCTGCGTCGTCGTCGTTGGCTGCGTCGTCGTCGTTGGCTGCGTCGTCGTCGTTGGCTGCGTCGTCGTCGTTGGCTGCGTCGTCGTCGTTGGAGGCCGCCGAGTCGTCGTCATTGGCCACAGGGCAGCCGGCGAGGAGGGTGGCGAGGAAGAGGCAGAAGAGGGTGCGGTTCATTGTGTTCTCTCGGTGCGGGGTGCACCGGGAGAATCCCTGGGTTGGGGCAGGGGCGAACCTGTCACAGATCTGTCGCTGCTCTTCTCCCTCCAGTGCCCTCAGCGAGAGCCGCTGAGGACGTGGGCGATCAGAGCCTGGTACAAATCGGCTGGCCTCGCGGCCAGGATATCGAGCACGTAGCTGTGGAGACCGTCGTCCTCTCGATGGCTGCGCACCCGGGCCAAGACCTTGACTGAGACGTCCTGCATCGCATCCGTGATTGCGAGGCGTCCCTCGTAGTACAGGTGCAGGCTCTCGTCGAGCGGGAGCCGGGCGCCACGTCCCGTCACCGTCATTCGCTCTTGCGACGCGCTCTGAATCGGCAGGACGCGGGTCACTCCATCCACTCGCACCCGCATGGAGGGGCCCAGGGCGGGGTTCACTCCGGTGGGCATCGTGGGCGGGCGTCGCTTGGGAGACCGTGGTCTCTTTGGCGGGAGGTCGCTGGTGGGCTTCTGCGCCGGCTTCGCCGGCTTCGCAGGTGGCGCGGCCGGCTTGGGCGGCGGAGGCTGTGCACGAGGCGTGCGTCGTGGGGGGAGGGGCGTGTCGGCGGGGACTGCAGGGAACGAGATCGCCCTGGGAGTGGGCCGGGCCTGTGCGGGGCGTGGGGGAGAGCCGGGCCGCCCAGGCCGCGCGAGGGGACGCTCAGGGAGCGTCAACCCTGCGTCTTGGAGCACCCACCGTGCCACCTTGGCACTGCATGAGGTGGGAACCTCGGACGTCACCCCCAGCTGGGCCATCTCGTTCTTCGCGAAGCCGGGGACCTCATCGAGGGAGCCCAAAGCGATGACTGGCAGGCTCGCCGCCGCCCCCGTGGCGGTGCGCAAGACCCTGAGGAACGAGAGGCCTTCCGTGGCCATGGTTCCCGTCGAGATGAAGATGACGTCGGGAGCCGTCGTGAGGAGAGACATGAGGGCCTGCTGCGACCCTTCCACCCCAGCCGCCGCGAGCCCGTTGAGGCGTAGCGCGTCGCTGATGGCGTTCGACTCCCAGTCCGCTTTGACGAGGAGCAGGGCGGTGAGAGGATCCTTCGGGTCCATGAGTCTCCGGTCCCCCGCGACCAAGATACAGGAGGGCTCCGAGCCTCGGAAGTTGAGATTCAGCGCGTCCTGACGGCCAGCAGGCCGAAGATGTCGGCGGTGTCGAGGGACGCCCGCCCAAGCACGCTCCTGATGGGGCTCGGAATCTTGCCCGGCAGCTCGGGCCACGCCTTCACCACCGCAAACCCCTCCTGCTCCACAAGCGAGGTGAGGGTGCGCGGGGTGAAGTAGAACAAGTGCTTCGGAGGACGAACCAGCGCCCAGTCCTTGCCCTTGAGTCGCGCGCGGACCGAGTCGTGGTT
>JAGSHC010000166.1 GCA_023954745.1 Deltaproteobacteria bacterium | reverse complement strand
GTCGAGGAACCAGTTCACGGCTGCGTCCAGGTCGGGGTCGGCGTCGTCTCCCAGCCCGTCGCAGTCGTTGTCGATGCCGCCGTCGCAGATCTCGATGTTGCCCACAAAGGCCGTGGCTTCGGTGTCGTCGCAGTCCCCTTCGCACACCGAGTCGCCATCGCCGTCGCCGTCGACCGTCTCGTCGGTGGTGGAGTCGCAGTCGTTGTCCGCGCTGTCGCACACCTCGACGTTGCCCGGGAAGTTGTTCGGGTCGCCGTCGTCGCAATCCCCGAAGCACCCGGCCACGCCGTCGCCATCGATGTCGAGGCCGTTGTCGGGCACGAGATCGCAGTCGTTGTCGAGGCCGTCGCAGATCTCGGTGTTCGTGGGGAAGTTGTTCGCGTCGAGGTCGTCGCAGTCGCCGTTGCAGGGGAACCAGCCGTCCAGGTCCTGATCGAACTCCTGGGTGGGCAAGAAGCCGTTGCAGTCGGTGTCGAAGCCGTCGCAGGTCTCCAACGCGAAGGGAAAGACGGTGGGCTCGAGGTCGTCGCAGTCCGGGGGCGACTCGCAAGTGGTCACGCCATCCCCGTCGTTGTCGAAGTCTTCGTCGAACAGGCTGTCGCAGTCGTTGTCGAGGCCGTCGCACAGCTCGACACCGTCGGGGTTCACGGACCCCTCTGCGTCGTTGCAGTCCCCCCCGCACGAGGTCCAGCCATCATTGTCGCCGTCGAAGCCCTCGTCGATGAGGGCGTCGCAGTCGTCATCCACCAGGTTGCACTGCTCGACTGCGTCGGGGTTGATGCCGGGGTTCGTGTCGTCGCAGTCCGCGCACGGAGCGCCGTAGCCGTCGCCGTCGGTGTCGAACCCATCGTCGGACGCACCGTTGCAGTCGTTGTCGAGGCCGTCGCACAGCTCGGGGGCGCCGGGGAAGATCGTCGCGTCGTTGTCGTTGCAGTCCGCCGTCGGCAGGTCGCACGAGGTGAACGTGTCTCCGTCCACGTCAAAGGTCTCGTCCGCAGTCCCGTCGCAGTTCTCGTCCTGCTGGTCGCACACCTCGATCGCGTCGGGGTTGATGGACGCGTCCAGGTCGTCGCAGTCGCCCAGGCAGCTGTCCCAGCCATCCATGTCGATGTCGAAGCCGTCGTTGAGGATGTTGTTGCAGTTCTGGTCGATGGAGTCGCAGACCTCCGGTGCTCCGGGGTAGACATCGGGCAACGAGTCGTTGCAGTCGCCGACGCACGGCGCAAAGCCGTCCATGTCCACGTCGAGGGTGTCCGGAACGTTGTTGCAGTCGTAGTCGACGCCGTCGCAGCCGCGGGAGGGCGCCCCGGGGAAGATTTCGTCGTCGTCGTCGTTGCAATCGGCGATGGGGATCGCGCAGGTGGTGAAGCCGTCGTTGTCGGCGTCGAAGTCCTCGTCCACCTGCTCATCACAGTCGTCGTCGAGGTTGTTGCACAGCTCCGCCGCGCCCGGGTTGATGGACGCGTCCGTGTCGACACAGTCGCCGATGCAGGTCGCATACCCGTCCCCGTCGATGTCGGAGCCTTCGTCCACGACTCCGTCGCAGTTGTTGTCGACCCCGTCGCAGACCTCCGTCGCCCCCACCCGCACCTCGGGATCGGAGTCGTCGCAGTCTCCGAGGCAGGCAGAGACACCGTCTTCGTCCTCGTCGAGGTTGTCTCGCTGCCCGTCGCAGTCGGTGTCTTCGTTGTTGCACACCTCCATAGCGCCAGGGTGCACCGAGGCATCCGCGTCGTTGCAGTCCCCGGCGTCGGGGTCATACCCATCGCGGTCGCGATCGGCGATGCGATCGAGGCACCCGGGGAGGAGCAGCAAGCTGGCGAGGAGGACCACAAGTCTCATCGGACCCTCACCTCCACGGGGTGGGACGCATCGCCCAGCAAGACACCGCCGGGATCAGCGGAGAACCAGAGCTGCAAGCGGTCCGCACGAAGCTCTGACGCAGGAATCTCCAGTGCGAAGGAGCCGTCTCCCTGTTGTCGAAGCGAGCGACGCTTACGGGCTGCCGACCCCTCGGACCGCCACTGGTAGTACACCACCACCGAGGTCGCGTAGAAACCATCGGATCGCACGCGCACCGAGAGGGGCGCACCCACGGGCTGCTCATTGCTGGACAGGAATCGGAGGACTGGGCCCGTGGCCGCCGCTGCGGGCTTCTCCTGGGGCTCGTCCGAGCCGTCTCCTCGCCGCGTCGCCACCGAGCGCTCTCCGTCCGCTTCTTCGAGGAGCCTGTCCCCCGCCCCGGAGCCCGAGATGATCTGGCCCTCGGCGGGGCGGCGCGGGGCTGGCGTGGGCTCCTCCTTCTCGCCCCGCCACGAGGCGAGGTCCGCGTCGAGGTCCTCACCGGTGGTCCCAGCCTCGGGCCGCGGCGCTCGCGCCGGCTCCACGGACGCCACGCGACGCTCGCTCCGCTCGGGGTCCACCCCCCTGGGGCCGTCGTCGAAGACACTCGCGACCGGAGCGGCGTCGTCCGCGGCTGCCGCCAGCCCGTCTCCCTCACCCGGACGGTCAGGGTCCCCGATGATCGACGGAGCCGCGACGGCCTCGTCCGGCTCGGCACCGCGCGGCGCCACGTCCGACTGTTCATCGTCGGCCGTCGGCCGTGGCGCGACCTTCGGGGGGGGAGGCGCGAGACCCTTCTGACGGGCGGCCAGCCGCTGGGATGGCAGCATCAGATCGTCCTCGGCGTCCTCGACGACCTCGGGTTCGCCCCCCGGGACGACGGCCATCCATGCCAACCGTGCCGTGGCCGCGATGAGAAGCAGCGCTCCGAGGAGGATCAGCGTGCCGAGGAGCGGGCTCTTGAGAAACTGCTGCCACAGCTGCGTCCCCACGCTGGCCTTCACCTGCGTGCGCGCGCTCTTCTTGCGCTTGCGGCGCTTGGTCGCAGGCTCAGCAGGCGCGGCCTTGAACGGGACGAGAGGAGTCTTGACGCCGGGGGGCCCCGACGAGCGAGGCACGGGATGAGCACCTGCCTGGGAGGGCTCGCCGGGGGCCCGGCCCGCGTCCGCCGGAGGAGTGGGCAGGCCGCCAGAGGCGCGCGCCGCGCCGAGAGGGATCGGCAGCGTCTGTTCGGGGTCGACATCCCCCAGACGGGCCTGCGCCTCTTCGAGGGTCTCGCCCGTGCCCACGCGCAGGGGCTCCGAGGGTGCGGCTGCACCCAACGCCGCCAGCAGCGCGAGACGCTGGGCGGGCGTCGCCTCGAGAGGCAGGGTGCTCGACTCATCGATCACCGCGTGGAGCCCCGGCGAGGCCGCGGCCACCGCGTCAGCTTCCGACCCGCCCTCCGCCGGGGGCGACGGGTCCTCGTCGAGGTCCAACATCTCCTCTTCTTCGGGCTCTGGGGCCGGCGCAGGCTCTGGTGCGTGGACTCCGGGCTCAGCGACGTCTGCGGCCTCGGGCCCTGGCTGCGAGTCGGCCGCCGCGGGAGGATCGTCGAGTGGGGCTGACACCGGCTCGGACAGTGGCCCCACCGCCTCAGCCCCGACGAGAGACAAGCCCCCGGGGCCCAGAGAGTGGCCCTCCTGCTCGCCAGCGGGCGCCCAACGCCCCGTCCACGAGGGATGGTCGTCGGTCTCTTCGAGCAGCTTCGCCGTACGCAGCTCGTGCACCACGCCGATGCAGAACCTCCGCAGGGCGGGAGGGGTCGGCACCTTGGCCCGCACCGCGCGCAGAGCATCCGCTGCTTCACCGGCGGTGGGGAAGCGCTGCTCTGGCTCTCGAGCCAGGAGGCGCAGCAGGATCGGCTGGAGGTCCTCGTCCTCGATGGCGCTGAGGCCGTGGGAGACGTCGCCGGTGACGACCTTCCCCAGGACCGCTGCCCCGCGGATGTTCCCCCAGGGAGAGCCCCCCGACAGCATCTCCACGAGCATGAGCCCCGCCGCGAATTGGTCTGATGCAGGTCCGACTGCGCCGCCGGTGGCCTGCTCCGGTGCCATGTACGCGATGGTCCCACGCAGCTCACCCGCGAGGGTGCCCACCCCGGCTTCGTCGCCGCGGGCGACCCCGAAGTCCATCACTCGAATGCCATGGCCCTCGGTGAGCATCACGTTGCCGGGCTTGACGTCCCGATGCACGAACCCGCTCTTGCGGCCCTCGGGGTCCCGCAGGGTGTGCAGGTAGTCGAGCGACTCCAACAGCGCGGCCACGAGCTCGAGCGCAGCCTCCCGAGGGATGGGGACCTCCCGCGAGCGATGGTCAGCGAGCACGCTGCTCAAGGTCACGCCGTCCACGTAGTCCTGGACCAGCACCCACTCGCTGCGCAGGGTGATGACCTCGTGGATCCGCACCAAGCTGGGGTGATTCACCAGTCCGCCGACGCGGGCCTCACGGCGCAGGTACTCCTCGAACTCGTCCCCCCGATCGCGGTTCCGCGCGATGCGCTTCAGCGCGTAATAGGTGACGAAGCCGGAGGAATCGCCGCGCCGGGCGAGATAGACCTTGCCGAAGGCTCCCTCGCCGAGCTTGCGCAGCACGTCGTAGGGCCCGACCTTCACTCAGCCGCCCCCGGCGCCGAACGCGAAACCGATCTCGAAGACCCACGTCTGGCCGTTCCGCGCGGTGTGAACCGGAGGGCGCAACAGCCCGGGGTCACCGGTGAGGCGCCACGGCCCCGGGAGGATCCTGCGCAGGCGGGCCACCTTGAGCTGTCCAGCGAGCGTCATTCCTCCGCCCCCGAGGGCGACGCCAGCCCCGCCGATAGCGAGGCCCCAGCCAAACCGGTTGCCGCCGATGCCCTTGTCGGTCACCCCGGAGTACGCCTCCTCAGCGAACGTCCCGAAGCCGATGCCGACTCCGACGAGCGACGCCACGAGGCCCCCAGCGAGCACGCCGATCCCGGCGTTTCGGAGCTGCTGGGCCTGGGTCCACTCGACGCCCACCGTGGGCCGCCCGAGTTCTCCGCGGATGTCGTTGAGCAGGTCCACCGACCGCACATGCTCACCGAACGGCAGGTCGCCGAGCATCCACTCCGTGAGGACGAGTTCGGCGTCCAGCGGTTGACCGTCCAACTGCTGAAGACGGGCTTGCTCGAACCCGAGGCGGGGCGCGCTCGGGTCCAGCTCGGCGGCGCGCTCGAGATCGCGCTCAGCTCGGCTCAGGAGCCGCTCCCCCTCGGACCGGCGCCCCGCATCGAACTCGGCCCTCGCCTGATCCAGCGCGTCAGCGGCCTCGTAGACGAGGTCCGTCGCCTCGGCCCGCGCGGCCGTGTCCTGGCCGAGGGCTGATACGGGAATGAGCAGGAGCAGCGCCCCGCTCGCGAGAAGCGCCCGAATCCTGCGCCTCCATCGTCGTCCGAGTCCGCTGTGCACGTCGGCGAAGATATCACGCTGGGTCGCGCGCGAGGCCGCGCTTGGCGAACGCGCTGGTACCATCCGCGCCTGGATGCCCGGAGGGGCAGGAGGATTCCATGGAGACGGGTTCAGCACTGCTCGACGCTCTGTCGGCGGAGGAACGCGCACGACTGCTCGCAGGGGCAGACATGCGCACCTTCTCGGACGGCGACGTGCTCATCGAGGAGGGAGCCGACGGCAGCTCGATTCTCTTCATCTCTGAGGGCGAGGTTCAAGTCACCCGGGCCGGGGCAAACCTCGCGGTCCTCACGGTCGGCGCAGCGATCGGTGAGATGGCCCTCCTCGACCCCGCCCCGCGCAGCGCCACGGTGGTCGCGAAGGGGGCGGTGGAAGTCATCGAGCTGGACCGGGCCACGGTGTGGGGCATGTTGGCCGCTGGAGACAGCGCAGCCGTCAAGATCCTCCAGGGCATCACCGCCACTGTCTGTGCGCGACTCGGCGATGTGAACCAGAAGGTGCAGGAAGAGGTCGTCCGCCCCCGCGGCAACGTCTTCAAGCGTCTCTTCTCCTCCGTCTTCAAGAGGTAGCCATGGCGATCGACCCTTCTGTGCTCGCGAAGTTCGAGACGCTGGATCCTCTCGGGGAGGCCGGCCGCTTCTCCATGGCTCCGCTCCTCACCTCCACCCGCTACCGCGCCGGCGCGCAGATCTGTCGCGAAGGAGACGAGGGCGACGCCTGCTACATGCTCTCCGAGGGCACCGTCCAGGTGATCAAGAACCTGCCGGACGGGCGCAAGGTCAAGCTCGCCACCCTGCCTGAGGGCACGCTCTTTGGTCAGGCCGGGCTGGTGCCCAACCAGGTGCGCACCGCGGACGTGAAGGCCGAGGGCAACGTCACCATCCTCAGCCTCAGCCGCGCCACCCTGAACTGGTCCCTCAACCGCGGCGAGGAGTGGGCCGTCGCGATGCAAGCCATCGTCGCAGTGAATCTCGTTCAGCAGCTGCGTTCGGCCCTCGACCGGCTGGGAGAGCTCGCAGCCGCCGAGGATGTGAGCGAGGAGGTCTCGGGCACGAAGCACGAGGACGCGCGCAAGGCCACGAGCCTCAAGGCGGACTTCAGCGGCGCTCGAAAGAAGACCCGCGAGGAGGGAGGCACCCTGGGAGCAGCCCCCTCGGGGCCACGGGCCGGGCTCCTCGAGATGCTCCGGGCCACGGAGTCGGCCCTCGCGTCGGCGGGCTTCAACACCGACAACGTCGAGTTCGTCCTCGACGAAGATCAGTTGCGGACTGCAGAAGCCCGCGGAAGCTGAACCATCCCGTGGCTAGCGGGGCTTGCGCCGCACCACGTACTCGGGGTGGTTCAAGGCGTAGTTCACCTGCTTCGGCATCACCTTGCGCACCTTGTTGCCGAACCCACGGTCCTGCACGAGGACCTCTCCGACCTGATTGATGATGTAGAAGTGCGGGACGTTGCGCTTGCTGCCCATCCAGGCGCGCAGGTCGTCCTCAGTGGGGTCGAGTACGGGCGCGTCGAGCCCGGCCGCCGCGACCTTCGCCGCTTCCTTCTTGCGGCCCTCCGCATCGACGTCGGTCGCCACGAGGATGACCTCCACCGCGCCGCCATGCTGCTCTTCCAGCTCCTTCAGGAACGGGAGCGAGAGGCCACAGGGGCCGCACCAGCTGGCGACCATGCCGACGATGGCCACCTTGGTCTCGCTCTCGGGGTCCGCCTGGGGACCCACCGACGCGGACAGCCGATACTCCCCTCCGCCGAGGAGATCCGTGCGAGCCAACTCCGGCGCGAACGCACCATTCATCAGACCCTTCGGGGTCGGTCCAAAGGTGGCCGGGTCGGGCAACGCGTCGATGGTCGGGATCGCTCCCGGTGCCGCCGTGACCGCCTGGGGCTGGGCGGCCACGGGCGTCGGCGTCGGCGTGGCGGCTGGCGCTGGTGTCGCGACGGTCTGGGCGGTCTGGGCGGTGGGCTCTGCCGTCTTCTTCAACGCAGAGTCCTCTCCGCCACCGCCGCAGCCCACCAGAGCCGCGGCGAGCATGACGCCGACAGCCCTCACGGGCTCTCCGCCAGCAGCTTCTCGATGACGGGCCGGACCTTGCCTGGCGTCGTCTCGGGGCTGAAGCCCACCTGCTTGTGCCGAATCACCCCCTTGCGGTCGATGATGTAGCTGGTGGGCATCGACTTGACGTCGAACAGCCCCTGAATCAGCCCCTTGCTGTCGAGGATGATCGGGAACTCTGCGCCCACCTTGCGCGCAAAGCCCGCCGACTTGCGCGGGTCCGTGTCGACTCCAACCGAGACGACCTTGAGCCCCTGAGCGCCGTATTCCTTCTGCATGGCCGTGAGCTCGGGGAACTCGCGCTTGCAGGGCGTGCACCAGGACGCGAAGAACGTCAGGTAGGTGACGTCGCCCTTCATGGTGTCGGAGCCGAGGGTGCCGCCGGTCATCAGCTCGCCCTCGAAGCTCGGCAGCGGGGACCCTTCGAGGCCCTCGCGAGCCACCTTCGCGACGGCCTCGCTCCCCGCGTTGGGGACGTCGTCGTTGGCGCAGCAGCGGAAGCCCATGCGCAGGTTCTTGTGGCCGGGGCCCCAGGTGCGGTTCGGGCGGAAGCAGCCAGCCTTGTCCTTGCTGCCGAAGTCTCCGCCGAGCAGCACCGCGAGGTCCTCGTTGGCGCCGGCCCACTCCGCGACGTTGCCGCCGAGGTCGTAGACGCGGCTCTCGGTCGCGCATCGCGGCTTGCTGCCCGTGGCTACCGGCTTGCCCGAGCGGCCGTCCTGCATGTCGTGACACCAGCCCCGCTCGTGCCAGTCGGCATAGGGGAACTGGTTGCCCTCGACGTAGTCGTCGGCGTAGGACCCGGTGTTGTCGTCGTCCACGGCGTCCGCCGACTGGCAGGTGGTGACCCACTCTTCGGTGGTGCACAGGCGCTTGCCGGCCGCCTCACAGGCCTCCTTCGCTTCGTACCAGTTGCTGTTGGCGGGGAGGACCCTCGGCAGGGAGAGCGCGCGGCCCTTGCTGTCGACGCTTGCCTCGAAGGTGTCGATGTAGAAGGACGTGCCCGCCTCGCGCGTGATCTTCGTCATGCCGGCCATGGCGTCGATCTCTGCGGGACTGGCGAGCTTCGCCCGGGGAGCTGGAGCGATCTTCGGGGGGCCTTCGCCGCCCAGGGCCTTGTCGATGGCCTGCTCGATGGCCGCGGCGGCGACCCCCTTGAAGAGCTGCCCGTTGACGAAGGTGCGGGGCGTGCCGGTGAGCTCGAGGGCTCCGGGGTTCCCCTCCGCGATGTCCTTCTTCACCTCGCTGCGGCCGCCGCGCTTCGCCATGCACTGCTTGAACGCGGGCACGTCGAGCCCCGCTTCCTGGGCGTAGTACGGCAGGTCCGACAGACCCAGCTTGTGCTGGTTCTTGAACATCAGGTCGTGCATGGGCCAGAACTTGTCCTGCTGGCGGGCGCACTCCGCGGCCTCGGCCGACTCGCAGGCGTTCTTGTGCCGGGTGTTCTTGATGTTGGAGTTGCACTGCGGATTCATGGGGAAGTGCTTGAAGACCCAGCGCACCTTGCCTTCGTAGCGCTTCTTCATCTGCCCGAGGGAGTACGTCAGCTTCTTGCAGTACCCGCAGGCGAAGTCGGCGTACTCGACGACCACGACCTCGGCATCCTCTGGACCGTACGACGCGTCGTTGGCGTCCACCGGCACCTCGTAGAGGTTCCCCGCGATGAGGCGGGCCTTGCCCGTCGCCTGGAGGGCCGTGCCGTCGGTCTGCTTCAGCGCCTTGACGGCCTTCTCGGTCTCCTTGGCCTGCTCTGCGGCGACGGCCTTCATCTCTTCCTCGCCGCTGCTCCGCATCATGGAGAACCAGCCGAAGGCCACCACGAGGCCCAGCACCCCTGCGCCCACCGCCGGCATGAGCACCGGGCCGAACTCCCGGACTCCCTGGTCCGTCATCTTCTTCCGACCGATCCACGCCAGCGCGAGCACCGCGACAGCACCGAGGTCCATGCTCATGCAGAAGAGGCAGTACACCTCCTCGATGAGGATCATCACGCCGAGGAGGAACGCCCCGTAGGCCACGGCACCCATCGCAGCCCAGACCACCAGGTCGATGGCCGTGCGCCCCCGGGAACCGCCCTTCGTGGCCATGAACGTCAGGACCGCCATCGCCAGGTAGGTCGGCACCGCGAAGACGGTGATCGGCACCCCGGCGATCTTCCCCCAGGACGACGTGTTGAGCTTGTCGCAGTTGAGGGTCTCGTTGAAGTTGCAGGCCGACTCGAAGGCGCCCGCGGAGTAGGTCACTCCGATGTAGGCGTAGAGCAGGTAGATGGCTGCGCCGGCCGCCACGGCGAGGGCCGTCCAGATCCCCGCGGCGAATCCAAGGGGCAGTCCCCCTCCAGACGTCGGGGGCTCAGCCGGTGCAGGCGCAGCTGGCGCGGGCTTGGGTTCCTGGGTCGCCTTGGGCGGGGTAGTCGCCGGGCCGCGCTTCTTCGACTTCTTTTTCGCCATGCTGGTCTCCGCGCTGCGGGACACTCGAGGGCCGCCCCGTAGTCCCTCCGCAGCGAGCGGCCGGGACTTTATCACGCAGATCCGCGTGATCCCCCTGCCCGCCAGGATGGTCGAGTACTTGCGATGGCTGGCAGCAGCTTCCCGCCGGGAACGACGACCTGCTGTTCACCGCCCCGGGCCACGACTCTCCTGGGGGGCAGCGGCGGCGGGATCTGGTGGTGGAGCAACCTCGTCGGTCTCGACTGAGCGCGACGGGGACGCCGCCAGACCGCGACACCCTGCTAGAAGGCCCTCCGTGACGGACACGCCTCTCGCCATCGCCGCCGACGCCCTCTCCCGGGGCTTCGGAGACCGCTGGGCCCTCGCTGGGGTGAACCTGCGGGTGCGCGCTGGCTCGTCCTTGTTGCTCGCGGGGCACAACGGGGCTGGCAAGACCACCCTCCTGCGCATCTTGGCGGGGCTGCTCCGACCCACCTCCGGGACGCTCTCCGTCGGCGGCATCGACCTCCGCAAGGACCTCCGAGGCGCTCGCCGCAAGGTGGCTCTCATCGCCCACCAGGGACAGCACTATCTGGACCTCGGGGCCGCCGAGAACCTGCGGGTGGCCGCCCGGCTCCTGGGCCAGGACGAAGCCCGCGTCCTCAGCACCCTGGACCGGGTCGGACTCGCAGATCGGGCTGCAGACCCGGTGCGGACCTTCTCCGCAGGGATGAAGAAGCGCCTGGCCTTTGCGCGCATCCTGCTGCAGGAGCCTCAGGTCGTGCTCCTCGACGAGCCCTGGGGGCAGCTGGACCCCGCCGGCTTCCGCTTCGTGGACGATCTTCTGGCGGAGATGACCGAGGCCGGACGCGCCGTGGTCGTCGCGACTCACCTCGTGGAGCGCGCGGGGCGACTTCGAGCACGGCCTCCTGCTGGAAGGTGGACACCCCACGTGGGTAGGGCCCGCCGCCGAGCTGCACGCGGCCATGGGGGAGGTATGAGCCCCTCTCTCTTCACCCAGACGCGCGTCGTCCTCCAGAAGGACTTGCTGCTGTCGTGGCGTGGCCGCGCGCGCGTCGTCGCCATGCTGAGCTTCGCGGTGGTGACCCTGATGCTCTTCAGCTTCGCCGTGGGTCCGAACGTGGAGATCCTCGCCCGCCACGCGGGGGGGTACCTGTGGCTCGCGCTGTTGCTCAGCTCGGTGCTCGCCCTGGGCCAGAGCTTCGCCCTGGAGCTCGAGGACGCCGCCCTCGAAGGTCTCGCGCTCCTGCCCGTGGACCCGCGGGCTCTCTTCTTCGGGAAGGCCATCGCCAACACGCTGCAGCTCTTCTTCCTCGGGGTCGTGCTCGTGCCGCTGTCCCTCGTGCTCTACAGCACCGAGGTGGAGGGCTCCTGGCCCGGGCTCCTCGGCTTGCTCTTCGCAGGGACGGCGGGCCTGGCCGCGCCGGGCACCCTCTACTCGGCGATGACCTCACGGGCCAAGGGCAAGGACGTGATGCTCCCGCTGCTGCTCTTCCCGCTGGTGGTCCCGGTCCTGCTGGCCGCCACGAAGGGAACCAACCTCGCCCTCATGGGCGACCCCATGAATCAGATCGCTTCCTGGGCCACGATCCTCGTCTGCTTCGATCTCGTCTATTGGAGCCTCTGCCCCGTCCTCTTCGGGCGTGTGCTCGATGACTGAGGGGATCTCCAGGGCCGGCGTACTCCAGATGGGTACGCCCGCAGCATTGTGCGGCAGCGACGATGGCCGCACGGTTGATTAAGGTGCGGCCGCCGAAGGGCAGGGAGCGAGCATGAGCGGGCACGGAGTTCACAAGGAGCACATCGTCGGAGGCATTGGCCTCGCGCTGTTCCTGTATGGGTCCTGGCTCGGTCTCTTCGTCGCCCCGCCCGAGAAGTTCATGGGCGACGTAGGCCGGATCTTCTACATCCACGTGCCCACGGCCACCATCGGCCTGCTCGTCCCCGCCGCCGCGTGCCTCATCGCCGTGGGATCGCTGGTGCGCGACTCGGCGCGGTGGGACGCCGCCCTCGAAGGCACCATCGAGGTCTCCACGTTGCTCATCGCGATGATGCTGCTGCAAGGCAGCATCTGGGCAAAGCCCACCTGGGGGGTCTACTGGGACTGGGACCCGCGCCTCACCACCTCCTCCATCCTCATGGCGTCGTTCGTGGGCGTCTTGGCCCTGCGCAGTTTCGTGGAGGATCCGCTGCGGCGGGCTTCGTGGAGCGCCGTCGCGACCATCGTGGCGTTCGCCAACGTGCCGATCGTCTACTTCTCCGTGAAGTGGTGGCGCACGCTGCACCAGGGCTTCACTGGCCGACGCAACCTCGAGGACACCATGGGCGAGGCGTTTGCCTTCAACTGGTGGGGGCTGCTGCTCATGGTGACCTGGCTCGTGGTCCGCCGCTCCCGGCTCGCGTGGCTGACCAGGCCGCGGGCCGTGGCCGCCGAAGAGGCCCCTGCCGCATCGAGCCTCGTGGCGGGAGGCTGAGATGGACGGTGTCATCGTCGGTGGATGGGGCTATGTCTGGGCGGCGTGGGGGCTCTCACTGAGTCTCTTCGTGATGTACACCGTCGTCGTGAATGTGCGCCTCGCGAAGGCGCAGAAGGAGCAGCCGTGAGTGATGGAACCAAGGTCTTCATCCTCGTGATGGTGCTCATCGCTGGGTGCTCCCTCGCCTGGCTGTCGTTCGGCGGAATCGGCGAGAACCTCGTCTATTACTGGACTCCCACGGAGATGGGCCAGCACGGCGACATTGCCCAGGGAGCCCAGATTCGGCTCGGCGGAGTGGTCGAGGCGGACTCCTTGAACTGGGACAAGGAGAGCAACGAGCTCCGCTTCGACGTGGGCGACGGCGAGACGACGGTGGCCGTCGAGGGCCGCTCGGTGCCGCCTCAGATGTTCCGCGAGGGCATTGGTGTCGTCGTCGAGGGCACGCTGCGCGAAGACGGCGTCTTCGTCTCCGACCGCTTGCTCGTGAAGCACGACAACGAGTACCAGGCCCCCGACGACGGCTCAAAGCCCGACATGGACGCGCTCAAGCAGAGCATGGCCGGACAGTGAGGAGGCTCTCGTGTTGACCAACGCGTCCCTCGGACGGGGACTCATCCTTCTGTCCATCGCTCTCGCTGCCTCCGGCGCCATTGTCGGCTGCTGGGGCGGTCGCCGCCGCACCGAAGCTGCCCATCAGTGGAGCAAGTCTCTCGCCTACTCCTTCGGCTTCACCCTGATCCTCGCCAACGTGGTGATGGTCAAGGCCCTGCTCCAGCACGACTTCGCGGTGAAGTACGTGGCGCAGGTCGGGTCCCGCGCGACGCCGTGGCACATCACCGTGGTGTCGCTGTGGTCCTCATTGGAGGGGTCGATCCTCTTCTGGGGTGCCGTGCTCGGCATCTTCATCGTGACCTTCGTGTGGCGGGTGGCTGACAAGCACCGCGAGATGGCGCCCTACACCATCGGGACCATGCTCACCATCGGGGTGTTCTTCGGCTTCCTGCTCGCCGGCCCGGCCAACCCGTTCCTCGACACGCCCGCGCCCATACCGAACGACGGCCCCGGCCCGAACCCCCTTCTCCAGAACCACATCCTGATGATCGTGCACCCGCCGATGCTCTACGCGGGCTACGTGGGCATGACCATCCCCTTCTCCATGGGCGTGGCTGCGTTGCTGCGTGGGCGCCTCGGCGCCGGCTGGATGCGGCCCATCCGCACCTGGATGCTCATCCCGTGGGGCTTCCTCACCGCGGGCATCGTGCTCGGCGGCTGGTGGGCCTACGAGGTCCTCGGCTGGGGTGGCTACTGGGCGTGGGACCCCGTCGAGAACGCGAGCTTCTTGCCCTGGCTGACCGCATCTGCGTTCTTGCACGCGGCGATGCTCCAAGAGCGTCGAGGCATCCTGAAGGGTTGGACGCTCATCCTGCTCCTCACGACGTTCTGCCTGACGATCCTGGGCACGTTCATGACGCGCTCGGGCGTCTTCAACTCGGTGCACAGCTTCACCCAGAGCCCCATCGGGCCTGCGTTCCTGGTGTTCCTGGCCATCGCCATGGTGGCGTCCATCCTGCTCGTGGCGATGCGGATGCACCTCCTGACCCCCGAGGGGGAGGTGAAGAGCCTGGCGAGCCGCGAAGCCGCCTACGTGATGAACAACATGCTCTTCGTGTTCTTCACGTTCCTCGTGCTCGTCGGAACCACGTTCCCCTTGCTCACCGAGGCGTTCCGGGACGTGAAGATCAGCGTGGGCGAGCCGTACTTCAACCGCCTCGGCGTGCCCATCGCCATCGCCATCGTGTTCCTGATGGGGGTCGGCCCCGCCATGCCCTGGGGCCGCGCGACGCCGAAGGAGATGGGCAAGCTGCTCGGGCCTCCGGCCCTCGCTGGACTCCTGCTCGCCCTCCTCGGCGCGGCGGGCGGCGTGCGACAGCTCCTGCCTGCGATCACCCTCTTCGTGTCAGGCTTCGCGGGCTTCGTTGCCCTGCGGGACATGGCCCTGCCGGTCCTCGTGCGCCACAACCGCGGCGGGGTCGGCTGGGGCACCGCCCTCAGCGAGGCCTACCTGCGCGGGCGACGGCGCTACGGTGGCCAGATCGTGCACCTCGGCGTGGCCATCATGGCCGTGGGCATCGCTCTCAGCTCGAGCTACCAGATCACCACCGAAGGCGTCATCGACAAGGGCCAGACCCTCGCCGTGGGGGACTACATCCTCAAGTTCGAGGGAGTGCGTCAGGAAACCCTGCCCCACCGCCGCTCGACCATCGCGCAGATGACCGTCATGGACATCAAGGGGAAGGTGCTGGGCAACCTCGAGCCCCGCATGAATCACTACCGCGCCCAGATGAACCCCATCGGGACACCCGCGGTGCGCTCTTCCCTCACCGAGGACCTGTATCTGTCGGTGATGACCGTGGACCCCGGCGGCGCCTACGTGGGCATGCGTGCCTTTGTGAACCCGATGATCTACTGGATCTGGATCGCCGCGGGAATGATGGTCATCGGATGCCTCGTGGCTGGCTGGCCGGCTCGTTCCACCGCGACCGCGCCTGTCCCGGCGGGTCGAGGAGCGC
>JAGSHC010000155.1 GCA_023954745.1 Deltaproteobacteria bacterium | reverse complement strand
GTCCGCCCTGGCCTGGTACCTGCTGGGGCGCGCCCGCATCGACCGCACGAGCGAAGCGCGAGCTGCCTTCGAGAAGGCGGCCGCTCTTGCCCCCACCAACCCGTGGCCGCCGGTGGGCATCGCGTACCTCTACTTCGCGGTGGGCGACATGTACCTGTGCGTCGAGACATACGAAGCGGCCATCGAGCGGATGCCGCGGTCTGCCCGGTTGCGGCTTCTCCTGGGGAACCAGCTCCTCAACCTTCGCCTCGTCATCGATGCGCAGCGCCACCTCGAGTTCGGGCATCGCCTGGCGCCCGAGGACCCGATGATGACGGGCGCGCTGGGGAAGGTGTACGTGGAGCTGGGGAGGGCGGAGAGCGGGCGCGCGCTCCTGGAGGAGGCCTGGGCCGCGGAGCCGACGCAGCCTGACGTCGCCATGTCTCTGGCCGTGGTCTACCTGCGTGATCGGGAGGCCATTCGGTCCGAGCAGATGTACCGACTCGCCCTCGAGTGGGGGGCGACCCCGGACGAGGACCTCTTCGGGGCCATCCGCGCGGCGAAGGTCGTGGAGCGGGCTCGGGCGGAGTAGGCCGGCGGCTCCCATCCGTCCCTCGCAGGAACGATTGCGCGGGTCAGGAGACTCGAGTGGAGATCGGGCGTCACTCAAGTCTGCGTGACCCACGCAGTCAGTCGACCTCGATCCAGGCGACGTAGTCCGCGACCGCTCCCTCGAAGTTCACGACGAACAGGTAGCAGGGCACCCCGGCGTCAATGGTAAACGCCGTCGTGGCGACCTCCTCCGGCTGCCCGGT
Source organism: Deltaproteobacteria bacterium (assembly GCA_023954745.1). Lineage (GTDB taxonomy): Bacteria > Myxococcota_A > UBA796 > UBA9615 > UBA9615 > JAGSHC01. The sequence continues at coordinate 14,906 of JAGSHC010000155.1, read as the reverse complement.
GGTGGCGAGGCCGCCTCCCGCCGCGTCCTGGTAGCCGACGCTCGTGTCGCACCACAGGCGGGCGTCGAAGTCCCCCACCAGAGGGTCCCATTGGACAACGACGCGCGGGCTGATCTCCTCGCTCGTCGTGAAGACGAAGGAGTCGCTGTCGCCCTCCCAGCTCTGCTGGATGACGTGTCCGATGCGTCCACGCATGGCGAGCAAGGCCCCGGGACCCGCGGGCAGCGTCCCGCAGTCGGTGGCGTTCTCCCAGGGCGGGTCGAGGGTGATGGTCTCTCCAGCCAGCACCGGCGCGTCGTTGGGCTCGACTTCGGAGCAGTCGCTGAGGAACGTTCCGGGCTCCGAGACGGGGGTGCCTTCGTCCGTGGCGTCGTCGTCGTCTGCTGCGTCGTCGTCATCGAGAATCACCACCCGCGGGGTGGCGGCATCGTCGTCGTCTCCAGCCTGGGGGCAGCCGGTCAGCAGCAGCATCGCAACGAGGGCAGCGATTCTCATGGGCTCGGGGTCTCCTGACAGGAGCGTACCGCCTGGGCGACGTCCCCAGTGAGGAACGCGCGAATGCCCGCGATGCCCCAGGCCCCCGCGGCGCGTGCGGTGCGGTAGTGCTGCGGACCCAGGCCACCGAGGGCAAGCACGGGAATGGGCCAGGGGCCCTCGAGGGCGTCGAACCCGAGCTCGTGTCCGGGAGCCGCCTTGCCGGGGGAGGGGAGGATGGGGCTCAGCGTGGCGTAGTGGGCACCGGCGGTGGCGGCGGCGCGGAGGCTCGCCCGCCCGTGACAGCTCGCTCCGAGGATCCAGTCGTCGTCGGCCTCGTCCAGGAGTCGCCGCGCGTCCTCGGTGTCCGCGACGTGGACACCGTCGGCGCCCACCGCTCGCGCCAGCTCCACGTCGGTGTGCACGAGCAGGCGTGCTCCTGCGGTCCGCGTCGCCTCCCGAAGCTGTCGCGCCAGCTCCAGCCGCTCGGCGCGAGGGAGGTCCTTGTCTCGAAGGAGGACGGCGACGTGTGCGGCGTTCGGACCGAGGGCGCGCTGGACCGTAGCGACCAGTGCCCCTTGGGGAGCCTGGTGCCGGTCGGTGATCAGGAGGAGCCGGACCGGGAGCTCACTCGCCAGCAAACGTCACCACGCCATCCACGGGGGAGGAGGCGTTCGCGTACAAACGGCGGGGGATGCGCCCGGCCTCGAACGCCAGGCGACCGGCTTCGGTGGCCTTCCGCATCGCGGTGGCCATGGCCACGGGGTCGTTCGCGCCAGCGATGGCGGTGTTCATGAGGATGGCGCTCATGCCGAGCTCCATGGCCAGGGCTGCGTCGGACGCGGTGCCCACCCCCGCATCGACGATGACGGGGACGTCGACGGTCTCGAGGATGATGCGCAGGTTCGTGGGGTTCCGGATGCCCTGGCCGGACCCGATGGGCGCGGCGAGGGGCATGACCACGGGGCAGCCCAAGTCGACGAGCTTCCGGCACACGATCGGGTCGTCGATGCAGTACGGCATCACCACGAATCCGTCGGCGATGAGGACCTTGGCGGCCTCCAGCGTCGCCTCGTTGTCCGGGAACAGCGTCTTTGGATCCCCGATGACCTCGAGCTTGACGAGGTTGGTCTCCAGCGCCTCCCGGGCCAGCTTCGCCGTGAGGATCGCGTCGGCAGCGGTGAAGCAGCCCGCAGTGTTTGGGAGGAGGGCGTAGCGGGAGAGGTCGATGTGATCGAGCAGTCCCTCGCCGGGAGGTGCGTCCAACTTGATCCGGCGCAACGCGACGGTGATCAACTCCGCACCCGAGGCGTCCAGCGCCTCCTTCATGAGCTCGAAGGTGGAGTACTTCCCGGTCCCTACGATGAGGCGGGAATTCATTGTGCGATCGCCCAGTTGCCAGGTCATGGCGTCCTCCGTCCCGGGGCTCCGGCCCGCGGGGAGCGGACTCTACCCCCCGCCCACGGCAGTGACGATGTCGACTCGGTCACCATCGTGAAGCACGCGCTGCGGAAACTCGTGCCTGGGGACGACGTCGAAGTTCACCGCCACCGCCACCCCTGCGTCCTCCCGGCCGAAGTGCTTCAGCACGTCCGAGATGGTCGCTTCGTCCGGGAAGTCGGTGCTGTCCCCGTTCAGGGTCAGGGTCACCGGGAGCGACTCGAGCGGCGCGGCGGGCCTGCCTGCAGCGTCACGCCCTCGAACATGTCGGGGTCGCCCGACGCCTCGATGGCGGCTGCGGGAGTGATCGCGTTGCGCTGGGTGAGCAGCACGAGGCTGTCCTTCAGGGTCTGGTTGCCCGCGCCCTTGTTGGCCTGCATCAGGGACGGAATCTGGAACACCTTGTTCTCGCGGATCAGGTTCCTGATGCCGTAGTTCATGAACATGATCTCGCAGGCGGCGACCCGGCCCTTGTTGTCCCGTCGCTTGAGCAGCGTCTGTGAGACCACGGCCTGCAGCGAGCCCGAAAGCATGGTGCGCACCTGATCCTGCTGATCCGCCGGGAACACGTCGATGACCCGGTCGATGGTGTCCTTGGCGCCCTTGGTGTGCAGAGTCCCGAACACGAGGTGACCGGTCTCGGCGGCCGTGAGCGCCAGCTGGATGGTCTCCAGGTCGCGCATCTCACCCACGAGGATGACGTCGGGGTCTTCGCGCAGGGCGGCGCGCAGGGCGGCGCTGAACGACTTCGTGTGCGCGTTGAGCTCGCGCTGATTGATGATGCACTTCGCGGGGCTGTGCACGAACTCGATGGGGTCTTCCACCGTGAGGATGTGTTCGGCGCGCGTCTTGTTGATGTAGTCGATGAGGGAGGCCAGGGTCGTCGACTTGCCCGACCCCGTGGGACCCGTCACGAGGACCAGTCCACGCTTGAAGTCCGCCACCTTCTTGATGGACTTCGGCAGCTTGAGATCCTCGAAGGGGATCACCTTGCTCGGGATGGTTCGGAAGACCGCTGCGATGCCGCGCGATTGGTAGAAGACGTTGACTCGGAACCGCGCCATGCCCTCGATCCCTACCGAGAAGTCGGCCTCGTAGGTCTCTTCGAACTGGCTCTTCTGCCGCTCGTTCATCACGGAGAACAACAGGCGCTTGCAGTCGTCGGGAGGCATCGGCGGCGCGTTGAGACGCTGGATCTCGCCGTGGACACGCAGCGCAGGAATCTCGCCTGCGGCGAGGTGCAGGTCGGACGCTCCCTGCTTGACGCAGTAGACGAGCAGCTCGTGGATGTGCATGGTCGCTTCCCGCCCCCCACGCGAACCTGCGTGGGTGTGGCGTGCACAGCATACCGTTGCTCGGAGGACGTTTGAGCCAGGTCAGCGACGAGCGCAAGCTGCGCGTGCCCCAGGATGGAGAGCCGGACCGTCTGGACCGGTGGCTGCCCAAGCTGCTCGGCATCAGCCGCGGCGAGGCGCGCCGCCTCATCGACGCTGGCGGCGTCTACGTGAACGGCAAGAGGTGTCGGCAGCAGTCACGGCACCTCGAGCCCGGCGTGGAGCTCGCCTGCGTGATGGGCGCCCACGCGGTGGCGATCCGCGCGAAGAAGGGCCCCGAGCCGGTCATCGTGTACCGGGATGACGCCCTCATCGTCATCGACAAGCCGGCGGGCATGCCCGCCCAGGCGAGCCGCGCGACGGTGCATGGGACCGCCGAGCAATGGGTCAAGCAGCTGCCTCGTGTGTCCTACGTCGCGCTGCACCATCGCCTGGACCGTGACGCCCAGGGGCTGTTGGCCTTTGGCGTCGACCGCCGCGCAAACAAGGGCCTGTCCCAGGCGTTCGGAGAGCGCCTCGCCCGCCGAAGCTATCGGGCCCTCGTCGAGGGGCACGTGGATGGCGAACTCGGGACCTGGCACCACAGCCTCCAGGAGATGGGGCGATCGCGGCGCGCAGTGGCCTTCTCGCCCGAGGGAGGCAAGGAGATGCTGTCGGACTGGTGTGTGACTGAGCGGGGCCGGGGCAGCACGATGCTCCAGGTGTCCCTGCGGACCGGGCGAACCCACCAGATCAGGCTTCAGGCACAGGCAGTGGGCCACTCCATCGTGGGCGACACCCTCTATGGGACCAAGGACCGTGGGGGCCTGCACCTCCAGGCCTTCGCCCTTGCGCTGGATCACCCTGTGACGGGAGAGCCCTTGAGCTTCGAGTTGCCCGCCCCGGCCGGTTGGAGCCTCACGACAGGGGCCTCGTAGCCAATCGCACCGCGGCTCAGAGCGCGGGCAGCACGATCCACCGGGCGAGGATCCAATCGCCGGCGAGCCACGAGACCAACGCCCCTGCGCAGAGGTAGGGCCCGAAGGGGATGCGAAGCTCCTTGTCGCGTCCTCGAAGCACCGCCACCGACATGCCGAGGATGCTGCCCAGCAGCGAGGCGAAGAAGATCGTGAGGGCCAGCGTCGGCCACGCGCCTTGCCATGCGCCAATGGCGGCGACCAGCTTCACGTCCCCCATGCCCATGGCCTCTCGGCCGAATGCCAGGCGCCCGAACCATGCGATGGCGAGCATCAGTCCGGCTCCGAGCCCGGCCCCGAACACCGCTGCCGGGAGGGTCGGCACGGGCCCGCCGTGGCCATGCAGCATGGCCACCACCGCGATCCCCAGTGGGATGAGAGGCAGCGAGATCACGTCGGGGACGATGTAGTGGTCCAGGTCGATGAGGGAGATGGCGAGCAACGCCGAGAAGTACAGCGCGAAGAGACCGAAGGTCAGCAGGGTCGGGGTGTCCAGCAGCGCATCCACGCCGGGCACCATCTGCCAGAAGAGGACGCCCCAAAGGGCGGCGCACGCCGCCTCCACCAGCGGATACCGGACCCCGATGGAGGCACCGCAGTCGGCGCAGCGCCCGCGCAGCATCAGCCAGCCTAGGACCGGTACGTTGTGCCAGGGCCGCACCCCACGCCCGCACGCCGGGCAGGCCGAGGGTGGGGAGACGACGCTCCGGCCTTCGGGGAGCCGGTAGGCGACGACGTTCAAGAACGAGCCGACGAGCCCGCCGACCACGACGGCCACGAGCAGCGCGAGGCGCCAGACGGCCTCCGCCTCCATCAGCGCCCTCTACCCAAGGAAGTCCTTCAACGCCGCCACGACCTGGTCTTGGTGGTCCGATGTCAGCTCGGGGAAGATGGGAAGGGCGAGGACCTCGAGACAGGCCTGCTCGGTGATGGGCAGGGCGCCTTCTCCCTGGCCGAGGTCGGAGAAGCACTCCTGAAGGTGCAGGGGTCGCGGGTAGTAGACCGCGCAGCCGATGTTGCGCTCGCGCAGATGGGCGAGCAGGTCGTCGCGCCGCGGCACGCGCACGACGCACTGGTGGTACACCGGCACCGACCCGTCGGGCACGGTCTGGAACACCACCTGGTCCGCGATGCCAGCGTCCGCCAGACGCGCCTTGTAGCCGGCGACGCGCTCGCGCCGGGCAGCTCCCCAGCTGTCCAGGTGCGGCAGCTTCACCCGGAGGATCGCAGCCTGGAGCGCATCCAGGCGGGAGTTCATGCCCACCCGTGCGTGGTAGTACTTCTTCGGGTAGTTGCCGTGCACGCGGAGCTGGCGCACCACCTCGGCGATGTCGGTCTGCATCGAGGTGACGAGGCCGCCGTCCCCCCAGCACCCCAGGTTCTTGCTCGGGAAGAACGAGAAGCAGCCGAAGTCCCCCATCGTTCCGGTCTGTGCGCCATGCAGGGTGGCGCCGATGGACTGGGCTGCGTCCTCGATGACCCGGAGGCCGTGGCGCTTCGCGATGGAGTTGATGGCACCCATGTCCGCCGGCAATCCGAAGATGTGCACGGGGATGATGGCCTTCGTGCGCGGCGTGATGGCGGCCTCGATGGCGGCTGGATCGATGTTGAAGGTGCCGGGCTCGATGTCCACGAAGACTGGGGTCGCGCCCAGTCGCGAGACTGCGCCTGCGGTAGCGAAGAACGTGAACGCCGTGGTGATCACCTCGTCGCCAGGGCCAATGTCGAGAGCCCAGAGCGCCAGGAGCAAGGCGTCGGAGCCGGAGGCACAGCCGATGGCGTGCTCGGCGCCGAGGTACTGGCCCACCTCGTCCTCGAAGCCGGTGACCTCGGGGCCCATGATGAAGCGCTGACTCCCGATGACCCGGGCGACGGCGGCGTCGAAGTCGCTCTGGAGAGCGTTGTACTGAGGCTTCAGGTCGAGCAGGGGCACGGACATCAGAGCGTCTCCAGGTACGGGGTCACGCGTTGGCGACCGCCAGCAGCCACAGAAGGTACCCGCCGACCGCGGCGGAGGCCCACTGGCCGACAATCTTCCAGCGCACCGGGTGGTCCGGACGCGTCGGAACGCCTTGCCAGATCGCCAGGGCGGTGGCGCCGAGCCACACCAGGTACCCGATGCCCATCAACAACACCCAACCCACCGCGGGGTCTCCCCGCTCCGCGAGCACTCCCTGCACGATGGCTGCGCGCTCGCTGGGGGGGAGGGCGCGGTCCGGCCAGTTCCCGCGCGGGTCCTCCAACATCAGGGATGCGAGTCGCTCCTCCGCTGTGGTGACGAAGCGTTGCCCGGGCTGCCAGGTGGACCGCACCGCCAGCCAGCCGCTCCGCAGCTCCTCGAGGCAGAAGCGGGCTTCGTCGGCGTCGCCGGAGGTCATGGCCCGGTCGGAGAGGGCGAGGAGGCGCTCCGATGCGGCAGGGCCGGTCCCCAGCCCCGGCAGATACATGCGGATGGCGGCCCCGTAGCCTGCGGCCGCTTCGTGCCAGCGACCCTCTCCCTCGAGGAGTCGCGCGGACCGCAGCTCGCTGCTCGCTGAGAAGACGACCCGCGCGCAGACCACGAGCGTGCAGAAGGCGAGGAACACCGCGACGCGACGCGCGGTCGCAGCGCGAGGTGTCACTTGAAGTCCCGGAACCGGAAGATGATCGAGGCGAGCACCAGCAGGGCGGCGGCGTAGGCGGCGCCGTATCCCGTGGCGTAGGCGACGTACTCCCACTCCACCTCCAGCCCGTAGGACGCCTGGGTGCGCAAGTCGAAGCGGGACAGGTCCGGCAGCACCTTGTAGACCGTGTCCATGAGGAAGCGGACCGCCCCGCTTTCGGAGCGCTGGCCCAGCAGGACGAGCTCCTCACTCATCTTCCCGATGAGGGTGAGCCCCACGGTGAACAGCGCCGACAGCACCGGCGAGGTGAACGAGCCGAACAGGATGGCGATGGCCGTGACCACCGCCAGCTCCATGAAGGTCAGCCAGATGGCGGGCAGCATGGCGCTGGTGGTTCCCGCGCCAATTCCATTGAGGACCAGCACGTAGGCGACGGCCATGATCGCCACTTCCGTCGCCAGGGTGCCGAGCAGTCCGAAGTACTTGCCCACCAGGAACTGCCAGCGGGGGACTGGCTTGCTGGCGATCGTGTAGATGGTCTTGCGCTCGATCTCCTTGTAGATGAGCCCAATCCCCACGAAGACGGCGATGAGCAGCCCGAAGATGCTGATGGCGGCGAGCCCGATGTCGCGGATGATCTTCCCGTACTCGCCAATGATGAGCTCCGCGATGAGGACCGAGCTCCCGATCATCAGCAGGGCGAAGAACAGCAGCGAATACAGGATCTTGTCCCGCACCGCCTCCCGGAAGGTGTTCAGGGCGATGGCCCAGATCTTGATCATCGGACGCCTGCCTCGCGGTCCTGGCGTTCGACGCTGGTCGCCTCGTCCATGAAGTGCTGCTCCAGGGACTCGCGTCGCGCCACGTACCCGAAGAGCTCTCCACCGCGCTCCACGGCCGCGGCGACCAGGGCCCGGGCGGCGGAGTGGTCGGCGGCCTCGAAGATGTGGTGGCCGCGGGAGCTGACCCGGTGGGGTTGGAGCGGCAGCTCGGCGACGAGGTCGTCGGTCAGCCCGTGCAGGGTCACCTCCACAGTGGTCTCGCGCTTTCCGACCAGCTCGTCGACGGTGCCCACATCCTGGAGCTTCCCCGCGATGAGGATGCCCACGCGGTCACTCACCTCCTCCACGTCGGAGAGGACGTGGGAGCAGAAGAGCACGGTGGTGCCCTTCGTCTTGAGGTCTCGCACGATGTCGCGGATGAGGAGGCGACCCATGGGGTCGAGGCCGGAGCTCGGCTCGTCGAGCACGACCAACTCCGGATCGTTCATGAGCGCTTGCGCGATGCCGACACGCTGAAGCATGCCCTTGCTGAACTTGCGGAGCTGCGTGTCGCGAGCGCGCTCCATGTGCACGAGGGGGAGCAGCCGGTCGATCATGTCGATTCGACGGGCGCGGGGCATGCCGTGGAGCTGCCCATAGAAGTGCAGGAACTCCGTCGCCGTCAGGTAGTCGTAGAAGTAGGGGCGCTCGGGCAGGAAGCCGACCCGCGCCATCGCCCTCATGGAGCCGATGGGCTCGCCGAGGATCTGGGCCGTACCGCTGGTGGGGCTGTTGAGCCCCATGAGGAGCTTGAGGGTCGTAGTCTTCCCGGCACCGTTGGGGCCGATGAGTCCGAAGACCTCGCCGCGAGGGATCTCCAGGTCGAGCCCGTGCAGACCGACGAAGGCGCGGCGCAAGAAGCCCGTCCGATAGACCTTCCTCAGGCCCTCCGTGCGGATGGCCGTCTCACTCACCTGGGTCTCGAATGCGCATCACACGCGCCGGAACGCCGACCGCGATGGCGTAGTCGGGCACGTCTTCGACGACCACCGAGCCCGTGCCGATCTGCACTCCTCGGCCCACGCGCACGCCCGGCATGATCGTGGCGCCCACCCCGATGTCGCAGCCTTCCCCGATCACGACGGGAGCGAACTTGATGGCGCCGTCCATGATGGAGGCCCGTTGGTCGGTCTCCATGTGCGAGGACGTGAAGATGTTCACGCCAGGGCCGATGCCCGTCTTGTTGCCGATGGTGAGTCCACCGCCGGAGTGGAGGAAGCACTGCTGACCGATCCACACGTCGCTGCCGATGCGCATGGTGTTCTTGTAATAGCCCTTCAGGAGGGTGTTGTGACCCACGTAGACGTTGCTGCCCAGGGTGATCATCTCGGGATGGAAGACCATCACGCCTCGTTCGAGGATCACGTTCTCGCCGATCTCAGCGAACTGGTCGCGTGAGAACTCCCCGGTGCCATGGCTGCGGAACTGATGCATGGCTCGAGTCTAACCGCTCTTCGCCGGGGCCTCAGCGCAGGGCCGCACGGAGCGTCTCGACCACCCGGTCCATCTGGGCATCGCTGAGGCCGTAGGGCACCGGCAGCGCGAGTCCCCGAGCGCGGGCCTCCGCGCACCCCTGCAGCCCCGACGAAGGGCGCGCGGCGTCACAGTAGGCCGGGTGTTGGTGCAGGGCGTGGGCGCCGAAGTTGACCTCGACTCCCTGGCTGCGGACGGCGCCGATGACGTCGTCGAGGGAGTGGCCCGAGGGCAGCAGGATCTGGAGCGTCTGCCAGTTGGGCGTCGCACCGGCGGAGACGCGGGGGAGGACCAGCCCTTGCTCCACGAGGGGCGCGAGGCGAGCGAAGTACCCCTCCGCGATGCGCTTGCGGTCGGCGAGCACGGCGTCGAGCCGTCCCATCTGGACCACCCCCATGGCGCCCTGGGCCTCGGTCAGTCGGTAGTTGAAGCCCGCCTCCACAAACGCCATCTGCCCCTCGGAGTCGCGGTCGATGCCGTGGTTACGCAGCCGGCGCAGGCGATGGTCCAGGGAGGGGTCGGCCGTGGTGACGATGCCACCCTCGCCGGTGGTGACGATCTTTCGCGGGTGGAACGAGAAGCACCCGAGAGCGCCCAACGAGCCGGCGGCGCGGGCCTCGCCGTCGATGACGAGGGACGAGCCCAGGGCGCAGGCGGCGTCTTCGAGGACCAGGACGTCGCGCTCGGCGCACGGTCCCGTGAGGACGTCGAGGGGGGCGGGCAGACCGAACTGGTGCACGGCGAGGAGCACGGCGGGGGCGGTGTCGTCGTCGGTCCCATCGTCCCCGTCGAGAGCCGCCAGCACGGACGCCGGGTCCATGTTGAACGTGTGCGGGTCGACGTCGACGATGACTGGGCGCAGTCCACACAAGAGCACCACGTTGATCGTGGCCGGAAAGGTGTATCCGGGCACGAGCACCTTGCTGCCGGCGGGCAGATCGAGGGCCGCAAGGGCCAGGTGCAATGCCGCAGTGCCCGAGCTGCAAGCGACGGCGTGGGGCGTGGAGCACCGCGCGGCGACGAGCTTCTCGAAGGCAGCGACTCGGGGGCCCTGGACCAACCAGCCGCTGGCGAGGACTTCGGCGGTTGCCCTCGCTTCCTCGGGACCCATCAGCGGACGGGCCAGGGGAATCCGCTCGCTCAAGGCACGACTCCCACGTCCTCGAGTTCCCGGTACCAGCCGATGGTCTTCGCGAGGCCCTCGGCGAGGTCTACGCGGGGCTCGTAGTCGAGGATGCTGCGCGCCTGGCTGATGTCGGGAACGCGCAGGTGCACGTTGGCCTTGCCCCAGGGCACGAAGCGGATGGGCACCGACACCCCCGCTGCCCGCAGGACCTCCTGAGCGAGGTGCAGGGTCGTCACGGTGGCTCGGGGGTTGCCGATGTTGAAGGAGTGACCCACTGCGTCGTCCATGACGCAACACCGCAGCAGCGCATCGACGAAGTCATCGACGTAGCACCAGGACCGCACCTGATTGCCGTCGTCGTGCACGGTGATCTCCTGGCCCGACAGGGCTTGCCGGACGAAGCGATGCACGGCCCCCTCGCCGATCTGACGGGGGCCGTACACGTTGAAGGGGCGCAGGGTGACGGTGGGCAGCCCGTACTCACGGTGGAACGTCCACGTGGAGTGCTCCGCGGCGAGCTTGCTCACGGCGTAGGTCCAGCGGGGCTCACCCACGGCGCCGACGACGGTGTCGCTGCTCTCGCCGACCTCCCAGGCATGGGCGCCGTAGACCTCGCTGGTCGAGAAGTCCACGAAGCGCTTGAGGCCTGGCACCTTCGTCGCGGCCTCGAGCACGTTCCACGTGCCGACGAGGTTCACCCGCATCACCTTCGCCGGGTGGTTCATCACCGTGTCCACCCCAGCGATCGCCGCGCAGTGCACGACCATGGTGCAGCCCTCGGCGGCCTCGGCCAGGACCGAGGGCTCCAGGATCGAGCCCTTGACGATCTCGAAGTTGGGGTGGGCATCGAGGCCGGGGTGGTGACGGAGCGCGTCCCGGTCGAACGTGTCCAGCGCGACGATCGTGTTGTCCTCGACGAGGCGCGACGCGAACGTGCTCCCGATGAAGCCGGCGCCGCCGGTGACGAGGATGCGCTCTCCCTTGGGGAGGGCAGGGGTCGATTGCTTCATTGGAGGTCTCCGGCGGCTGCGACCGCGGCCGGCATGCTACGCGATCGGGCCGCGAAGCTGCGCGGGCTCAGGCTCGTAGCGAGGCGAGGAGGTCCTGCCAGGTCACCACCGAACCGTGCCCCGAGAACTGGACGACCGTGGCGCCAAAGGTGCGAAGTCCGCCCGGGACGTCCGAGCGCCAGATGGTCTTGGCGGTGCAGGACGCGGTGCGGCCTTCCCACTCGAGGTCCAGGCGCAGCAGCTTGCCCACGATCGGCGCGCGTTCGGAGCCCGCGCTGAAGCCGCGCTCGCTCATGTTGAAGAGCAGGGCCATGGAAGGGCTTCCCCCGGCGACCTGGATGCGCACGCGTCGGCGTCCCGCGTCGGTTCGGCCCGTGTCTTCGGTGTGGACTCCTCTGCGGTCCCCGATCGCCTGGTGGAGGGTGCCGGTGCGGCCGCCGGTGTCGTGCCGGTCGCCGGCGTCATAGGCAGCCCAGGTCCCGGATCGGCTGAGGAGCTCCTGGCGAGACCAGGTCCCGGACGGTGACTCCTCCACGCCCCGGGAGCCGGGCTCCAGCATGCCCAGGGTGTCGATCAGCTTGAGGCCCAACCCCATGGAGCCCTGGCCGGGCTTGACGCGGCGGGCCACCACGGCGCGCGCCTTGACGGTGGCGTCGGTCCGGGGGTGACGAAAGCGCAGCTGAAGGGTCGCGTCGTCGTCCAGGGGCGCGGTCGTCTGCACAAAGCAGCCGTCCTCGCAGATGTTCACGATCGTTCCTTCGTAGATCCTCTTGCCGCTGCGCACGTGCGCGGTGATCAGGCAGCCCTCGCGGGGGTATCTACGTCGTTCTTCCATGTCCCTCTTGTCCCAGATGGGACTCCCTCCACACCATAACGCCGGAAGTCGAGAACGGAAACGCCGTTTTCAGTCCAGGGACCACCGGGCCTTGTAGGCGACCAGGGCCTCGGTCTCGCCGGTCTTCTCGAGATAGGCGACGACCTTGTCGTGAGGCATGGCCCCGGCGCTCTGCCAGTTGCACGAGCCGCAGTAAGGGCCCGACCGGTCGTAGTCGTCGAGCACCTGCAGCACCCGCCACCGGTGGTTGGTCTCGCCGTTCCAGAGGGTGTCGAAGGGTGTCTCCACGACGTTGCCCAGCTTGTTCTCGAGGTGTTGGTCGAGGCAGCAGGTGGTCAGGTCGCCGTTGACGTAGACCATTGGCGTGTTCCACAGCCCGGCACACGGGCGTCGCTCGTCTCCATGAGTGGCCATCAGCTGCGCTCCATCAAAAGGCTTCCTCGATGAACGCGCCTTGGGCTCCGAGGGGAAGGATGTCCAGCTCGTCGAGCACCTCGCGGTGGAGTCGATCGGCGGCGGCCTGGTTCTTCTGGTGCAGCCGGCGGTAGTAGAGGTTGTCGGCGAAGCGCTGGGGCCAGTCGTAGACCACGTCGAACTCCACGTCGTGGCGGTCGAACAGCGCGGTCCAGTAGTCCAGGTACCAGCGTGCTTCGTGCCGGTTCTCCGGGGTGACGATGAATGCGTTCGTCACGTACGGCCAGCGCAGGCCGCGCTCCTGACGCCGCTCGATGAGGCGCCGGATGTTGGTGTAGACACGCTCGCCGTAGTCGTACTTCTTCAGTCGGTAGTACACCTCGGGGGTGTACGCATCGACCGAGAAGTGGACGAAGCCGAAGGTGTCCTCTGCCTGGTCGTCGCGGTTGGCGCAGTCGAGGATGGTGTCGATGCGCTCGTCGTCGAGCAGTGTCCCGTTCGTGTGCAGCTTGAAGTGCCGAAACAATCGGTTGCCGGCGTTGTTGTCGAAGGCGTAGCGCACGAAGCGGCTGAACTCGGGGTGCAGGGTGGGCTCGCCCAGCCAGTGGGGGCACAGGTCTACTTCGTCCGGGTAGTCGGCCAGCCCGTCGATGGACGCCTTCCACACATCCCACTTCATGAACTTGTTGGCCTGGAAGCCATGCACCTTCGGTGTCTCCGCCTGGCCGCAGAAGCGGCACTTGACGTTGCAGAGGTCGGTCAGCTCGAGGTTCAGGTTCGTCGGCACGTCAGGAACGCCCCTCGGTGAAGGAGTCCCGGATGTAGTCGTTGCGCGAGATGATGGACATCGTGCAGTTGCGGCACAGGTCGGTCATCTCCTTCTCCTTCATGGAGGCGCGCAGGGAGCTGAAGTACTCGCCTTCGTTCCACACCTTGGCGAGTCCGTCGGTGACCTTCTCGCCCTGACCGGTGATGACGCAGCAGGGCGACACCTCGCCGGTGGGCTGCACCACGAGGTAGTACCAGGGGTTGAGGCAGGGGGCGTGCTCAGCGTCGGGAGGGCCCTCCTGGGGGAAGGTCATCTGCCCGCGCTCCATGGTCTCCGGCAGGAGGAACTGCTCGAGGGTGCTGATGATGCCGAGGCGCTCTGCCTCGGCCATGGCGGGCCGGATGTGGTCTGGGACCTCGGCCTTCTCGGCGTCGGAGAGCGTCAAGGCGTGCTGCTCGGGGCGGTACGCGATGATGTAGTCGAAGTTGACCCGGAACACCCCCACCGCGTGGGCGAAGCGGACCATGTCGGCAAACATCCAGTAGTTCTTGTTGGTCACGACGGCGTGGATGAGCATCCGCGGGGCGTCGTTCACGCCGAGTCCGCGGGCGTTCTTCTTGCCGTGAATCCGGCACATGGTCTTCGCCACGGTCTCGAAGACGCCCTTGCGCCCTCGCAGGTAGTCGTTCGCGCCGGGGTCGGGCGCGTCGAGGGAGAAGTGGAGCTCGTCCCAGCCGCTGTCGATGACCTGGTCGATGAGGGCTTCGTCGAACAGCGTGCCGTTCGTCGCGATGTGTCCCTCCATTCCGTAGTCCTTGATGCGGCGCATGAGCTCGGGGGTGACGTCCTTGCGCACGAGGGGCTCGCCCCCGCCCAGGATGAACACCCGCCGCACCCCGAGGTCTCGGGCTTCGTCGAGGAGGGTCCAGTACTGCTCCGCTGTGAGCTCCCCCGTCTGCTTCCCCTTGCGATACGTGGTGTCGCAGAAGACGCAGTCGATGTTGCAGGTCATCGTCGGATACAACTCCATCGTGTAGGGGCCCCGGGCTTCTCCGGAATCCCAGCGACGGACGCGGGCAGCGATGGCCTGGCCTTCGTTGAGGCCGCTCTCGTCGGCCAATATGGGGGGCAGGGGCACGGCGGGACCGTAGCACCGAGGTTCTGCCAACCGCGACGAGCGAACGCGCCGGCGCAGCTGGTGGCCACCACGCTCTGAATGCAGTGGCCATGCGGATCGTCCTACTCCTGGGCTGGACGGCGCGCCCCGAGGTGTTGCTATTGTCGCCCCTGCTCGCGAGGACCCGTTGACAGCTCTGCGATCCCCCTTCTTCTTGCTCCTCCTCACCGCGCTCTGCGCATCGCCGGCCCTTGGGGCCGAGGCGGAGCACGACGGCCTGGACGACGTCGCCATGCCGCGGCTTCAGGGCGCCATGCGCGGCTGGCAGCCTCTCGCTCAGGCGTGGTTCCGACTCCGCGCCGGGGACGCCACAGGAGCTTGGGGCGACGCGAAGCGCCTCGCCAAGCAGCGGCCCCGCAGCGCCGACGCTTGGCACTTCGTCGGGATCACCGCAGCCGCGGCCGACAAGCCCATGGCGGCCGAGAACGCCCTCCGTCGGTCCCTCCGCATGGAGCCGGATGGCTGGGTCGCGAT
>JAGSHC010000062.1 GCA_023954745.1 Deltaproteobacteria bacterium | reverse complement strand
CCGTCACCACCGGAGCTGCCGCCACTGCCGCCGCCGTGGTCGCTGCTCCGGCCGCCATCGCCGCCACCGTCGCGTCTGCACCCCTCGTCGCCGCCGCCGTTCCCGTCGGAGTGGCCGCGTTTCTCGTCCGCCGCGCACTGCGGAAGCGGAGCGGCGACACCACGGCGGGGGACGCCCCCCCAAGAGGCGACGAGCCCACCGACGGCGATTGAGCGCCTACGGACCCGAGACCACGGGCTTCGGCTGCGCCAAAGAGGCCGGCGCGAGCAACCACGTCAACGCCGCGTCGCGATCCCGGAACACCCGCAGGTTTGCGCCATCTCCGGGACGCACCAGCGTGTACATACGTCCGATGCCGAAGCGCAGGTCCTCCGGACCGAAGATGGCCGAGCGCGGCGGTGACACCCCCCGGCGAGCCATGGCCGCATCGGTCACGACGCCGAGTCGCCTCAAGGCTCCTCCGCTCAGGGTCTTCAACTCGGCGCCAGAGAGGTCGGTGAGCACGGGGAGCGCGGGGTCCCACTCGGGGTCGTCGTAGAGCGCCCGGTAGGCGAACTCTGGCTCCGCATCACTGATCGGGCCGCTCCACACCGCCAGGTAGTGCGTGCCCTCGGGGGCTTTGTGGATCTCGACCGCCATCAACTCCCGTCCTCAAGAGGAGAGTAGCGCCACGGTAGGCCCACTTCTGTGTACTGCGTGCTCCCTGCTCTCGCCTTGCTCCCCGCAGGGTGTCCGGCGACCTCCGCCCCACCGAGCCCGCGCCCGCGCCCGCGATCCAGCCTGCGGGTCCCACCGTCCTCATGGACTTCGACGGCTCCCTCTGGGAGGCCAAACCCTGACATTGCGCGGTGGGAGGCTCCTGTACCGTCGCGCCCATGAGCCAGCACGAATCCTTCGTCTCCGCCTTCCACGACTACCTCGTCGCCGACCCCAACGTGCGCGTGAACGTGGGTCTCCTCGATGGCCTCGGAGCCTTGCCCGACCCATCCTTGGAGGCGGGGCGCGCATACGCAGAGCAGGGTCAGGGCCTGTTGGACCGACTCGAGGGCCTCCCCGACGCGGCCTCGTTCGAGGAGCAACTCGACCGCGACCTCGCGCAGCTGACGCTGGAGCACGAGGTGCTGAAGGAGACCCACCGATGGAACGGGCGGCTCCTGCGCCAGCAGTGTCCTCGCGCTTCTGACGCCCTGGGCGACCCTCTCTTCCTGATGTTTCTCAACGACCCCCGCCCGGCCGCGGAGCGTCTCGAGGACATGACCACACGCATGGAGCTCGGACCGGCGTATCTGACGGCCCTCCTGGGGGCGCTCGATCACCCCGTGGCTCGTTGGGTCGCCATGGACATCGAGAAGGTCGGTGGACTCCCGGATCTGTTCGCGACCCTTCGAGGCTGGGCCGCCGGTGAGGGCTGGGCTGGTCTCGCCCGCATGGACGCCGCCATCGCCGCGTTGAGTACCGCCTTGAAGGAATACAGCGCCGCGCTCGCTGCGCTCCCCACCGTGGACAACGTGCACATCGGCCCCGAGCTCGCCCAGCGCTTCGTGCACACCTCGGGCATCGATCTGACTCTGGACGAGCTGCACGGCATCGCCCGGGACTTCCTCAGAGAGACGGGGGAGACTCTGCGCACCCTGCGGGACACGCTCGCGCCGAAGTACGGCCTGGACGGCGACACGTCTCTGGCGGACCTGCATACGTGGCTCAACAAGCACTTCGCGGTGCAAGTGGACGACATGGACGGCGTGCTGGCGCGCTACGAGCAGGAGCGCAGCACCATCCTCGCGTTCATCAAGGAGCGGGACCTGTTCCCCGTCTTCGATGAACAGGACATGACCATCCTCAAGACGCCCGGCTTCATGGAGCCCAGCATCCCCGCCGGGGCGATGATGCCGCCGCCCGCCTTTCGGGATGGCGTCGCGCGCTCCATCGTGTACCTCACCCTCAAGCCCGAGCTGCTCGACGAGCACACGGAGCTGGGCATCCCGATGATGATGGTGCACGAGGGAATCCCCGGGCATCACCTGCAGCTGGCCTGGGCATCACGCCACCCGAGTGTGGTCCGGCGCCACTATGAGGGCGCGCACCACGCCGAGGGCTGGACCACCATGCTCGAGGACTACATGCTCGACCAGGGCTACGCCGGCGAGTTGGAGCCCGAGGTGCGCTTTGGGACGAAGCGGGACATCTCGCGCATCGGTGCCCGGGTCGCCATCGACCTGTACCTGATGACCGGCGACCCGAAGTACCTCGAGGTGGGCGTGGACTTCGACCGGACCGCCGAAGCTCCCTTCGGCCTCGCCGGCTCGCTGCTCAAGGCGGTGACGGGCTTCACGGACGGTCGCGTGCAGGCCGAGCTCAACTGGTACAGCCAGGAGCGTGCCTACCCCCTGAGCTACCTCGCGGGCAACCGGATGGTGTGGTCCCTCAAGAGGGACCTCGAGGCCGCCCAGGCGGGGACCATGTCCCAAGACGACATCGATCGGCTCTTCCACCGCACGTACTTGGAGGAGGGAAACATGCCCGTCTCCTTCCTGCGTCGGGTCTTCGAGCACCGCGGCCTGCTGGGGGCAGAGGCCTCCACGCGATGACCCGTGGGTTGGCCCTGCTGTTCCTCATCGTCGGGTGTGCCGCGCCACCGGCCGACGAGCCAGACCCTGAGCCCACCCCCGAACCGCCTCCAGCCAGCGTTCCCAGCGACGTGCGCGGGCCGTACCAGGTCGGCGCCACCACCATCGAGAACGTCGATGAGCGCGGCAAGTGGATGGTGATGGAGGTCTGGTATCCAGCGGTGCCGGTCGAGGGGGAGGAGTTCGCCCCCTACCCCGGGCTGAACCTCGGCAACGACGCGTACCGGGATCCGGCCTGGGATCTGCGGGGCGCGCCGTACCCCGTCGTGGTGTTCTCCCACGGGTTCGGCGGCGTCCGGTTCCAGTCCAGCTACCTCACCACCTGGCTCGCTTCCCACGGCTTCGTGGTGATCGCGCCAGACCACGAGTTCAGCACGCTGTTCGACCTCGACCAGAGCCTCATCACCCAGGTGGCCGCCGAACGCCCGCGGGACGTCGCAGTGGCGGTGGACCTCGTAGACGCGCGCCTCCCGGGCTCCCTCGATCTCACCGATGGCTACAGCATCGTCGGCCACTCTTTCGGGGCCTGGACGTCCCTCGTGGTCGGCGGAGGTCAGGTCGACCCGCAGTCGATGATCGACTGGTGTGCGGAGAACGACACCAGCGGCTGTGGCTTCTTCGAGGACAACGACGTCGAAGAGATCGAGGACATCAGCCAGGCGGTTCCCGACCCCCGCGCCAAGGTGGCGGTGGCTCTGGCCCCCGGACTGCATTACTCCTTCGGTCCCGGCGGAGTCGGCCTCGCCAACAACGTGCCCACGCTGGTGCAAGGCGGGACACGGGACGCTGACATGAGCTACGAGGCCGAGATCCGTCCCGTGGCGGCTGCCCTCCCAGCGACCTCACACCTCGCGTCGTTCACCGACGGCGCGCACTTCGGCTTCTCGGACCTGTGCACGACCATCCCCATCGGTGGCGAGTGTGATGGCGGCGAGGCGGGCTACATGGAGATCGCGCGGGTGCACGAGCTCTCGCGGGTGCTGACCACCGCCTGGATCCGGGCGCACTTCCTCGGTGAGGAGGCAGAGACTGCCTTCCTCGGGAGCGATTGGGTCGAGGCCGGAGGCGACGCCGCCTGGGAGTAAGGGAGGGACTCGCCCTGCCCGACGCCCTCAGCTCTTGAGGGCCGCCGCGAGCCGGTCCAGGTTCGAGCGGTGTCCGGCGACGATGAGCAGGCAGCCCGGCTCGAGGGGCTCGTCGGGGTCTGGCAGAAACTGCTGCTTCCCTCCCGGGTGCATCGCGGAGAGCACCATCACCTTGTAGGTGGACTGCCACTGCGCTCCACGCAGTGAAGTGCCGGCGAGGGTGCTCTTCTCCCCCATCATCAATTGCTCGATGAAGATGTCGGGGAAGTCGCCGTGCGAGGCGACGTCCATGAAGTCGACCACGGCGGGACGAATCATCATCGCGGCCATGCGAAGACCGCCCATCTGGTAGGGCGAGACGGCGTCCGAGGCGCCCGCCTTCTTCATGCGCTTCGCCGCCACCTCGTCAGACGCGCGCGCGAGGATGTGCACGCTGGGGTTCACCTCGCGGGCGGCCAGCACGATGTAGGTGTTCAGGGCGTCGGTCGGGGTCGCGACCGCGAGGGACTTCGCCCGGGCCAGTCCCGCCGCTTCCAGCACCTTCTCGTCGCTCGCGTCACCCTGCACGAAGAGGTACTCGGCCTCTTCGGCCATGAGCACCCGCTCTTGTTTGTCGTCCACCACGACGACCTCGTTCCCCGCGAGGCGCATTTCGTGGCAGATCTCGCGGCCGAGCCGGCCAAAGCCAGCGACGACGGTGTGGTTCTTCATTCGCGGCAGGGTGGTCTTCACGCGTCGCCTCGCTACGGCGCGCTGGATGGTTCCTTCCACCACGCCCTCAAAGAATCGTCGAGTCACCGTCAGCAGCACGTACGAGCCGATGCCCACCCCGCTGAAGACGGTCAAAATGGCGAAGGCCTTGCCTTCGGGAGACAGAGGATGAACTTCGCCGTAGCCCACGGTGGTCACAGAGATAGCCACCATGTAGAGCGCGTCGAGCCAGGACCATCCTTCGATGAACTTGAACCCCGCCGTCGCGATGGCGAGGAACACCAGCAAGCTCACGACCGCCAGCGCGATCTGGCGGACGGGCACCACGTCTCCGCGGCGGCGGCGGCCCCCGTCGTCGGCTAGTGCCACCCGAAGCCTCCTGGCAGGAGTCGGCTCACGCACGCCCCAGGCGCGCGAGGAACTCGGCTTCGTCGATGACTTCAATGCCGAGGGACTGGGCCTTTGCGAGCTTGCTGCCCGCACCTGGCCCCGCCACGAGGAGGTCGGTCTTGCTCGACACGGATCCCGGCGACTTGCCCCCCGCAGCGATGATCGCCTTCTTTGCGTCTCCTCGACTCATCTCGACCAGGGTGCCGGTGACGACGACCTGCTTCCCCATGAACGGAGCATCCTCGGCGATCACCGGGGGCGGGTCCTCGGCGGGGAACGCGACGCGGCCGTCGTGGAGGCGCCGCACCAGGTCTCGATGGTCGGCGTCAGCGAACCAGTCGATGACCGTCTGGGCGACCTTCGGCCCCACGTCCTCCACCGCGACGAGCTCCTCGAGGGTCGCACCCTGAATCGCCTCCCAGCTGAGCAGGGTGCTCGCGATGCGCTTTGCGACGGACTCTCCCACGTGACGAATGCCGAGCCCGAAGAGGATGCGATGCAGCGGGGCCTGGCGGCTGTGGTCGATGCCGTCGAGCAGATTGTCTACGGACTTCTCGCCCATCCGCTCCAGACGTGAGAGCAGATCGCCCTTCCCGTCCAGGGTGTAGAGGTCGGCGACGTCGCTGACGATGCGCTTCTCCAGCAACTGGGCGATGAGCTTCGTGCCGAGCCCCTCGATGTCCAGGGCACCGCGGCTGGCCCAATGCTCGAGCTTGCCGCGCTGCCACGCAGGACAGGCCGACTCGTTCACGCAGCGCCAGTCCACCTCGGCCTCGGGGCGCACCAGGTCGGTGCCGCACTCCGGACAGACGGTGGGAAAGACGAAGGGGACCTCAGTGCCGGTCCGCTTCGCGACCACCGCCTCGACCACCTGGGGAATGACGTCTCCCGCGCGCTGGACCACCACCGTGTCGCCGGGGCGAATGTCCTTGCGGGCGACCTCTTCGGCGTTGTGCAAGGTCGCGTTGGTCACGGTGACGCCGCCCACGAAGACGGGCTCGAGGCGCGCGACGGGGGTCACCTTGCCCGTGCGGCCCACCTGGACATCGATGGCGATGAGCCTGGTGTTCGCTTGCTCTGCCGGGTACTTGAACGCCATGGCCCAACGCGGACTGCGACTCACGAAGCCCAGCTCTTCTTGCAGGGCCACCTCGTCGAGCTTCACCACCGCGCCGTCGATGTCGTAGTTGAAGGACGCACGCCGGGCACCGATGGCCTCGATGGCGCTCACCACGGCGTCCATGCCGCCGCACGGCGTGATGCCCTCCGCCAACTGAAACCCCAGGTCCTGGGCAGTCGCGAGGAAGCCGCTGTGGGACTCGAGGTCCAGTCCATCGTGTACGCCCGTGCTGTGGGCGAGGAAGCGCAGCGGGGCCTTCGCGGCATGGGTGGGGTCGAGGTTGCGCATCGTGCCCGCAGTGGCGTTGCGCGCGTTGACGTAGGCGGCCTGCCCCTCCGACAGACGGCGGGTGTTGAGCCTCTGGAACCCGTCCGAGGTCATCACCACTTCGCCGCGCACCGCCAGCATCCCCGGGACCGGCCTCCGCAGGCGCAAGGGCACGTTGCGGATGGTCCGCACATTCTCGGTGACGTCCTCCCCCACGGTGCCGTCGCCCCGGGTGCATCCCACCGTGAGCACACCCTCCTGGTAGATGAGCTCCATGGCGATGCCGTCGAGCTTGGGCTCCACGACGTACTGGAGGTCCTTGCCCTCCCCCTCTCCGAGGAAGCGCTTCACGCGCTGGTCGAACTCACGGATCTCCTCCTCGTCGTAGGAGTTCTGGAGCGAGAGCATCGGGGTCGGGTGGGTGAACTTGACGAGGGAGTCCAGCGGGGCGCCGCCGACGCGCTGGGTCGGTGACTCTGGCGTCCGCAGCGCTGGCCACGCGTCCTCGAGGTCCTGCAGCGCCCGAAACATCCGGTCGTACTCCCGGTCGCTGATGCTCGGGGAGTCGAGGACGTAGTAGCTGTGGTTGTGCTCTTCGAGTTCGCGCGCGAGAGCTTGGTGGCGCTCGGCGGCGTCCGCGGGGTTCTCGATCATGCGCGCATCCTACGGGCGGGTGCGCCTGGCACCAATGGGGGGAGCCGATCAGAGACCTTGCCTTGACAACCCTGGGACTTGCTCCCATCGTTCCCACGATCCAGGTCCGGGCTACGCCCCGAGCCCAGCGCTCCCCCGCCCCGCGGGGTTCCAAGTCACAACGAGCAATCTCCCGCCTCCGTTCTGGAGCGCGCGTCCCGACGAAGCACCGTCGAGGGAATCCCTACATGTCAGACGAAGACAAGACCGAGAAGACCGCAGCCAAGCCTGCAAAGAAGACCACCCGGAAGCGCGCCCCGAAGAAGAAGGCCGCGCCCCCCCCGCCGGAGGTCGCGTCCAAGCAGGAGGCGAAGAAGGAGGGCGCCGCAAAGAAGGCCGCAGCGCCCAAGGCGGAGACTGCGCCCCCCGCGGAGGCGGCCCCCAAGAAGGAGGCCCCGGCGAGCGAGGGTGGCAGCGACCGCTCCTCGAAGGCCGACGCGCCCCGCGGCGACGACTCCGGGGAGCAGAGCTCCGGTGGCGGCAACGAAGAAGGAGGGGACGGCCGACGCCGCCGTCGACGTCGCGACCGCAAGCGCAAGCGCGGCGGGTCCGGTGGTCAGCCTCCCCGCCCGGTCTGGGACGGCCCGGTGCCCCCCGACATCGACCTGAACGAAGTCCGTGTCTCGTCGTCCGACCAGGTCGCCGAGCTGGCTGCGAGCCTCGACATCGAGCAGACCGGCGGCGTCTCCCGTCAAGAGCTCATCTTCCACATCCTCCAGGTCCAGACGGAGCGGAACGGCAACGTGTCCGGCTCTGGCGTCGTGGAGCGGCTGCCGGACGGCTACGGCTTCCTGCGGTCGGCGGTCTACAACTACATGCCCGGCCCGGACGACATCTACATCTCGCCGAGCATGATTCGACGCTACGCCCTGCGCACGGGCGACACGGTCGACGGCACCATCCGCGCCCCCAAGGAGGGAGAGCGGTACTTCGCGCTCCTCAACGTGGATCGCATCAACTTCGACCCGCCGGATGTCGCGCGCCGCAAGACGCTGTTCGACAACCTCACGCCGCTGTACCCCGAGGAGCGACTCAAGCTCGAGTACGACTCCAAGAACACGTCGACGCGCGTCATGGACCTCATGACCCCCATCGGCAAGGGCCAGCGTGGCCTCATCGTCGCCTCGCCCCGCACCGGCAAGACCGTGATGCTCCAGGCGCTGGCCAACGCCATCGCGACCAACCACCCCGAGGTCTACCTCATGGTGCTGCTCATCGACGAGCGGCCCGAGGAGGTCACGGACATGCAGCGCACGGTGAAGGGTGAGGTCGTCTCCTCTACCTTCGACGAGCCCGCGACGCGGCACGTGCAGGTGGCCGAGATGGTCATCGAGAAGGCCAAGCGCCTCGTCGAGCACAAGCGCGACGTGGTCATCCTGCTCGACTCCATCACGCGTCTGGCGCGGGCCTACAACACCGTGGTCCCCCCGAGCGGCAAGATCTTGTCCGGTGGTGTCGACTCCAACGCCCTGCACCGCCCCAAGCGCTTCTTCGGCGCGGCCCGCAACATCGAAGAGGGCGGCAGCCTGACCATCATGGGCACCGCGCTCATCGACACCGGGTCCCGCATGGACGAGGTGATCTTCGAAGAGTTCAAGGGCACGGGCAACATGGAGATCCACCTGGATCGCCGCCTCGTCGAGCGCCGGATCTACCCGGCCATCGACATCAACAAGTCCGGTACCCGCCGCGAGGACCTGCTCCTCCCGAGCGATGTGCTCCAGAAGCTCTGGCTGCTCCGCAAGGTGCTCGCGCCGCTCAACGTCATCGACTCGATGGAGTTCCTCCGGGACAAGTTCGAGAAGACGGAGACGAACGACGAGTTCTTGATGGCGATGAATACGTAGTTCTTCGCCCAGAAGAACCTGGGCGGCGCGCTCTCCGCGTCGTTCGCGCGCTCTTGCGGCGCCCACGCTCTCCTCCTGGAGGGCGTGGGCGCCGTCGCTTGGACTCCCTGCGATCTACGCCGCGACCTCGAGCAGGAGAACCCGATACTCGGCGCCGGACCGGCCCAGGGCGCCCCTGAAGTCTCTCGAGTCGATCTGCGCTCCGTCGGCGCGAAAGGTGACGGTGTGGGTTCGGCGGGCCCAGGTCCCTGGGATGAGCTCGGCCTTGGGGGTCTCCAACAGGGCCGAGGTCAGCTCCTCGTGGCACACCCCCTCCTGCACGGACGAGCTCAACAGCAAGATGGGCTCGCACTCCCCGCTCCGATCCCGCACCAACACGAAGCGCCCCCTCGGGCCCCCTTCTCGGAAGTTGCACATGGGCGTGCCACGGAGGCGGGCCCTCAGTCGACGGGCGAGTCGCGCGCGGACGCCGGAGGGGAGGTTGGCAGAGGGAGACTCGAACACCGGCGGCTGGGACATGGGCACTCCAAACAAGCGGGCCGCACAACAACGCGACCTCGTGGCTTCAACCTAGGTCCGAGCGCGCTCAGCGCCTATGACGGGTGAATGACGCCTTCGGTCGTGGCGCCGCCCGTGCCCCCCTCGGTCCCGAGTCGACTGTGTTCGTGCGGTGGTGCCCCGACGAACTCCGTTTCGCTTGCATCACTGGCGAGAGCGCGATAAAAGGCGCGGCCCTCACGCGCCCATGATGTGCGAGTGGATGGGTCGCCCCCTCCGAACGGACGGTGTGCGGCTTCGGGCAGAGACCTATTGAACGAGCGACGCCGAGGACACATCTTCGTCGTGGCCACCAAGGAGAGAACGATGCAGGCCGGCATCCACCCCAACTACGAGACCATCAACGTCACTTGCGCTTGTGGCAACGAATTCCAGACTCGCTCGACGATGTCTGACGACTTCAGGACCGACATCTGCTCGGCGTGCCACCCGTTCTTCACGGGCACGCAGAAGATTGTCGACTCCACGGGTCGCGTTGAGCGGTTCAACAACAAGTTCGCGAAGTTCGATCTGACCAAGATCAAGCGTCGCTAGTGAGGTTCGGGCGGGCTACGGTCCGCCCGTTCCACTGGGAGTAGCGTTGACCAAGAAGCTGGACGTAGGCGGACAGGCAGTCATCGAGGGCGTGATGATGCGCGGCCCCGACTCCATGGTCATCGCAGTGCGCGCTCCCGATGGGTCCATCGTCGTCAAGGACGACAAGTGGGTCCCCATCATCAAGCGCTACCCCATCCTCAAGCTGCCCTTCGTGCGTGGCGCCATCGTGCTCATCGAGTCGATGGTGAACGGCATGCAGGCCCTCTCGTTCTCGGCGTCCGTCGCCATGGACGAAGAAGCCGAGCAGGCAGCGAGGGACGCTGAAGCCGCCGGAGCCACCGCCGAAGAGGTGGACAAGGCCCGGGAAGACGCGAAGCCGTCCGAGACGCTCACGGCGGGCGCCATCGCCGTCTCGCTCGCCAGCGCCATGGCCCTCGGGGCCGCGCTCTTCATCTACCTGCCCCACGCCGGTGCGACGTTCCTCACCAACGTGTTCAACGGACTTCCGCTGACCACCGAGGCCCCCGTCGCGTCGCCAACGTTCCACGCCATCGTGGGGCTCATCAAGATGCTCGTGTTCGTGAGCTACATCCTGCTGATTCGGCGCATGCCCGACATCAAGCGGGTGTTCCAGTACCACGGAGCCGAGCACAAGAGCATTCACGCCTACGAGGCCGGCCAGGAGCTGACCGTCGAGAACGCGAAGAGCTGGCCGACGTTCCACCCCCGGTGCGGCACGTCGTTCCTCGTCTTCGTGATCCTGATCTCGATCTTCTTCTTCGCTGGCGTGTTCCCACTGGTCCCGTTCCCCCCGGACCTGGCGGGCTGGAAGCTCAACCTGCTCCAGGCGTCCATCAAGATCCCGATGATGGTTCCCATCGCAGGCATCGGATACGAGTTCATCAAGTTCGCCGGCAAGCTCGACAAGGGCAGCAAGCTGATGCGCTGGATTTCGTGGCCCGGCTGGGCGATGCAGCAGCTCACCACCATCGAGCCCGATGACGAACAGCTGGAGGTCGCCCTGACCTCCCTCAAGCGTGCCCTCGAGCACGAAGGCGCCCTGGAGCCGACGTACGAGAACGTGCGCTTCCTGGCTCCCGCGAACGCCGCCGCCGCCGTAGCCGTCGAGGTCTAGCCAACGGCCCGGGCCCAACCCGGTGGCCTGCTAGGGTCCGCCGCTGGAAGGTCCCCCACATGTCCAAGTTCGCCCAACTCGAAGCGGTCGAAGAGCGCTTTCTGACGCTCGAGTCCCAGCTCAGCCAGCCCGACGTCGCTTCGGACCCGAAGCGGTTCGCGACGCTGATGCAGGACTACTCCCACCTCAAGAAGCTCGTCGGGGTCTGGCGGGAGTACAAGCAGGTGGAAGAGGAGCTCGAAGGCGCCCGCGAGATGCTCGCCGAAGACGACGAGGAGATGCGGGAGCTGGCGAAGGCCGAGGTCAGCGAGCTCGAGGAGCGCGTGCCCGGACTCGAGACGGCGCTCAAGAAGCTGCTCCTCCCGCGCGACCCGAACGACGGGCGCAACGTCATGCTCGAGATCCGCGCGGGGGCCGGCGGCGACGAGGCCGGGCTCTTCGCCTACGACCTCTTCCGCATGTACTCGCGGTACGGCGAATCACGAGGCTGGCGCTTCGAGCTCATGTCCAAGTCCGACAACGCTGCTGGCGGCTTCAAGGAGGTGATCGCCACGGTCGCCGGCGCGGACGCCTGGTCCCGATTGAAGTTCGAGTCCGGCGTGCACCGCGTGCAGCGAGTGCCGGCCACGGAGGCCCAGGGACGCATTCACACCTCCACCTGCACCGTCGCGCTGATGCCCGAGGCCGAAGAGGTGGACGTCCAGATCGCCGACAAGGACCTGCGCATCGACGTCTTCCGCGCGTCGGGCCCCGGCGGCCAGTCCGTCAACACCACCGACTCGGCGGTGCGCATCACCCACCTGCCCAGCGGCCTCATCGTCATCTGCCAGGACGAGAAGTCCCAGCACAAGAACAAGGCGAAGGCCATGACCGTGCTGCGCACGCGCCTCTACGAGATCGAGGAGCGCAAGCGCATGGAGGAGCAGCGGGACATGCGGCTCTCCCAGGTGGGCACCGGCGACCGCTCCGAGCGCATTCGCACCTACAACTACCCCCAGGGGCGCATCACGGACCACCGGGTGGGGCTGACGCTCTACACCCTGGACCGCGTCATCGAGGGCGCCATGGACGACCTGCTCGACGGCGTCGCCAACTGGTTCGAGACCGAGGCGCTGAAGGCGCAGGAAAGCGAAGCGTGACGCTCATCGAGCTGCGCGACCGGACCGAGAGCTGGTTCGCCGGCCTCGGCATCACGACGGCGCGACTGGACGCCGAAGTCCTCATCGGCCACGCCCTTGGCATCAACCGCCTGACGTTCATCACCGATGGGACCCGTCCCCTCTCCGAGGAGGAGCTCAGCGCCTGTCGGGAGCTCGTGAGGCGTCGCGGCAAGCGCGAGCCCGTGGCCTACATCCTCGGCAATCGGGAGTTCTACTCGCGAGACTTCGCCGTGGACACCCGGGTCCTCATCCCGAGGCCAGAGACGGAGCACCTGGTGGACCTGGCCCTTCAGTGGCTGCGCCGCGGACGGCCCGAGGGTGATGTCGTCGCCGAGCTCGATGGCGACGCTGATGAGGAGCCCGAGGAGGCTCCAATGACCGGCTGGGTCCCGGGGGTGGAGACCACCGTGGAGTACGACACCAGCGGGTCGGAGACCGGCGGCGACGACGAGGTGACGACTGTGCTCGACGCGCCGGACCCCACCGCTCCCGCCGCACCTGCGCCGGCCGCGACGGACCGCCCGGCCGCCACCACCGAGCCCACTCGCGGCGACGCCTCGTCCGGAGCCTCATCTGAGCCCAGCGCCGGAGTGGTGCTCGACTATGGGACCGGCAGCGGGGCCATCGCCGTCACTCTCGCGGCCGAGCGCCCTGGACTGCGCGTCCTCGCCATCGACCTGAGCACCGACGCCCTGGCGGTGGCGAAGGAGAACGCCGCCACCCACGGCGTGGACGACCGCATCGGCTTCGTGCAGAGCGATGGTCTCCAGCGGGTGCCGGCGCGCTTTCGGGGCCAGCTCCGCGCGATCGTGGCCAATCCTCCCTACGTGCCCGTCGAGACCAAGGACTCCCTCATGCCCGACGTGCGGGACTGGGAGCCCGAGTCCGCGCTGTTCGCAGGACCTGACCCCCTGGTGCACTACCGACGCCTCGCGTCAGAGGCCGGGCAGTGGCTGGCAAAGGACGGCTTCCTGGCGGTAGAGCTCGGCGTCGATCAAGCGCAGCCCGTCGCGGAGCTGTTCCGCACCCGAGGCTGGAATGACGTGACCGTGCAGCGGGACCTCGCCGGCATCCCACGGGTCGTCGCCGCCTGGCGCGGATGAGGTCGGGGCGCCCGGCGCCGTCTCCGTCCCCTACTTCTTGCCCGGCAGGCCCTTCCAGGCGATGCGCCACAGAGACAGGGAGATCACCGCGAAGGCAATGACGGCTCCGATCTGCGCTGGTGCAGTCTCGGGCTTCGGCACCTCGATCTCGAAGAAGGCCAGTGCGGCCCCCACCACTCCTATGAGGGCGGCCCCCGCGATCATCCCGGACCCGTAGAGAACGCCCTGTTCGCGGCGCTCCTCCCGGACGTGCTCCTCGACGCTGAGCTTCTCGATGCCCAGCCGCAGGAGCCCACCAATCATGATGGGCACCGCGAGGTGAATGGGCAGGTAGAGGCCCACGGCGAAGGCGAGGGTCGGCAGACCCATGATCTCCACGCAAAACGCCATGGCCGCTCCCACGAATACGAGGGCCCAGGGCAGGTTGCCGTCGAGCACGCCGTCGATGACGAGGCGGATGAGGTTGGCCTGAGGCGCCTTGAAGTTGCCGGAGACGATGTCCTCGCGGAACAAGGCCAGCACCGTGCTCATGGCCAGCGCGGCGGCGATGACTCCGATGATCTCGCCGGTCTGCTGCTTCTTGGGAGTCGCGCCCACGAGGAAGCCCGTCTTGAGGTCCTGAGACGTGTCGCCGGCGATGGCGGCGGCGATGCAGACGAGAGCGCCGATGGTGAGGACCGCGATCTTGGCGTCCGCCCCGGCGTACATCCCGCCAAAGAGCAGCGCGCAGATGAGGACGGTGGCGATGGTCATCCCCGAGATGGGATTGCTGCTGGAGCCGATGAGACCCACGATGCGCGAGCTGACGGTGACGAAGAAGAAGCTGAAGATGACGACGGCAACGCCGGCGAGGAGGCCGATGGAGCCCCCGCTGCCAGCCATGAGCGGCAGGAAAGCGGCGAGGAGCCCACAGAGGACGAGGCCGGCGCCGACGAAGGGAAGCGAGAGCTCCTCGTCGGTGCGCTTCACGGAGCCCGCGGCCTTCTCAGCCAGGGCGCTGATGGCCAGTCGGAAGGAGCTGATGAGCGTCGGTGTGGACTTCACGAGGGTGAAGAGGCCTCCGAAGGCCACGGCACCTGCGCCCACGTAGCGCAGGTAGCGACTCCAGACGTCGAACGAGCCCATGTCGGTGACGAGGGCGGTGGTCTCCGGTGCGATGGGCCCCGTGGCGGACCCGCCGAACAGGTAGATCATCGGGATGAGGACGAGCCAGCCGACGGCGCCCCCCGCGAGCATCACGGCTGCGACCTTGGGGCCGATGATGTAACCGACGCCGAGCAGTTCGGGGGTGAACGACCCGCCCAGTGAGGTGCGGAAGCCACCCTTGTTCACGGGCCAGTCGGGCTCGGCGGGGTAGAGGTGCGCGAACTTCTCGAGGGCGGTGTAGATGGCCCCCACGAGCATGCCGCCAAAGAGCAGCTTCGCCTGGTCGCCGCCGGCCTGCGAGGCCACCTGAACCTCAGCACAGGCGGTGCCCTCGGGGTAGGTGAGGTTGCCGTGCTCCTGCACGATGAGGAACCGACGCAGCGGCACCATGAAGAGCACGCCAAGCAACCCGCCGAGCAGCGCCAGGGGGAAGATGGGCCAGAAGCCCGCGTCGACTTCCCACAGGAACAGCACCGGCAGCGTGAAGATGACGCCCGCAGCGAGGGACTCGCCGGCGGAGCCGATGGTCTGCACGATGTTGGTCTCGAGCAGCGAACCCGACTTCATCATGGAGAAGATGGCCACGCCGATGACCGCCGCCGGAATCGACGCAGACACGGTGAGACCGACCTTCAGTCCCAGGTAGGCATTGGCTGCGCCAAAGAGCACACCGACCAGCACGCCCACAAAGACGGCCTTGAAGGTCAGCTCGGGCAAGACCTGGTCCGCCGGAATCACCGGGGTGTAGGTCTCCCCCTCCGGCGTCGGCTTGTAGGCCGCTGCCGGCAGGGTCATCTTCAGGTCAGAGGGCTCACCAGCCACGCATCCTCCTCAGTGGATGCCGGAGGATACCGGCGGGCACCCAAAGAGCGAGGCCAGCCGAGCGGAGCGAGGCAGCCGAGCGGAGCGAGGCAAAGACGCTTGGAGGGTGGGGGGGCGTGGCAGGGGGTCGAGGTCAAGGAGCGAGGGAGGGAGCGCGGAGGCGTACTCATGTACGCCGCACAAGCGAGCGACCGAGCGACGCAGAGATCGGCCGCCTGACGCGTGCCCCCGCCCCCCAAGCAGAGAGGGCCGACCTGTTTCCAGGTCGACCCATCCCTTACTTCTCTGGAATTTTCGCCCGATTCCGCGCTCAACTTCCGAGGCCAGGGGCCCGCCGACATACGTCGGTAGGGTGGCGGCGAAAGTCCCGGGGACCTGCCGGGAGACGCGGGGACGGGTGACGTTCGGTTACGTCGCCAGAAAGGGTGATCTGACTACGTGTTCGTCACCTCACTGGTCCCATGTCGTTTGTCGTTCAAAAGATCACCTCCTTTCCTGGCGTGTTCCGAGCCCGGGACCGTCCCGGTCCAAGAGCCAGCCCGCCGGCAGCCAGCTCAAGGACGCCCTCCCGAAAACAGCAGGTGGGAGGAGGGAGCTGTGTCGGCTCCCGGGTCGCCAACTGCGACCGACGTCTTTTCGATCTTAGGTACACCCGATCTTTGAGGAAAGGCCCTATTTGGTTTTGGGCCTCCGCCCTGGCCGAACGACGAGCCTCTGCCTGCCTGGCTGGACCATGGGTAGCGCGCCCGCCCCGGAGCGTTATCCTCCCCTCCCCAACCGGAGTACCCATGCCCGCCGCCTACATCGTCGACGCAATCCGCACCCCCATCGGCAAGAAGAAGGGCGGCCTCGCGCAGGTCCGCCCCGACGATCTGGCGGCGGTGCCCCTCGAGTCCCTCGTCCAGCGCACGGGCATCGACAGCAGCGAAGTCGAAGACGTCATCATGGGCTGCGTCACCCAGGTGGGAGAGCAGGGCCTGAACATCGGCCGCACTGCCCCGCTCATCGCGGGCTTCCCCAAGGAGGTCACCGGGACCAGCGTCAACCGCATGTGCGGGAGCTCCCAGCAGGCAGTGAACTTTGCCGCGATGGCCGTCATGTCCGGGGCACACGACCTGGTCATCGGGGCTGGCATCGAGAGCATGAGCCGGGTCGAGATGGGCTCCGACATGTTCTACAAGGGCACCCCGAAGCTCCCGTCGGACAAGCTCACCTGGCGCTACACCTTCGTGCAGCAGGGGGTCAGCGCGGAGCTCGTGGCCCAGAAGTTCGGCATCACCCGCCCTCAGCTGGACGCCTACGCCCTCGAGAGTCACCGCCGCGCCGCAGCCGCCCAGGACGCGGGCCACTTCGTGCGCGAGATCGTCCCAGTGCACACCGTCGACGAGAACGGCAACGCCGTCACCATCACCCATGACGAGGGCATTCGGCGCGGGACCACCATGGAGCGACTCGCGTCCCTGAAGACGCCGTTCCTCGATGACGGCGTCATCACCGCTGCCTCCTCGTCCCAGATCAGCGACGGCGCCGCCGCCTTGCTCGTCGCCTCCGAAGAGGCCGTGCAGCGCTTCGGCCTGAAGCCGCGAGCAAAGATCACGTCCATGTCCGTGGCAGGCGTCGACCCCACCATCATGCTGACGGGCCCCATCCCAGCCACGAAGAAGGCGCTGGCCAAGGCTGGCATGGGCATGGGCGACATCGACATCTTCGAGGTGAACGAGGCCTTCGCCTCCGTGGTGCTCGGCTGGTCCCAGGCCATGGAGGCCGACATGGACAAGGTGAACATCTACGGCGGCGCCTGCGCCCTCGGTCACCCCCTCGGCGCGAGCGGCGCCCGCCTCCTGACGACCCTCCTCAACGCCCTCGAGACCGAGGACAAGCAGGTGGGGCTGAGCACCATGTGCATCGGCTTCGGCCAGGGCATCGCGACCATCATCGAACGGGTCTGAGGCCTCGGCCCACCGCTCATGAAGAGCTCGACCGCTCCGAGGCATGACCTCGTCCTCATCGGCGGCGGCCACAGTCATGTGCAGGTGCTCCGCTCTCTGGTGATGAAGCCGGAGCCGGCTGCTCGGGTGACGGTGGTGCTCGACCAGCCCGTGGCGGTCTACTCGGGCATGGTCCCGGGCTTTGTCGCCGGCGACTACGGCCCGGACGAGCTCTCGATCGACGTCGTCCCCCTCGCGCGCCGCGCTGGCGCCGCCGTCGTCCTCGCCCCCGCAGAGAGCATCGACCCACGCGCGAAGCTCGTGTACCTCGAGGGGCGGCCTCCCCTCCCCTACGACGTCGCGTCGATCAACGTCGGCTCGACCGTGCGCGGCCTCCACCTTCCCGGAGTTCGTGAGCACGCACTCCCCACCCGCCCCATCGGGCGGTTCGCGCGCCTGGTTGACGACCGCGCTGTCTCCCTCGCCGCCCTCGATCGCCCAGCCCGCGTCGTCGTCGTAGGTGCAGGAGCCGGCGGCGTGGAGCTGGCCTTCACCCTTGGGGCTCGTCTCTTGAGGGCCACCGGCCGCTCCCCGGAGGTCACCCTCCTCGACGGCGGAACCCAAATCCTGCCCGGGTACCCCGCCAGCACCCAACGGTTGGTGGCCCGGCGCTGCGCGGACCATGGCGTCGCCCTCGTCCATGGAGGGCGAGTCCGGGAAGTCACCGCCGAGGAAGTCCTCCTCGAAGATGGTCGCTCCCTCCCCTGCGACCTGCCGGTCTGGGTGACCGGTGCCGCGCCCCTTCCCCTGCTCGCCGCCTCCGACCTCCCCACGGACGCAGAAGGCTTCATTCAGGTGCGGCCCACTCTCCAGGTCCCAGGATTCGACGACCTCTTCGCGGCCGGCGACTGCAACTCGATGGCCGACTTCCCCTGGGTCAAGAAGGCGGGCGTGTACGCCGTGCGCGAAGGCCCCTACCTCACCCGAAACCTCCGCGCCCGCCTGCACGGCACCCCCGTCGCGGCCTACACCCCTCAGCGTGACTTCCTGTCGCTGCTCTACCTCGGAGGAGGCGAGGCCGTCGCGAGCAAGTGGGGGCAAGCGCGCGCTGGGTCCTGGGTATGGCGACTCAAGGACCGCATCGACCGCGCGTTCGTGCAGAGATTCCAAGTCCTGGGGCCCGACGGTGCACCCGCCCCCTCGTTCCCGACCATGGAGACCATGGAGGAGATGCACTGCGGGGGGTGCGCCGCGAAGGTGGGACAGGACGTGCTCGAAGGCGCGCTGTCCTCCCTCCCCCCGGCACCGGAGGACCCACGCGTCGTCTTGGGACTCAGCCACGCGGACGACGCCGCCGCGGTGACGACGCCCGGAGGCGACACCCTGGTGACCACCGTGGACGCCTTCGAGGCGTTCACCGAGGACCCCTATGTCGTGGGGCGCGTCGCGGCCGTCAACGCCATCTCCGACCTCTACGCCAAAGGCATCGACCCGTCCCACGCCCTCGCCATCGTGGGAGTGCCCGACGGACGACCGAGCCGAGTCGGCCACGAGCTGGCCCAGGCGCTCCACGGGGTCCGGGCCGCCCTCGACCCCATCGGCTGCACGGTGCTCGGCGGGCACACCATTCGCGCCGAGACCCTCACGGTGGGTCTCACTGTGACTGGCTATCTGCCCTCGGGGGCAAAGCTTCTCTCCAACGACGGCTTGCGGGAGGGGGATGCTCTGATCCTCACCAAGCCACTGGGCACGGGCGTCCTGTTCTTCGCGGACATGCAGGGACGAGCGCGAGGGATCCACGTGCAGCAGGCCCTCGCCTCCATGGAGCGAGAGAACCGCGAAGCCTCGTTGGTGGCGCGGGAGTTCGCGTCGGCTGCGACGGACATCAGCGGCTTCGGCCTCGCCGGGCACCTCGGTGAGATGCTCGCTGCGAGCGGGTTCGGTGCGACCCTGAATCCAGCGGCTCTTCCGGCCCTCCCCGGGGTCGAGAGCCTGCTCGCTCAGGGGCTCCGCTCCACGTTCCACGACAGCAACCGGCGCGCCAACGGCAAGCTGCTGCGGGGCGACACCGCCCACCCAAAGGTGCCGCTGCTCTTTGACCCGCAGACCTCGGGCGGTCTCTTGCTCTCGGTCCCTCAGGACCAGGCGGAGGCCGCGCTGGAGCGTCTCGGAGAAGGAACGCGCATCGGCACCGTCGTCCCGGGCGAGGGCATCCAGCTGAGCTCGGACTAGAGAGCAGCGCCCGCTCTCCTGCCACTCCCCGGCAGCAGGATCCGCCCCATCCGATCAATCGGTCGCCTCTGAGCCCTCGGTGGGCTAGATCTTCGGCCCTTGCGGTTCGGCGCAGACTGAACAAACATTCAGCGCCACACCCGAGCATCCGGAGCCCTCGTGACGAAGCCCAGCCCCCCGAAGGTCGGAGCCCAGGAGCTCGACCACATCCTCGTGCAGGGTGCCCGCGAGCACAATCTCAAGAACGTCGACCTCACGATCCCGAAGAAGTCCCTCGTGGTCTTCACTGGGGTGTCCGGCTCGGGCAAGAGTTCGATGGCCTTCGACACGCTCTATGCCGAGGGCCAGCGCCGCTACGTGGAGTCCCTGTCGTCGTACGCCCGCCAGTTCCTCGGCCAGATGGAGAAGCCTCGCTACGACCACATCCGTGGCCTCGCCCCCACGATCTCCATCGAGCAGAAGACAGCCAGCAAGAACCCGCGGTCGACGGTGGGCACCATCACCGAGATCTACGACTACCTGCGCGTCCTCTTCGCCCGCGCCGGAGTGCAGTACTGCCACTCCTGCGAGCGGGAGGTGGGGCGCCAGTCCGTCGATGAGATGGTCGAGCGCATCATGGAGCTGCCCGATGGCGCTCGGTTCTCGGTCCTCGCCCCCGTCGTGCGACGCCGCAAGGGCGAGTACAAGGAGCTCTTCCGCGAGTCGATGCGAGATGGCTTCACACGGGCCCGGGTGGACGGGGAAGTCATCTCCCTCGAGGAGCCTCCAGAGCTGAAGAAGCAGGAGAAGCACGACATTGCCCTGATCGTGGACCGCCTCAAGATCCGGGACGGCATCCGGTCGCGCCTGACGGACTCGGTGGAGACGGCGCTGCGCCTGGCCGACGGCCTCGTCATCATCGAGCTCTCCGAGGGGGACGAGCAGCTCTACTCCGAGCGAAACTACTGCGCGTACTGCGACCTCAACTTCCCCGAGCTCGAGCCACCCCTCTTCTCCTTCAACACCCCGCAGGGCATGTGCATCGCATGCAACGGGCTCGGGGTGCGCAAGGCTCTGGACCCCGACCGCGTGGTCGAGGACGACGGGCTCTCCCTCAAGGGCGGGGCCATCGTTCCCTGGGCCGCCTCCATGAAGCGCGGCCGCGGTTGGCAGTACCGCTTCGTCAAGCAGGCCACCGACGCCCTGGGCATCGACCGCGAAGCTCCGTGGCGCGAGCTCCCGAAGAAGCAACGGGACATCCTGCTCTATGGCTCGAAGAAGGAGATCACCGTCAAGTGGCAGGGCAAGCGCTCCAGCGGCCAGTGGAAGACGACCATCGAGGGAGTCATCCCGAGCCTGGAGCGCAAGCACAAGCAGACCGAGTCCGCGCAGATGCGGAAGTACTACGAGTCCTTCATGCGCACGTTGCCGTGTCCGACGTGCCACGGCAGCCGACTCCGCCCCGAGGCGCGCTCGGTGAAGGTGGGCAACGCCAGCCTCCCAGACATCGTGGGCGCCACCATCGGCGACGCTCACGAGCGCGTGCTGAACCTCGGACTGGAGGGCAACCGCGCGCAGATCGCCGAGGAGCTGATCAAGGAGATCAGGAATCGGCTCGGCTTCCTCGTGAACGTCGGACTGGAGTACCTCACCCTGGACCGGCTCGGACCGACCCTGTCCGGCGGGGAGAGCCAGCGCATCCGCCTCGCAGCCCAGGTGGGCACGGAGCTCACCGGGGTGATCTACATCCTCGACGAGCCATCGATTGGCCTCCACCAGCGGGACAACAAGCGGCTGCTCAACACGCTGCATCACCTGCGCGACATTGGGAACTCCGTGGTCGTCGTCGAGCACGACCAGGAGACCATCGAGGAGGCCGACTGGGTCGTGGACTTCGGGCCGCGCGCGGGCCGTCTGGGGGGCGAGATCGTCTTCTCGGGGCGCCCGGCACAGCTGCTGGAGTCGGACGACTCCCTGACGGGCAAGTACCTGTCGGGGCGTATGAGCATTCCCACGCCAGGCACCCGCCGGACTCCCCAGGGGTGGCTGGAGGTTCGTGGGGCGTCGCAGAACAACCTGCGGGACGTCGACGCGCGATTCCCCGTGGCCTGCCTCGTGGCGGTGACTGGAGTCTCGGGAGCCGGCAAGTCATCCCTCATCAACGGGATCCTCTCCCCGGCCCTGGCCAACTACTTCCACAACGCCACGCGGGCGGTCGGCCGCCACAAGGAGATCACGGGCCTCGACCACTTCGACAAGGTCATCGACATCGACCAGACGCCCATCGGGCGCACGCCGCGGTCGAACCCAGCCACCTACACCAAGGTCTTCGACGACATCCGCACCGTGTTTGCGGGCACGAAAGACGCGCGCACGGCGGGCTTCGAGAAGGGACGGTTCTCCTTCAATGTGAAGGGCGGCCGCTGCGAGTCCTGCGCGGGCGACGGGATGAACCGCATCGAGATGCACTTCCTCGCCGACGTGTTCGTGCCCTGCGAGGTGTGTCGAGGCAAGCGGTTCAACGAGGCGACCCTGCGCGTGAAGCACAAGGGACTCAGCATCTCCGAGGTCCTCAACCTCTCGTGTGCTCAGGCTCTCGAGCACTTCAGCGCCTACCCGAAGATCCGGCGCGTGATGCAGACCCTCGTGGACGTGGGGCTCGGCTACATCCAGCTCGGGCAGAGCTCGACGACCCTGTCGGGCGGCGAGGCGCAACGCATCAAGCTGTCCCGGGAGCTCGCCCGGCGAGCCACGGGCACGACCCTCTACTTGCTGGACGAGCCCACCACCGGGCTGCACTTCGACGACGTGGCGAGGCTCCTCGAGGTCCTCAACCGTCTGGTGGACCAAGGCAACACCGTCGTCGTCATCGAGCACAACCTCGACGTGGTGCGGAACGCTGACTACATCGTGGATGTGGGCCCCGAGGGCGGAGCCAAGGGCGGCTTGGTCGTCGCCGAGGGAACGCCGGAGCAGGTCGCCGCCGTCGAGGGCTCGTGGACAGGCCACTTCCTCAAGGAGATGGTGACCCCGGACCCGTCGAGCCCACCGCCTCGCAGCAAGGAGAACCCGAAGCCGAAGCCGAAGGCCCCGGCGAAGAAGCCCCGCGCGAAGGCGAAGAAGCCGTCGAAGAGCAAGCCCGCCGCCCGCGCCTGACTGCCAGAGGTGCCCCAGGGCGCCGCCTCGGATGAGCGCTATGGCGCCGCTTCGCGGGCCGCAGCAGCCTTGGTGTATGGCTCCGATGCCAGCAGCGGGGTCATGGCCTCCACGCTGGCGTAGTCGAACACCAAGCCCGCGAGGCGCGCCGCCTCGTCTGCCTGCACAGCCTCCTCGTACTTCTTCTGCTGGGTCAGGGCGTAGATCAGCCCCCACCAGGCGTCGGTGAGGGTCGGCTCCTGGGTCGCTGCAGCGCGGGCCACGGCCTCCGCCTCCGCGAACTTTCCGGCGGTGTTCAGCACGCTGGACTTGAGCGCCCCGAAGTAGGGATCCGGAACCGTGCTCGCGGCCACGGTGTCGATGGCCCTGGCCGACGCCTCGTAGTCCCCCCGCAGGAAGTGGGCGTCGATGCGAGCCACCGCGGTGGCGGAGTCTGTGGGGAACAGCCGCTCCATCTCGGACAAGACAGCTCGGTACTCCGCGTCCTGGTCGGGGCTCACCATCGCCAGCCGCATGAGCATGAGCAGCTTGTCCTCCCGAAGCTCCTTGGGCAGCGTCGCGTAGATGGCGAGGCCCTCCGTCGGGTTCTGGGCCGCCATCGCCTGCTGGATGCGATGCATGTCCTCGACGTGCGTCACGAGGAGACTCTCCTTGCCGACCATCTTCTGTAGGAGGTTCTTGTTGGCGTCCGCCGCCATGGGGAGGATGAGGCGCCGCGACAGCGCGCTGGCGAGCTCCCCGCTGCTCAAGATGAGGAAGTCCTTTGCGCGCACCACCCCTTGCGGGTCCTTGTGGAGCAAGAAAGAGATGTGATTGAACCCCCCGGCCGCGGGCAGCAGTCGGAAGACGGCCCACTCTCCGCTGTGGTCGTTCTTCGCGCCGAGGTACTTGAACCCTCCACCCCCCTCGACCGTGAGGATGAGGTCCCGCACGAGCCCGGACTCCCTCGAACCGACCTTCATCCCCTGGAGGAAGCCGCGCATGAGGTCGGCGGGCGCATCCAGCCCGTCCGCACCTCGGGCCACGATGGAGTCGAAGTCGACGAGCGCGGTGATGCGGTCCGGGTCGCGGGCGTTGACAGCCTCCAGCATCGCCGCTGAGAAGAGCTTCGATGAAGCATCGACCTTGCCCGCGTGGGCAGGGGGAGCCAGCAGCAGACTGACGAGGACGAGCAGGAAGAGACGAGACATGGAAACTCCGGGAGCGGCGGACCCCAGGTGGGCTAGGACGCCTGATGCACAGTGAGCTGGGGGAATGCGATGACCCAGCCCTGCTCGGTGCAGCAGTCGACGACCGCCGAGTGAATGACCTCGTTCAACTCCTCCCACCAAGGAGCTGCCTCCCCCGTGAAGTCGGCCTCCACCTCGACGTCGAGGGAGCTGTCCCTTGCACCGTCGAAGTCGGCCCCGAGCTGCGTCAGGAACTCCCCGGCGCTGTGGGTGGCGATGGCCGCGGCCACGGCGTCCCGCACCGCGGCAGGGACCTCCTTGGTGACGATGGCCTGGTGCTGGTAGTCCAGGGTGAGCACCACCCGGTGCCGGAAGCCCGAGCTGAGGTTGGTCACGGACATGCCGACGAAGTCCCCCGTGGGGACGTTGTGGGCTGACGCGTTGCGCTTCACCGTCACGAAGTCCGGGGACTGCTGGATGATCTCCGCTGGGAGGCCGTCGAAGAGCACAAAGTCGCCTGGTCGCGTGGGGAACCAGGGCTCGTCTTCGCGGTAGGGGCGAGAGTGCATGTCCACCAGCGCCGACAGCGGGAACCGCAGGACGGTGCCCGGGAACTCGGGGTTCTCGAAGAGGCAGACGAGGTGCAGCGACTGCACCCGCCACGGTACCCCGTCGATGACCACCCGCTCCCCGTCCCGCACCGGACCCACGTTGAGCAGGAGACGGACCTCTGCCCACGCATCGGCGAGCCCCGCCCGAGCCCCCCAGAAGGCCCCAACCAGGGCAATGCTGAACAAGGTCAGGAGCACCCAATCGCCGGACGCGTAGAGCACGGCCGCGATGGCGAAGACGGCGAGGAGGAGGGTGGTGATGTAGATCAAGAGCTCGACCACCCGGCTCAGGGTGGAGTCCCCTCCCCCGCCAGCGCGAATCAAGCGCAGGGAGAGCCGACGCAGCAGCCGGCCCACGAGGATCACCAACAGCACGGAGCCGAGGGCCCAAAGAAGGTTCCGGCCCCGCCGGGCAAAGAACACCTGCATCACGCGTTCGGCAGAGTCGACGAGTCCCTTGCCGGCGGTGCCGTGCAGGGCGGCGAGCTGCGACTTCACGAGATCCATCGCGCCCTGGGTGGCTCCGAGGCGCCGCATCAGGTAGCGCCGGGAGCTCTGGAGTTCCTTTCGGATCCGCTCGTCGGACGTCTGGTCCAGGCGCTCGTCCAGATGGTGCACTGCTCCCGCAAGTCGACTCAGCGTGGAGCCCAGTCGATCGAGTTCGGCGTTCAAGCTCTCGATTTGACGCGGGCGTTCGGTGGCGGCGCGCACCTCGTGCAGCAGCGGCGAGAGGAGCTCCCGGGCTTCATCCTCCAGGGTCTGCGCGCCGTGGTCCGGGTTGTCGATCACGTCGAGGTCCAGACCCGTCGAGAGCTGGATCAGCTCCTTTCGCCGTACGTCCATCTCCTCGTAGATGGCGTCGATGCGGGTCTGCAGGTCCTGGAGTTCGTCAGGATTCTCCTCGCCAGCGAGGGATCGCTCGAGGGACACGATCTGACTCTTGAGGTACTTCACCCGCTCGACGGCGACCCGAATCCCCTCCACCTGGCGGCGCTCGAGGTCGCCGGGGTCGTACTCCGTGTTCGTGGAGAGCACCTCGGCGCTGCCCACGAACGACAGCTCCGGCGCCACGGCGGCTCCCGGCTCTGGGGGCCTCAGGGTGTCCAACTCCATCTGGAGGGCAGTCACCTCGCCCTGCATCTCCGTCAGCTGCAGCTCGATGGCCGAGGCGCGGGCGGCCTTGGCGCTGTCGTCGTCGTCACCTGAAGCCGAGTCATCGTCGTCGCCCTCGGTGGCCTCCGGTCTGGACGCTTCCTCTCTGGTGGAGGGCTCCTGGGCCTCCACCGAGGCGGGCAGGGCGAGGAGCAAGACAACGAGCAGCCGGGTCAGCATGCTCCGAGGCTACACCGGGCTCAGGGGCGGGCGGCTGGCTCGGTCTCGATCGCCGCGGTGGCCGTCTCGCGATAGAGCCCCAGCGAGAGGTTCCCCCGCAGATCGCGCTCGTCGCGGGAGAAGATCTCGATCTCGTTCACGCCAGGCTGGAGGGGCAGGGTCAGCACGAAGCTGTGCTCGGCCACCGGCTTCGCGAGCCGCTCGTAGCTGATCTTCTGCTCCGTCTTGGTCGCTCCATCCCGAACGAAGACGTACAGGTCCTTGACGGCCTGATCGTCGAGCACCCGCCCCCGCAGGGTGATGGAGTCCGAAGTGATGACGGTGCCGCCGGGGTTCTCGGCCAGGGAGATGACGGGGGGAGAGTTCGGCAGCCACTTGCTGACGACTCCGGCCTTGTCGGTCCGTCCAGCGCCCGTGACCTGGTCGCCCCGGACCCAACCGGCCGTCCCGTCCTCGAGGGAGAGGCGCACCCAGTCACTGAGCCGTCCGTTGCTCCGCGCCGGCCCCGCGAGCTGCGCCACCTGCGGCGAATCCTCGGACGCGCCGCCTCGCACGCTCAGGGTCTTCCCACCCTTGGGCCGGACCACGCGGTCGTCTTCGACGATGGTTCCCTGGGCAGTGCCTCGGGGGAACACGAGGTCTGAAGTGAGCACATCGAGGAACCGCTCGTCCCCCACCACAAGCTCGGCGGTCAGGGGCTCGCCGCTCGGCGCATCGTCTCCGACCCGGAAGCTCAGCCGGTGCTGACTCGACTCGCCGGGGCGCAGGCGGAAGCCCGCGGAGCCTTCGTCGAGGAACAGCGCGTCGCCGGACGTGTTCTTCATCCGAACGAAGCCGCCCTCACGATCGGCGATGCCGTCCTCATCCGTGTCCTCTGCGTCGGTGAGGAGACCCTGGTCGCCTCGCCAGAGGTCCGACGTGGCGCCGTCCCCAATGTTCTTCACCGTGACGAGGAGGTCGATCTTCTCGCCAGGCTGAACCAGCCCATCCCCGTTGCCCTTCGAGGTTCCGGTCCCGTCATCGAGGAGCGCCCAGCTGTAGGCGAACCGCGGCTTCGGCGCTTCGCTGATCTGCAGGCGGCCGTCGAAGGGCTCCGACAACGTGGTCCCCTCCGCGAAGAAGTGCCACGTGACCTCCTCGGTCCGCGCGTTCAGCCAGAGGCGCGGGCGCGCCGGCACCGTGAAGGAGCGGGTCTCGCCGGGCTCCAACCGCCCGTAGACGTACTCCCGACCGGCGAAGAACTCCCCGCGAGTGACAGCGCGGAGGCGGTAGAGCGGCTCGCCACCCAGGTTCGTGACGAGCAGGGTCACCGGTGTCGAAGCACCCGGGCGCAGCTTCCCGCCCTCGTACTCCACCCGCAGCTCCACGCTCAGGTCGGGGGCTTCCACCGCGTAGTTCTCGGGAGGATCGCCCCAGTCGATTCCGCGGGCAGCGAGCCATTGCTCGAGGTCCCACTGGCGTTCAGAGAGCACCTCCGGCACGACCTCGGGGACGTGGGCCAGCATCTCCTTGCGATCACTCGTCGGCGCGGCGATCAGCAGGGCCTTGGCAGCCTGGACCTGCGGCAGTCGCAGGTTGTCCGCGGCAGTCTCCTCGCGGCTGCGGTCGGTGGGGTCGTCCCAGCACTCCTCGCAGCTGATGACGTAGCTCAGCCGCTCCTCGGCCTCGGCGTCATCGCCCCACTGGAAGGCACCGGAGAGGTCCTCCTCCCGCAGCTCGAAGTCCTCCCAGTAGAGGCGCACGTCGAGGGTCCCGTCGTCGTCTTCCTCGGTGAAGGCGGGCCGGACTTCGACATCGGGCTGGATGCCGACTCCCTGGATGGAGACGTCGCCCGGCGTGAGGTAGCGGGCGATGGTGAGCTTGAGCGCACCGTCGTCGAAGTTGCGCTCGTACAGGTTCTGCACCGAGCCCTTGCCGAAGGTGCGGGTGCCGATGATCACGGCGCGATCCTGGTTCTTGAGCGCGCCGGCCACGATCTCGCTGGCCGATGCAGAGCCCGCGTCCACGAGCACCACGAGGGGCAGGTCGTCCTCGGTGCCGAAGCGCCGTGCTGTCTTCTGTTCGCGGGCGGTGCCGGCGAGCCCCTGGGTGGAGACGATGGTGCCGCTGAGGATGAACTTGTTGGCGATGAGGTAGGCCTGCTCGAGGTATCCGCCTGGATTTCCTCGCAGATCGAGGACGAGCCCCTTGAGGCCGCCCTTCTCGTCGCCGATGGCCGTGGTCTCGAGGGCATCCAGAGCGTCCTCGAGGCGGTCGTAGGTGTCCTTGTGGAAGTGCTGGATCTGCACGTAGCCCACGCCCTGGCCTGCGTAGGCGTACTTGAGGCTGGGGGTCTCGATGCGGGCGCGTTTCAAGCTGACCTCGCGTTGCAGGCCCTCGTCATCGGAGACGGTGATCTCGACCGTGGTGCCCACTTCGCCGCGCAGTCTCTCGACCGCGTC
Organism: Deltaproteobacteria bacterium; assembly: GCA_023954745.1. Taxonomy (GTDB): domain Bacteria; phylum Myxococcota_A; class UBA796; order UBA9615; family UBA9615; genus JAGSHC01. The sequence goes on along the minus strand of JAGSHC010000062.1, from coordinate 1,397 downwards.
GTTGAGCTCCATGTTCACCGTGGACTCGCGCCCGATCTTGTCGATGTGATCCCCTGCCGCGAGCCCGGCCCGCCACGCGGGGGTGTCGGCGAGGGGATAGAGAACCGTCAGACGTCCCTCGCGGATCCCAATGGTGATCCCGAGGCCTCCGAAGTGGCCCTGCTGCTCGCTCGACATCTCCTCGTAGGCTTCGGGGTCGATGAAGAAGCTGTGGGGATCCAGGGTCCGCAGCATCCCGTTCATCATCGCGTACTCGACATCGCGACGGCTGGCGTCCTCCTCGAGCTGCTCGTCGAGGAACCCGGCGACGTCCGTCAGCAGGTCGGCGAGCGCCGGAACTCCGTCGAGATCACCCACCGGCAGCTCGCGCTCCGACAGACCGTGGACGAGTCGCAAGGTGCGGCCGACCTGATCGAACCGGTAGAGGAACTCGGGGACGTCCCGGGCGACGTTGTCGAGGGCGCCGCGCAGCATGACCACTGGCTCGACCCGATCAGGGTCGACATAGTCGGTGGTGATCTTCGTCGCCGCGATCTTCAGGTATCGGAGGAGGGACAGGCTGTAGTCCTCGTCCTTCGCGCCGACCCCCAGCAGACTGAGGGGCGCACCGACCATCGAGTAGCTGGGACGCTCCTCCTGCTCCGCCTGGCGGAGGACGAGCGCAGCGAGGGTTCCGACGATCACGAACAAGACCGCCAGGACGAGCACCTTCTTCAGCAAGCGAACAGCACCTCCGCGCGTTCAGACACCGGGCGCGCAACCCCGTTCCTGGATCATGGGTGGCCTCGGCGCCACCTGCAAGGAGAAGGGCGCTGCGCACGGGGCCCTCGGGGGGGCACCAACCCATTGACTTAGCCCATACCGTGACCTAGAAACGGCGGGCGTCAAGACCCTGCCCGGCGCTCATGCGTCCGGCCAGCGGGCCCTCCCGAGCCCCGCCCCACACGGAAGAGAAACCGTGGTCCTTCGGATCCAATGTCCAAACTGTGGAACCGCCTATCGGTTGGCGGAGCCGCTGCCTCCTGAGGGCAAGCGCTATCGCTGCAAGTGCAGCGCGGTGATTACCGTCGCCTACCCCGACTCCGTCCGGGACCAGCTGGCGGCGCGCGGCGACGTGGTGCCCCCGTCCACTCAGGCCCTGAAGACGGGACCCGTGCCTCATGGCGCGGTCCCGACGGGCCCCACGGGCCTCGCAACGGACGCACCATCGCACCGGCGCTCTCCCATTCCACCGCCGCGGAGCAGCGGGCCCGTGCCCCCTCCCCCTGGCGCCGGTCCCGTAGAGACACATCCGCCCGACGCGCGCGAGCAGGCGCCGACCCACCGCATGGCACCGTCTGCATCCCTGGGTGGCTTCGCCGGCTTCACGGCCCCGCCGTCGATGCCGCCGCTGTCGG
>JAGSHC010000425.1 GCA_023954745.1 Deltaproteobacteria bacterium | reverse complement strand
TTGAAGTAGGCCGGCACGGTGATGACCGCGTTCGTGACCTCCTCCTTGAGGTAGCCCTCGGCCACCTCCTTGATCTTCTTGAGGATCTCGGCGCTCACCTGGCGGAGATCGAAGATCTCGTCCTTGACCTTGATCAGGATTTCGCCGTCGTCGCCCTCCGCCATGTCGTAGGTGAACAGCTGGCGGATCTTCTCCACCTGCTCGCTACGGAAGGTCCGGCCGATGAGGCGCTTCGGAGCGAAGACGGTGTCTCCGGGATTCAGCGCGGCCTGCTTCTTCGCGTCGTGTCCGACGAGCATGCGCCCGCCTTCGTCGATCGCGAACAGCGAAGGGATGGTGTAGCTGCCACCCCGGTACATGATGATCTTCGGCTGGTTGTTCTCGATGACGGCAGCACAGCTGTTCGTCGTGCCGAGGTCGATCCCGATCGCTCGTCCCATAGGGTTCTGTCTGCTCCGGGAGGCTGCTGTGCAGGGTGCGCTTTCAAGCGCAAAGAGAGGCTCTCCAGTCGCGGAGTATCCCGCCCGGCGCGGGGGCCTGTCAAACCGATGGCAGGGGAGTCTCGCGGGCTCGGAGCGAGCCCCGAGCCTGGGCTCACACGGGATCAGGTCGTGTCGACGCCGATCTCGTCCTGGTCCCGCAGCAGGATCTGCACCTCTTCGATCGCCCGCGACGTAGCGCTCACCACGGTGAACACGGCGTTGTCGGTGCCGGTGCTCTCGCCTGCAACGGGGATGTGCCCAATCTGCTCGAGCATGAACCCCGCGAGCGTCTCGTAGTCCCCGGCGGGAATCGCGACGTCGAGTTCTTCGTTCAGGTGGTCGACCTCGGTGCGGGCGGACACCAGGAACTCGCGCTCGCCTCGTCGTCGGATCTCGATGCTCAACTCGTCGTGCTCATCCTCGATTTCCCCCACGATCTCTTCGAGGATGTCTTCCACCGTGACGAGGCCCTCGGCCCCGCCGTACTCGTCGACCACGATCGCCATGCCTGGGGGCTGCCGCTGGAGGCGCGGGAGGAGCTGGTCCACCTTGCTCGCCTCGGGCACGTAGGGCACTGGCCGCATCAAGAGCTTGCAGGGCTGGCTGAGGTCGTCCTGGCCCAGGAGGTCGCTGGCTCGCAGGACGCCCACGATGTCGTCGATGCGCTCGTGGAACACCGGCAGGCGTGAGTAGCCCGTCTCCACGAACATCGTCAGCGCCTTCTCCAGGGGCTCGGTCTCCTCGATGGCTGCGACGTCGATGAGTGGCTTCATCGCCTCGCGGACTGTGACCTCCGGGAAGTCGAAGATGCGGTGAATCATCTCTCGCTCGTCTTCCTCCACATCGGCGGTCTCGCTGCGGTCGAGGAGGAGCCGCAGCTCGTCCCGGCTCACGGACAGGGTGTTCTCCTCGTCGGCTCCGAGGGCGCGCAGCAACGCCACCATGAGGGCTTGCACGATCCAGACGGCGGGCGCGAACACCTTGCTGAGGAAGAGAAGCGGCCGGATCACCACCGGCGCGATCTCGGAGCTGTATCGCCGGTACACCGACTTGGGCACGAGCTCGCCGAAGAGCAGCAGCAGGGGAGAGAGCAGCAGCACGGTCCAGAGCCCACCCTCGAGGCCCCAGTGCTGGCTGAGCATGAGGGCAAACACAGTGGTGCCCGTCACTGTGGAGAGGTTGGTGCCGATGAGGGTGGTGGTGAGGATGGGCTCGGGCGCCTCCAGGAAGCTCGCCAGCAGGCGCCCCGAGGAGGAGCCCTCCTCGCGCATCGCGCGGATCTTCACCTTGTCGGCGCTGACGAGGGCGATCTCCGAGCCACTGAAGAAGCCTTCAGACAGCGCGCAGAGCAGCACGATGAGCAGGCCCATGCCGATGCTCATGCCTCGTCCTCCTTGCTGCCCACGGGCTCCGTCGCGGCGGTGGTGGCCACGTTGATGCCAAGGTCCCGCGCCCGTGCCCTGGCTCCCTCGCGACGGTCACGGCGGGTCGCCGTCACCCGGGTGAGGCGGGTCCCCTCGAGCCCCGAGACATGGAAGCTCCAGTGCTTGTCGGCCACCTGGTCGCCCTTGGCAGGCAGCTTGCCGAAGAGGTGGAAGATGTAGCCCGCCACCGTGGTGTAGGTGTCGCCCGCTGGCAGTGCGGGGCCCACGGCGGCGTTGAACTCCTCGATGGTCATGCGGGCCGGCACCCTGAAGATGCCTTCGGCGAGGCGCTCCACCGCCTGCTCGCTCTCGCTGGGGTGTTCGCCCTCGCTCCGTCGAATGGGCTCGAACAGGGTGCCCAGCACGTCTTGCATCGTGATGACGCCCTGGAGCGTCCCGTACTCGTCGAGCACGAGGGCGATGTGGGCGCGCTTGCTCTGGAACTCCCGCAAGAGCTCCCCCGCGGTCTTCCCCGGGGGGACGAAGTAGGGGTCCTGGAGGAGCTTTTCGATGCCGCGGGCGCTGATCTCCTCGCCCCGCGCACGGAACTGGAGCAGGTCCTTGAGGAGGAGGATGCCGCGGATGTTGTCGAGGTCCCCGGCGTACACGGGCAGGCGGGAGTATCCCGACGTGCGGGCTGTCGACACGATCTCGGCGTCGGTCGCGTTGAGGGACAGCGCCGAGACCTCGGCCCGAGCGGTCATCAGCTTGCTCACGGGCGTGTCCGTCAGGTCGAAGACCCGGTGGATGAGGGCCGCTTCCTTTGGGTCCAGGGCGCCATCCTTGGCCCCCATGCGCACGAGGGCGCGAAACTGCGCCTCCTCCAAGGCCTCCGCCAGGGAGTCGTTGTCGGTGAGCAACCGATCGAGGCGTCCTCCGCTGATGCGCACGATGACGTGCAGGACGAGGCGCGCCGCCGCCTCGAGCATGAGGCGCAGCGGAGCAAAGGCAGTGGCGAACAGCGTGAGCGGGACGGCGACCGCTCGCGCCCACCGAATGCCGGTGCGCACCGCGACGGCCTTGGGGGCCACCTCGCCGAAGACGAGCAGCAGGGGCGTGGCGAAGACGATGTTGAGCCACCACAGGTCGGCCGCGCCGGACCCCAACTGGCCCGCCAGGGTGAAGACGATGGCGGCCATCACCGACGAGAGACCGATGTTCACGATCTCGTTGCCGAGCAGCAGGGTGGCCAGCAGACGGCGTGGCTCCTTCAGCAGCGAGCGCACGGCCTGTCCCGAGCGCGTGGGGGCGTCGTCGAGCTTCTCGAGCGT
>JAGSHC010000394.1 GCA_023954745.1 Deltaproteobacteria bacterium | reverse complement strand
GCCTGAAGCTCGACCTCGACCCTGCGCCGCTCCTCGGCTGACCAGGGCTCCTGATCCGCTCGATCCGGGAGTGCGTAGAGGAGGCTCGCCATGGGGGGATCATCGCAGAGGGGTGGACGTGGAGTGTGTGGACATCGGTCCACACGGCTCGTGGCGATTGTTCGAGGTTCGGGCGGAAGCGCTGGTGAGTCCTAGGGTCATCTCATGACCAACCCCACTCCGAACCCCGTGACTCGCTGGTTTCGTGCTTCTGCACGGTTCTTCGGTCCCTCAAAGTCTGTTGCGCCGACCATCACGGTCCACCGGGACGCCTCGACCGTCTCCCAGGGGCCCCTGGACTACCCCTCGGTGCATTCGGCGGCTCCTCCGCTCCCGAAGACCCTCGGCCGGTTCCGGATCACCGGCCTGCTCGGCAAGGGAGGGATGGGGTACGTCTACGAGGGGCACGACCCCGAGCTGGGCCGCGATGTGGCGATCAAGGTGGTGACGGCGGAGGCCGCGAGGGCCCGGGGAGGGATCCGCCGGGCCGTGGAGGAGGCTCGCATCGGGGCCGGGCTCGATCACCCCAACATCGTCCCGATCTACGAAGTCGGTGAAGGGGACGGCGGCGAGCTGTTCTTCGTGATGCGCAAGATCGAGGGCATCTCCCTGGGCGAGCTGCTCAAGGGGCTGCGCCGCCGGGACCCGATGTTGAGGATCGCATGGCCCATGCGGCGTCTCCTCGAGTCGTTCGGGACGTTGTGCCACGCGGTCGCCTACGCGCATGGGGCCGGGGTGATCCACCGGGACCTGAAGCCCGGCAACGTGCTGTTCGGGCCCTTCGGCGAGGTGCTCCTGCTGGACTGGGGGGTGTCCCACCGTCTCGATGACGACGAGCTGGGCCGAGGGGTGATCCTGGGGACGCCGGGGTATATCAGCCCCGAGCAGGTCACCGAGTTCGAGCGGCCGGTGGACGAGCTCGCGGACGTGTTCAGCCTCGGCGCGCTCCTGTACGAGATCCTCACGCTCCACAAGGCCTTCGCTACCACGAGCATGGCGGCCTATATCCACGCGGCGATCGAGGGGGACGTCGTGCCCCCCGCATCCCGCGCGCCGACCCGCAGCATCGACCCGGGGATCTCCGAGGTCTGTATGCGGGCGCTCGCTCCCCGGCGGGAGGACAGGACGCCGAACGCCGACACGCTCGCGGGCGAGGTCGAGGCCCATCTCGCGCGGATCGACCGGTGCGGTCGTGCCGCGGTGCACCTCGAGGAGGCGCACCTGCACTGGGGAGAGCACAACGCGCTCGAGATTCGCCGGCGCCACCTCCGGCTCCACGAGCGGGACCTGGCCCGGGCGCTCGACCCGTGGCTGCCGCTGGCGGCGAAGCGGCCGTTGCACAGGGTGCGGCAGGAGCTCGCGGGCATTGAGACGGAGCGGGCGGCGCTCTTCGCGCGGGCGGTTGGCTGCGGCGAGCGTGCTCTGTCCCAGGACCCAGGCAACGAGGACAGCCGCGCCTTCCTCGCCCACATCTACTGGTGTCGGTTTCTGGCCGCCGAGGACGAGGGCGACGCTGCCCAGGCGCGGTTCCTCTCGGAGCGGGCGGCCACCTATGGAGACGAGGACTTCGACGCCCGCAAGGCCGGGACGGGCTGCATCAGCCTCGCCACCGACCTCGAGGGAGTTCGCGTGACGTGCAGGAAGGTGATGACCACGACGATTCCCTGGAGCCTCGGCGACGAGGTGTTCCTCGGCGTCACCCCCCTGCGAGCGGAGCCGCTGGACCGTGGCTCCTGGCTCTTGACCCTGCGGCACCCGGATCGGCGCGACACGTTGGTTCCGGTCCTCGTCGAGCGGGATCAGCACTGGCACACCGACGTGCCGGTGGGGTTGGCGCGCCGCGACACCCCTGCAGGGTTCGCCTACGTGACGGGAGGGGCGAGCATCTCGGGCGGGGACCCGTCAGCCCAGGACGGACGACCCCGTGCGCGCGCACACCTTCCTGCCTTCCTGATCGCGGAGCTCCCGGTGACGATGGGCCAGTACTGCGAGTTCATCAACGGGCTCGCCGAGACGCACCCCGAGGAGGCGTGGCGGCGCTCGCCGCGGCAGGACACCGGGGTGGCCGGGCTCGCGGGGCAATACTGGACGCGGCCTGAGCCGGGGAAGCCCTACGTGGTGCCGGCCGTGGATCGAGACGGGGACCCCTGGGACCCGCAGTGGCCGGTCTTCGGTGTCTCGTGGCACGACGCCCAGCGCTACTGCGCGTGGCGCTCCGAACGGGACGGACGCCAGTACCGGCTCCCCACCGGCCAGGAGTGGGAGAAGTCTGCGCGGGGGGCCGACGGCCGCTTCTTTCCCTGGGGAAACACGTTCGACGCCTCGCTCTGCGCGATGAGGCAGAGCTTCCCGGGACGCCCCCAGCCGAGACCCGTCGGGACCTTCCCCACTGACCGGTCGGTCTTTGGAGTGCGCGACGTTGCCGGCGGCGTGCGGGACTGGTGCGGGGACCTCGACTACGACGGCAACCCCGACCGACGCCCCGTCCGCGGCGGTTCCTGGGACTCCGCCGAGGCCTACTGCCGGGTGACCCATCGAACCGCGTACATCCCGAGCTACGTCTCGGCGAGCTTTGGGTTCCGCCTCGCCCTCGACGTCGAGCAATGAGAGAGGTCGAGAGGCCGGTCGCTCTCAGGTCACAGACAGACGTATGAAGCCTCTGCTCGTTCTGCCTCGGCAACCACAGCCGTGAGCCTTGCTGAGCGCGGCAGCCTGAGTGACGGTGGGCCTCGCGGCCTGGACCGCCGCTCCAGAGACGGGTCCCGGCCCGTCCTGGACGACGCTGGGAGCGACGCCTGGTCCATGCCAAGATGGGGGGAGTGCGCGTTCTCCTGCTTCCTCTGCTCGCCTTGCTCATGGTCCCTCCTCCGGCCACCGCCGCGGACTGGGACCTTGAGCCGAGCACCACGTCTTGGCCCCTGTGTGGCCGGATCACCGCCAATCCTCCGCCGGGCTGGACTCCGCCCGATGGCTGCCCCGCCGACCGCGTCGGGTCCCTCCAGCACACCGACCTGCCGCTCTCCTCCCCGTACGGGCCCCGGCTGCGAGACCGCTCTGGAGGACGCTATGACTTCCACCGAGGCCTCGACTTCCCCGCGGACTGTGGCACCCCTGTGTTTGCGGTCGCTGACGGCGAGGTCGTGCGCGCAGGCAACGACAGCGCGTTCGATGACCAGGTCGTGCAGATCGCGCACAGCAACGGGCCAGACTGCTCCGGCGGCTGCTACTTCGCCACCTACTTGCACCTCGCCGGGGCCGCGGTGGAGGAGGATGACCTCGTCGTGGGAGGTCAGCTGGTGGGATGGACTGGGTACAACGACATCGGCGATGACGACTCCGCCTCCGTCGCGGCGAACTGTGCTCAGCCCCACAACGACCACGAACACCTCCACTTCGAGATCCGCGAGTCACCTGTCTCCGAGCCCAATTCATCCTGGAGCCGGTACGCCGTTCATCCCTCCGAGCACCTCCCCCACGACGACGCGACGCCGCTCTCCGTCACCATCGATCAGTTCGACGCGGACACAGCCGAGAGCCCCCTGATCGCAGTGACGGTGAGCCAGGCGAACACCGGGCTCATCGACCTCGAGGGTGTGACGGTCGACCTCTTCAGCATGGTCGACGACGAGCCGAGTCCCATCCTCCAGCCCGGAGACTCCCCGGACGCCAATGGGTACCTGGCGTTGCCGTCCTCCTATGGGGCGGCGGCCTGGAACCTGATGTGGACCCACCAGGACAACGACGCGCAGCCCTGGGAGAGCTTCGTCACCTGCCCGTTCGTGGCTGACCACGAAAGCAGCTACTCCTCGAACGTACACATGGAAGCGCGCCTCGCATCGGACAGCCCTGTGGGCTCCTTCAACGGAGTGCTGATCGAGCCCGAGGACTACGAAGTCAGCGCCACCGAGTACGCGGTGAGCTACACGTTCACCGCTCTGGAGGGTGCGCCGTCCAAGGACACCCTGTGCGTACAAGCGACCGCGATCGATGCTCGAGGAGCCACCTGGCAGACCGAGCTCACGTGCCCCTGGTACGAACCGCCGGACCCGACCCCGCCACCAGCCGACGATGATGACTCGGCACCGGCAGTCGAT
>JAGSHC010000387.1 GCA_023954745.1 Deltaproteobacteria bacterium | reverse complement strand
GGGCGACGACGACGACTCGGGCGACGACGACGACAGCGCCGTTCCACTACTCGCCATCGGCGCCGACTGCACCGCCGACGCGCAGTGCGAGACCGGTGTCTGCTGGGACTTCAGCACCTACGACTCCCTCTGCTTCGGCGCCGTGTGCTCCGCGAACTGCAACACCAGCCCCGAGTGCGTGACCATCTTCACCAACGCTGGCGCTTCGTCCCCGTCGGGGGTGACCTGCGGTGGCGACGGGCGCTGCGACCCCGTGGGCAGCGGCTTCGGCGCCTTCGCCTGCGCGTCCTGGGAGAACTGAGTCGTGGCCTACGACGAAGGACTCGCCTACCGCATCCGTGAGCGTCTCGAAGAGGTGCCGCACGTGGAGAAGAAGATGTTCGGCGGGGTGGCGTTCATGGTGAACGGGCACATGTCCGTCGGCATCGTGAAGTCGGACCTCATGGTGCGCCTCGACAAGTCAGACCACGACGAGCTGATGGAGCGGCCGCACGTGCGGGAGATGGACTTCACCGGGCGGGTCATGCGCGGCTGGGGTTACGTGCACGAGAACGGGGTCGCCGACGACGACGTGCTCGACTACTGGGTCGACCGCTGCGTCACCCACGCCATGAGCAAGCCGGGCAAGTAGGTCGACGTCCGGGGCGAGCACTGCTCGCCGGGCTCACCAGGGGCGGCGCGGTTCCGTCACTTCCCACACGTGGGAGCAGAGCGCGCACTTCTTCTGGATCGGCACCGGGCGAGAACTGATGCCCACCGCCATGAAGAAGTAGTCCATGCCCTTGAAGAGGGGCTCGTCGTGCTCGTACTGGCCACCGCAGTTCTTGCCTGCGGGGCAGGGGCGCTGGGGGGCATCCTTGGTTGCTTCGTCGGTCACGGCCAGAATCGTAGTGCAGCGGTCCTGGGTTGGCGGCATCCTTGGTCGGTGCGCAACATTCTGCTGCTCCTCTCTCTGCTCCTCGTGGCGTGCGCGCCGGCTCGTGATCCGGGATCGGGCGACGACTCGGTGCCTCCCGTGGACGACCTCGGCGGCTGCGAGCCTGCCTCGCTGCTCGAGCAGACCTGTTCGCTGATCGAGGCGGAGGAGGTGGTGGTCGAGGGGTTCTGCAACTTCGGCCAGGGCCAGCCCACCGTCTTTCGCGAGGTGGCGGAGTGGAACGAGTTCCTCGCCCGCTGCGACACGGACATCATCGATCCCCTCATCGAGCTCGACTGGACCGCCTTCGACGTCGTGGGCACGTCGGTCCTCACCTCCGGGTGCTCAGGCACCGACGGCACGCTCTGGCTCGCGGACTGTGGCGAGACCCAGCACCTGGCCTACTACTCCACCGGCTGTGGCGACTGCGAGATGGTGTGGGTCACGACGCACTTCCTGCGCGTGCCCGCGGGGTCGGTGGACGCCCTGCGGCTCGAGCAGTGCGTCCCCGAGGGCGAGGGCTGCCTCGAGGAGTAGGAGCGTCATTGGGTGGCGCGCAATCAGCCTCCGATCGGGTCCGGTTCCCGGTCGTTCTACGGCCGGAGGCGGCTCCCGTCGGGACCCAGGCGGGCAAAGCTGCCACCGAGAGTTCCCGCCAGGCCGGCGACGCCGTTCTCGGTGTCCGCGTGGGCCAGCATCAGGGCGCGGATGTCGTGCACCCACCCCACGTGTTTGCTGACTCCGCAGCCGTAGGTGAGGGTCCAGAGGGTGGTTCCTTCCCAGGTGACGAGGGCGTTGCACCACGACAGCGACCCGGGATAGGAGAGCATGTGCCGCTGGTTCGCGGCGGCGGCGGCGGGGTCGGCGAACGAGCGCCGCTCGAGCTGGGCGTAGACGCCATGTGGCATCCCGTAGTGGGGGGCGGTGAGGGCCCAGGCGTGGGTCGCCGTCGAGGAAGCGCAGATGGGGGCGCGACTGGCGTGGAGGGCCTCTTCTATGGGGCCCGAGCGTGGGTCGAGGGAGGGGTCGGGGCCGCAGAAGCTGTCGTCGATGGGGACGATGTTGCCGCTCCAGGGGGCCATCATCTCAGTGACGGCCGCGATGCGCGAGGAGCGGGACGGGCTCTGGGGCTGGTCCTGGTCCCGTGCCTGCGCTACGGCCTGCGGGACCGCGCAGAGCAGCAGGAGGGGGAGGAGATGGTGAGGCGCCATGAAGCTCCGGGTCGGGATTTGGTAGGACCGGAGTGGGCGTGGGAGGTTCCACCCGCGTGGGTTGTTCCGTTGGCTGAGGACACCCTCCGACAGGGGCGGCGTTTCATCGGGTCGCACAGCGTCGCGCTGGCATGAGGCGTGGGGCGCGCTTCACTGGGGCGCGCGTTGACTCGCTTGACTACTTGCTCCGTACCTTCGCCACGACCGCGGCCACCAGCAGGACCCACGGGCTGCCGTGCATCACGAGATCGAACCAGTCCGAGGCGCCCATCCCCACCGCGCCGCCCAACACCCAGCGCAGCTTCCCGACGATGTGCGGCTCAGGCGCAAAGGGCGCCAGCCCCAGGGTGAGGGACGCCACCAGCGCGGGTCCCACGAGGTCGGCGAGGCCCTTGGACCCTGGTTCGTCGGCGGGGGGAGTGGTGGTGACGGATGAGGAGTTTGGGTTTGCCATGCCGCCGATCAGAGCATGCTCCGTGCCAGAGTCGGCACGGGGAGTGCAGACTTGCCCTGCGAACCGAGAGGACCACCATGCTTCGACTGTTTCTTGCCCTGACCCTCCTCGCCGGCTGCGGCGGAACCCCTGAACCGGCGCCCCCGGCGGTTCCCGGGAGCGATGTTCCCTCAGTGACGGCGAAGGCCGACGCCCCTGGGAAGTCCGATGCTCCGGCAAAGGCGGCCGCCCCGGCTGCCAAGCGCAGCGACATCGATGTGACCGGTCTGAAGTCCGCCCTCGATGGCGGCTCGGTGCGGTTGCTGGTCGACGTCCGCACCGCGGCGGAGTTCGCCAGCGGCCACGTGCCGGGTGCCCTGAACATCCCCCTCAACGAGCTGCCGAGTCGGATCGCCGACCTCGGCTCTCCCGCCGATGGCGCGGTGCATCTCATCTGCAAGTCCGGGGGCCGCTCCAGCCGCGCCGCCGATCTGGTGCTGGCGAAGGGCTACTCGCCGGTGAACGTGAGGGGCGGGACCATGGCCTGGGTGGCCGCAGGGCACGCGACCGAGTAGCGACGGCCTGTCATGGATCGCCGGCCTGCCCGGTGGTCCAGCCGCCTCGCCGGACCATGATGGCGCCATGACGTGGCGTACTCCCGAGCCGGTGAGAGCTCTCGACGCGGTCCTTCGCTGGACCCGCGCCGTCGGGAGTGGACGGCGCCGCGGCAGACCGACATCCCCCCGTACGAGACCCTCGCTCCTACCGAGGCCCGCTCCGTCGCCCGCGCTCTCACCGCTCACCGCGATGGTTGGCGGCGCGAGCCGGCCGTGGCTGGGTTGGGCGCCCACAGCACCTCGCCCGACGACCTCGATGTTCTGCTGCCGCGGACGCGGTGGGGCCTGGAGGCGGACGACCTGGTGTTGGAGGCCCTGGCCACCGACGTGGACACCGTGCGCGAGCGGCTATTGGGCGAGCACCCGTGGGGTCTTCGCGTGGGGCTGATGGTCCCCGAGCGTGCGGGGGAGTCCATGACATCGCGGGCCTTGCTCCCGCTGCGGGCGTCGGATGTGCGCTCGGCGCTGCATGCGTTGGGCGAGGTGGACCGCGCCGGGGTCTCCGAGAGCGAGTGGCGCGAGATCTTCCAGGCGGCCCTCGGGTCACGCCGGGCGCCGATGCGGGCCTGGGCGGTGCGGCGTTGGGACCAGCTGGGCTTCGACGGCGCTCGCGAAGTGCTCGAGGCGGAGGTGGTCGATCGAGCGAGGGCGGTGCGCTGGGTTGGGCAGTACCGGTTGGGGAAGAAGGGGCAGAGTCCCGTGGAGATTGCTCGGGCGCGGTTCGATGAGGACGTGTCGGTGGGGGCCATCGAGGCGTTGGGGGAGACGGGGACCGAGGAGGACCTTTCGAGGCTGGAGCCGTTGCTCGATGGGCGGCCGGCGGTGGCGCGGGCCGCGCTGCGGGCCATCGCGGGGATCGACTCCGATGCGGGGGCCGAGTGGGCCGTCGTGCATCTGCCCGACGCGCGCTCGGATGTGGTGCGGGAGGCGGGCAGCGTCCTGCGGACGAGTCGGATCCTCCCGACGATGGAGGAGCTGGTGGAGCTGGTCGTGAGCCCTCCCCACCCCCGCATCCCGCTGCGGCCCTTCCCGCTGCTGTCGCGCCTGCCGAAGTACGAGTCCCTGGAGGGCTTGCTGCGCGTCGCGGCGGCGCCCGGGGAGTCGGCGCCCGCCGAGAGGGTCGTCTCGGCGTCACAAGTAGTGCCGGATAGACAATGCGGGGGTAGTTGTGACGCGTTGGGGTCCATGATCGCCCGCCTCGGCGTCACAAGTGGTGCCGGATAGACAATGCGGGGGTAGTTGTGACGCGTTGGGGTCCGTGATCGCCCGCCTCGGCGTCACAAGTG
>JAGSHC010000246.1 GCA_023954745.1 Deltaproteobacteria bacterium | reverse complement strand
CTCGCGGAGCAGCGCGTGCACCTCGAGATTCGGCGCATCCAGCAGGCGGTGCAAGTCAGCGGGCGTGGTGCGGTAGTGCGCGTGCACGAGCAGCCCGAAGACCTGCCGCAGGAGGGCCTCGTCCGATGCGAGCGCGTCGCGGTCCAACCGCGCTGCTTCGATGGTCCCGCGCCCGAGGTCCTCACTGGGGCCGGCGTCGAGGGCCAGCAGAGAGAAGACCTGCGCCTCGAGCCGGTCGGTGCGACTCCATCGAATGGGCCCGTGGAGGCGGACGGTGGTCACGGGCAGGGGCTGTTGCTCGAGCCACGCGAGGAATCGCAAGACGAAGCCCCGGCCTGTGCCTTCGTAGCCCCGCGCGGTGGTCGCGAAGGCCAGGTGGGCGTCGGGGTGGGCGCGGACGATGCGTTGGAGGGTGGGCACCGGGACCTGGGCTGCCTCGTCCACGACGATGACGTCGAAGGTCCCCGCCGCCCGAAGGAGCTCTGCCGGTGACCGCCAGAGGCCGCGCGCAGGCGTCCCCGCCCGGTCCGCGGCAAAGCGCAGAACCTCTGCCGCCGCGGCTTCGTTCATGGATGCGACCGCAACCCTCACCTCGGCGCCGAGCGAAGCGATGGCCCGCCCCAAGGCGCTGCTCTTGCCGCGACCTCGATCGGCGAGCAAGGCGTGACGCGCAGGGGTGGAGCGAGCCCAGGCCTCGTCGAGAGTCCGAACCACCTCGTCTTGCTCGTCCGTGGCTGCCGGGGCGTGGCGCTGAGGGGAAAGCACCTCGGGCTCGGACACGGCGGGCAGCCACTGCTCGAGACGGCGCCAGAACCGCGTGCCCACATCGCTCGGACCGTAGGGCTTCACCACCAGATTGCGGCCGAGGGCGCTCGGCTGCTCGCCCTCCGACGGAAGACGGAGGACGAGGGCGCCGCCGCCCCAGATGAAGCCGTGCACCTGGCCGAGCAGGTCGGGGGAGACGTCCTCGTGGAGGTCGACGACCACCGCATCGAAGGCGCGTCCGAGGAGCTTCCGCACCGAGGGAGGCGAGACAGCGGCCGGCCCGGCGCCGGGGCCGGTTCCCACCCACAGCACCTGGGCGGGGTCGAGCGTGGCGAGCAGCTGCTCGGCGGCCCGGAGCGTGGCGGCTGAGGTGCCGCGAAGAGGGATGAGGCGCCGGTGCGCGCTCACTCGGACGCGAAGACCACGCCCTTGGACGTCACGGTCGCCAGGGGCACCGACTCCGCGCTCTGGATGCTGAGCTTCCTCACCTCACCGTCGCTCTCGGCGACCAGCCGGTCGAAGAGAGCCTTCGCCGTCGCCATCTGGTCGGCCTTGGGCTTGGCGCTCCAAGCCGGGAGGACCCGCACCTTCACCGAGTCGGCGTAGCGGACCACGGAGTGCACGGGCACCTCGTCGATGCTCCCGCCTCCGCCACCGTCCGTCCTGAGGCCGGACGTGAGGAAGTGGGCGACGAGCCCCAGGGCGGCGAGCACCCCCAGCGCAACGATGAGCGGCTTCCGGTTCTTCGGTCCCGAGAGCTTCGTCGGTGTCTTGCTGCCAGCCGACGTCACGGCTTCTCTCGCCGTGCTGGTCATCATCGCGCCGAGATCGGGAGCGGCGGTCTCCGACGGAGGCTTCACCGCGACCAGAGAGGCCCGACTCTCGCGGTCCTCCTCGGCGCTCTTGGCGCTCAACAACCTGCGCTTCACCAGCGAGCGGCGGTACCGGTCGAGGTACTTCCGCCCCCGAGAGTTGGGCGCCATCTCCTCCACGAGAGGCTCAAAGTGACGCAACGTCTCGATGCTCTTCGCGACCGACTCCGGCACCTTGCCCGGCTTCGGCTGGTGGTACATCAACTCGTGCAAACCGCGGACCGTGAAGATGAGGCCGAGGCTGCCCAGGGCCGTCGCCGAGAAGCGCTCCGCGTGCTCGAGAGGGTCCGCGCCCTCGCGAATGGCGACGATCTCACGCAACCCACTCATCAACTCGAGCTTCTCGGGAGATCCAAACTCCAACTTCCGCACGAGGGCCTCGATGAAGCTCTCGCATTGGCGCTCCTGCGACCACTCCTGCAAGCCCACTGCGTAGGCACGCAGAGGCTCCGGTGGTGGCAGCACCACCCCCGGCATGGACGCGAGCGTGCCCTGGGACGGGCGCTGATCCTTGGTCGACACCGGGCTCAGCTCAGCGCGGCGGCGATCTGCTCGTCCGTCAGACCCAGCTTGCGTCCGACGGCCTCCGCCTGGGCGCGGTAGTGCTCCACCCCCGACAGCGAGCTCAGCAGGAAGCTCTTCGCGTCCACCTCGAGGGCAGCGCGATCGTCGCCGCTGACGCCGAGGCGGGAGCAGACGTCATCCATGAACTCGAGTTCCCGGGAGCTGACGCGGCCGTCCACATGGGCGAGCAACACCAGCGTGCGCACGAAGACGCCCTTCTGGCCGTCACCGCGAAGGGGGCTGGCGGCGGGATCGAAGTCGTCGGTGGCGGTGGAGCCGATGCCGAGCTCGTGCTCGAACTGCTCCACCAGCGCCAGCTCGGCGGCGGCGAGGCCGTCGCAAGCGGCCAGGGCACGCATGCCTTGGGCGATCCAGGCGGCTTCGGTCTCGTTGATGTCGACGTCGGAGAAGAGTTCGCGCATCGAGGGGCGCTCCATTGCAGTGGTTCGATGGGCGACTATCGTACCGACGCATCATGCGTACCGCACTGCTCCTCCTCGCCATCCTGTCTCTGCTCGCCGGTTGCTCCGACGGCGTAGACCACTTCTCACGGGCCACCGCCATCGAGCGGGAGCTCCTGAGAAAGTCCCCAGACGTGGGCTACGAGCACCCTAGATACGTCACGATTCTCCGCGAACTGAACCAAGTCCCCGTCCGCAGTGGAAAGCGAGACGAGGCCGACGCCATGGCCCGCCGCATCATGGACGCGCGGCGGATCCACCTCGCTGAGGCCATGCCGCAGGCCGCGCATCTGCCTGACCGGCTGGTCGGAACGAAGAAGCCAGAGCCGCCGCGGCCCTACAGCGCAGCGAAGGCGGCGCAGGCCAAGGCAGCGGGGAGACCCACACCTGGGGGCGCGGCAGGCCCAGCGCTCACCGACATCGACGCCAGCGCGCTGGACATCACCCTCTACTCGACCACCTGGTGTGGATACTGCCGCAAGGCAAGGAACTGGTTCACGTCTCAGGGCATCCCCTTCGTGGAGAAGGACATCGAGAACGACCCGGACGGGCGAGCCGAGTACCAGGCCAAGGGGAACGGGTACGGCGGTGTGCCGCTCATCGACGTCAACGGCACGATGGTGCGGGGCTTCGATCAGCGGCAGGTGGCGTCGCTCATCGCCAAGGCTGGCAAGTAGGGCGGCGAGCCCGGAATGCCCGGAGCGCCTCGGGATCCCTTGATCTACGGTGTCCTCGTGCGACGCCCTCTCCTCCTTCTGCTCGGGGCCCTCCCCCTCCTCCACGCCTGTCCGGAGACAGAGATCGTGGCGCTGGACCCTGCCTTCTCCATTGGCTGGCCTCTCGACAGCGGCTGGATCCCAGGGGACCTGGAGCAGTCCGTGCTCGCCTTCGGCGAAGTGACCACGGGGCAGGTGTCCACCAT
Source organism: Deltaproteobacteria bacterium (assembly GCA_023954745.1). Classification (GTDB taxonomy): domain Bacteria; phylum Myxococcota_A; class UBA796; order UBA9615; family UBA9615; genus JAGSHC01. The sequence continues at coordinate 5,883 of JAGSHC010000246.1, read as the reverse complement.
CCCCATCACCATGACCAACCCGGGCGACGCGAGCCTACGGTTCTGTGAGGTGGGTCTCGCCGCGGTGACGTTCGACGACGCGGGCCAGGTGACCAACGAGATCCGCATCGAGGCGGACCCGGAGATCGCCCTCTTCCCCCCGATGGGCGAGACCCTCGCCGCGGGCTCCGGCTTCCAGCTCTCGCTGCGCTACATCCCCCTCCTCGAGGACGAGCTCGCCGGCGGCCTGCACTTCGTGGTCAAGCACGCGCTGAACTGGGACTGCGACACCAACGCCGGCACCGGGCTGTACGTGCCCATCGCGGGGGGCGCCACCGGTGAGCCGGTCCCCGACATCTACAGCAAGCCCGCCCAGGTGGACTTCGGCACCACCTTCATCGAGTCCTCCGCGGCCCCGCAGACGGTGCTGGTGGGGAACGGCGGCCCCGGGCTGCTGGAGGTGGGACAAGCAACCCTCGCCGACGGCACCCACTTCGGCCTCGACGCCGCCGAGCTCAGCGGCAGCAGCTTCACCCTCGGCGACTGGGCGTTCATCACCGTCTTCTTCAACCCGCAGGCGGCCGGCTCCCACAGCACCGACATCGTCATCCCATCCAACGACCCCGACGAGCCCGAGCTGCGCATTCCCGTCCAGGGCACCGCCGACCCCACCCCCATCGACGACCCACCCGGGGACGACGACGACAGCAGCCCGCCCCCACCGAGCGGAGGCATCCCCATCGCGGTCTGCGGCTCCACCATCTTCGCCAACCCGCTGGAGGTGGTGACGCTGAGCTCGGTGAGCTTTCACACGGGCGGCTTCGGCCCGACGCTCTCGCTTCAATACAGCTGGACCCTCGCTCCACCGGCGGGCTCGATCACCACCCTCAGCAACGCCAACACCGCCAACGCCTCGACGAGCCCGTACGTGGACGTGGTCGGCAGCTACATCGGCACTCTGACCGTGACGGACGCCGCGGGGCTGACGGACAGCTGCACCCAGACCATCGAGGTCCTGCCGCCGGAGAACTTCCGGGTGGAGCTCTTCTGGGACGCCGAGGACGACTTCGACCTGCACCTGCTCGAAGCCAACGACGGCGCCGGCAACCAGGGCACTCCAAACACCGGCAGTGACTGCTACTTCGGCAACTGCACGAGCCTGGGCCTCGACTGGGGCGTGCCCGGCGACATCTACGACAACCCGTACCTCGATCTGGACGACATCAGCGGCTTCGGCCCCGAGAACATCAACATCACGGACCCAGCTCTGGCGCCGTACGACGGCTGGTACCAGGTGATGGTGCATGACTACACCGGCAGCACCGACGACAACTACGGGACCACCAACGGCACCCTGAGCATCTACCTGAACCAGGTGCTGGCCCAGACGTACGGCTTCTCGATGTCCGGCGACGGCGACCAGTACTACGTGGCGAAGATCCACTGGCCCACAGGCCAAGTCACGCCCTGCAACGGCCTCAGCGGCTGCCCCTGAGGGCCGATCTCTTCGTCGCTCACTCCCTTGCGTATGAACCAATACGCGTCGGTCGCGGCTCCTCGACCTCGGCCCTCAGGCCGATCTCTTCGTGCTACTCCGCCTCGGGCTTCTTGCCCCAGATGCGCGCGGTGATGACGCCGATCTCGTAGAGCACGATGAGGGGGAGGGCGAGGCCGATCTGGGTGACCGGGTCAGGGGGCGTCAGCATCGCGGACACCACGAAGGTCAGGATGACGGCGTACTTGCGGAAGTTCGCCAGCCCCTCGCCGGTGACGATGCCGGCCCGGGCGAGGAAGAAGATCCCCAGCGGCATCTGGAACACCGCGCCGAACGCCAACAAGAGCTTGGTGACGTCGGAGAGGTAGGCCGCCACGGAGATGGCGGAGTTGATGCCCTCCCCCGAGAAGCCCAACAGAAACTTCATCGCGAAGGGGAGGATGAAGAAGAAGCCGAAGCTCGAGCCCGCCGTGAAGAACAGCGTCGAGAAGAAGACGAAGGGGAGCACGAGGCGCCGCTCGCTCTTGTAGAGGCCCGGCGCGATGAACGACCACGCTTGATAAAAGAGCACCGGGATGGCGAGGAAGACGGCCGCGAAGAGCGACATCTTCAGCTCGGTGACGAACACCTCGAGCGGCGAATGGGATGAGAAGAAGCTCCCGTCGGGGAAGTAGGGCGTGGCCGGCTCCCGCAGGAACGCACTGATCTGCTCGCCGAAGGGCAGCATCACCGAGAACGCGACGACCATCGCCAGCAGAGACCGGATGAGCCGCGTACGAAGCTCCCACAGGTGCTCCAGGAGCGTCATCCGATACTCCTCGACCTCCTCCTTCTCGGGGTTCTGGTCCTCGTCCTCGACGAGCGCGGGCTCGCTCACGGAGTGCTCTCTGCAGGAGGAACCGCCGGGGCGTCCCCTTCGGTCGGCGCGGGCTCGTTCGCCGCAGACTCCGCCTCGGGCCCCGTGATCTCTCCCGGCGCCTCACCGGTGCCAGCCAGCGTCTTCTCGCGCTCCGCCACCGCGGCCGCCTGCCGCTCGCGGTACTCGGCCAGCCGACGGTCACGCTCCTCGTCCCGAATCTCCGCGTCCAGCGTCCGCTTCAGCTCGTCGGTCGTACGCCGAATCTGCCCGACGAACTTGCCCACCTGGCGGGCTACCTCGGGCAGCTTCTCGGGGCCGAGAAACACCAGCGCCAGCGCGAGGATGAGCATGATTTCGAGGGGGCCAAAGGACAGCACGCCCGGAGTATGGCGACGAGGGGTGAGCCCAGCAAGGGGACCCACGGGGGCCTGCGCGGGCCCTCGCCCCAGGGGATCGGGGTCGATCCTCTAAACTGCCTTGTGTAGTTTTCGCTCCCCACGTCCGATGGGTAGGGGAACGGAGTCATAGCGCCATGTGCCGAATCTTTGCCTTTCGAAGCCGAGTGGACCTCAAGGTCCAGCGCAGCCTCGTCAAGGCCGAGAACGCGCTCCAGCTCCAGTCACGCAAGCATCCCCACGGCTGGGGCATCGCCTACTACCTGAGCAACGAGGTGGATCCGCACCTCATCAAGTCCGTCGAGTCCGCCTTCGACGACGACCGCTTCGCGCGGATCTCCAGCTTCCTGACGTCCCACGCCGTCATCGCGCACGTGCGCAAGGCCACCGTCGGCGCCCTGGGGCAGGAGAACACCCACCCCTTCGCCTGGAACGGCTGGACGTTCTGCCACAACGGCACGATCTTCGGCTTCGACACGATCCGGCCGCTGCTGCTGGGCAAGGTGCATCCGCGCTTCCACGACCGCATCTGGGGTCAGACGGACAGCGAGCTGTTCTTCTACCTGGTGCTCAGCGAACTCGAGCGCGCCGGCTACGACATCGACTCCCCCGGCGGAACCATCCCCGACGACCTGTGGCAGCGGTTCGGCGAGCTCCTCGGCTGGATCCGCGACCTCTCCCAGGAGACGGGCGAAGACGAGCGCGAGTCGATGATGAACTTCGTGCTCACCAACGGCTCGGTGATGTTCGCCACCCGCTTCAACGGTGGCCTCTCCTTCTCCACCCAGAAGGTCCGCTGCGCCGACGCCGATGTGTGCCCCGTGAAGAACAAGATCTGCTTCGGTCCCCGCCCCATCGGGGTGAGCCACACGCACTTGCTGCTCGCGAGCGACCCCACGAGCTCCGACGACGTGTGGGAGGAGATCCCCAACCGCGGCATGCTCGTGCTGCGGGACGACTTCGTCCTCGACATCAAGCCTCTTGGGGGCGTCGAGGGCGGCCCCGCCTGGTTCGCGTAGCCAGCGCGGCCCGCGGCATCCCCAAAACGACAAAGCACAGCCCGCCAGTCAGAGCCTTGGCGCTACGATTCGGTCCTCGGAGATCATCCATGTCCCGCACGCTCATCCTCACTTCTCTCCTCTCCGCCCTCGCGCTCGCCGGCTGCCCCGTCGAAGGCAACAACGACGAGCCAGAGCCCACGTGCGACGCGAGCATCGACGAGGACGAGGACGGCCTGGACGAGTGCGTCGAAGAGGAGCTCGGCACCGACGACGACGAAATGGACACCGACGGAGACGGCTACTCCGACGGGGACGAGTTCCTCGTCGGCACCGACCCGACGGATGAGGACAGCGTCATCTACGCCGGCGGCTGGCCGTTCAACCCCAACAAGGACGACATCGAGGATCCTGGCTGGGGCGCCTCCGCGGAGGAAGACGGACTCATCCCGCGCATGACGGGCATCGACCAGTTCGGCGACGCCATCGATCTCTACGACTTCCTGGGCTGGGACAAGCCCATCATCATCGACAAGTCCGCCGAGTGGTGCGGCCCCTGCCACCGCATGGCTGAGTGGCTCGACGGCGAGAACCCGTCGTCCGTGGAGTGGCTTCAGGAGTACAACATCGTGCGCGAGGCGGTCGCGGACGGACGCATCTACTGGATCACCCTCGTGGTCGAGGACCAGAACGGTGCGCCAGCGGACGCGGCGACCCTGGACCGCTGGTTCGAGCGGCATCCCACGCCCAACGTGCCCGTGATGATGGAGGCGGGCAGCCAGATGGACGCCCACATCGTGTCGAACTCCGTGCCGAGCCTGTCCCTCATCTGGGATGACGGCACCTGGAACACCATCCACAGCCAGCAGTTGACCCTCGCTCGAGCGAAGTACTGGGTGGAGACGTTCTCGGACTGAGGCCCACCGCGGGACCTCGCCTCCCCTCAGGCGGCGACCCAACTGGCGTCGTAGCGAGGCAGCTCGTCCGCGTCCCGCACCTCGCGCTCCTCCTCGTCGAGGATCCGAAGCGCCCCAGGGATTCCCAAGGCCTCGCAGCCGGTCTCCCAGTTCGCCAGCCAGATCCCCAGCGCCACCGGTGCGTAGAACCGAGACGTGGTCGACGCGGCGAAGTCGAAGCGCGCGAGGCGCTCTCCCTCGTCGGTGGTGCTCGTCACGGCAGCCGCTCTCGTGGGTTGGGCGTTGAAGGACGACGGAGACCACTGGCAGACCTCGTAGCACCGACCAAACTCGCTGAAGGGCTCGGCCTCAGGGTCGAGAGGCGTGCGAAAGGTAGGCTCGGCAAAGAACAACTCCCCGAGGGGGAGCCGACGTCGCTGGATGGACAGGATGAGCCGGAGCACCACCGGGATGAAGCGGGACCGGTACCCCAGGGCGCAGACGCAGATGATGTGGTCGCGGTGGGGATCGAAGCGCTCGCCCAGGGTGGCGAGGATGCTGGTGTGGTCTGCACCGGGTCCGATCCAGCACGTGGCGACCCCCATGCGCGTGGCCTCCAGAACCACCTTCTGCAGACTGCGGCCCACGTCGATGACCGCGGTGCGCGAGTACTCCTTCGGGGCGATGGCCACGAAGAACTCCTTCGCCCCAATGACGGGCCAGACGGTCAGGGGCGCCGCGATGTACTCGAACCGGATGCGGTGCTCGCCGAGCAGCTGTTCGGGAGCGGTGCCCGCCCGAGCGAGTTCGACGAGACGGTCGCGGTGGGCATCGGTCAGCGGGCGAGGCTGAAACGACCGGCAGGACCGGCGGGTACGCATCAAGTCGAAGGCGTCCATCGCCGGCAGGGCCGTGGGCATCGCCTCTCTGGGGCGTAGACCGAACTTGCCCGTCGCGAGATCGAACGCGAAGAAGAACGCGAACCCACCCCCGATGACGAGGGGCACCCCCACCACTGCCTGCGATGCGCCGAGCCACTTCGCGATCGCGGCCACGATGAGGAAGAGCGACGCGAAGACGCCCGAAGGGAGGAACTGGAGCCAGCCGGTGAACTGGAGCCGGGTCTTGAGGGCCCAGAGGCCGCTGCCGAGCCGGCCGAGGGGGATGGGGGTCGCGTTGCTCATGGTCACTCCGTCGAAGAGGGCGCCGCCCTCGACCTAGGAATACGCCTGGGGCCTGGAGTTATGAAGCCCGAACTTCG
>JAGSHC010000174.1 GCA_023954745.1 Deltaproteobacteria bacterium | reverse complement strand
GTCGCTCCCTGCGACGTGCTGAAGCACGCCTCAGTCGTCTCCTCGCTTGCCTCCTTGACCTCGCGCGGCTCCGCGGCCCTCAGCGATCTCGCCTTCGGCGGCGCTCACTCCCTCGGTCGGCGTACGGGCTACTCGGTGTATCCGAGGAGGAGCCAGCGGTGGCCTTCGGTTTGGCCGTCGGGGCAGGTGGACTCGCCGACGGCGGTCCAGCTCTCGAAGGTCAGCGCTTCGAAGTTGCCTCTCATGAGGGCTCGTTCGGAGGGGTAGAGGTCCACTTCGCTGTCCCCGCGGGCGAACCGCAGTGGTCTGACGGTGCACTGCTCGGAGCACGGGCAGTCGTCGATGGGCTCGGGGCACTTGTCCCCCGGCATCGAGCTGTCCACGGTCCAGTCATCGATGGTCACCGTGGCCGCGCTGCCCGCGGCTGCCAGTAGCTCCCCCGTCGTCGCCGACCGGACGGCGAACCAGTGCTCCGTGTCGTCGCACGGCGCCCCCACGCGCAGCTCGATGGGGGGTGCGTCTGCCTCGAGCTCCGCGGACCAGGCAGCGCGTTGAAGCGCGAACCCATAGTCCGAGAGGGCTGACAGGCTCCACACGGGCCCATCGTCTGTCTGAAAGCTCAGGGTCGCCGCCGGTTCCGAGAACGCTGGCACCCCCACGATCACCCCCGAGATCCACGCGTCGTAGGGGAACGCCGCGTCGAGGGGGCACAGGGAGTACGTGTCCTCCTCGAGATGGGTCGCACGGCATGGATCGAAGCCGGGAATGTCCTCCGCCAAAGGCTCGGGATCGGGGAGCGGGCAGGCCGCGATTCCCAAGGTGGCGACCAGCAGGAGACCTCGGAGCGCGCTCACTGTGTCTGCTCCCAGCTTCGAGTGACTGCTTCGGCGTCGTCGGCCGCTGATTGGTCCTCGCCGGCCCACGAGTGGTATCCGCTCCAGGCAGTGCGGGGAAGGTCGTCCGTACCGGGAACCTCGATGAGGACGAGGTCCGTCGACATCGTCGCCGCTCCCACGTCCTTGTAGGCGAACCCCTGGTACTGGGTCATGCCCTCGGTCCAGTTCTTGAACATCAGCTCGAGGGGGAGCGAGCCATCTGCCTCGACCACGCCCACGTGGCTTCGCCACTCGACCATGTGCTGATCGACGTTCTCCACCCCCTCCTTCCAGTGGAAGAGGTGAAGCACCAGGCGCGTCATCGCCGCGACCGAGCCGGCGCTGGGCAGACTGCGCGGCAGCACTGCCTCGATGGGCTCGAGCTGGAGCTCCTCGGCGGTCGCGTTGTTGCCGTGGCCGAGCGGGTTCGACGGGGCATCCCATCCGTAGGTGTGCTCGAAGCGCTCGCTCCCGCCGACTGAAAGTTCATCGTCCCAGCCAATCACCGCCAGCTGCGCGGTGATCTCGTAGCTGAATGCTCCCTCCTCGAAGCACTCCTCCGTGGAGCAGCCCATCCGGAGGAACGTCCGCCACACCACGTCGATGGCGTCGGCTGAGGCCACGTAGCGCGGAGGATCGACCTCGAGGGCGAAGTCGATGGGCTTCGCGGCCGCCCACTCGTCTTCGGCGTGCAGGTCCCAGCCATTCAGCACAGCGAGGAAGGACTCGCGGTCGCGTAGTGCCGCAGCCTGGTCCGCCGGCAGGTCGGCCAGGGGAATGCGCACGGATTGGGCTCGCGTCCAGATCCCGTCGACGTTCATCAGGTCGCTCGCCACGATGACGCCCGTTGCTTGGGCGAAGCCCACTCCGGGCGCGGTGATCTCCACCAGCTCGCTCTTGAAGGTCGCCGTGTCCGCGCTGGTCCCGCTCGCAGCTGAGTGAGCTGCACCAAAGCACCGCGCCGCCCCGCAGTCGTCCAGGGGCTCCACCCAGTTTCCGAAGCGGTTCCAGCGATGGTTGTGGGTCCACGCGTGCTCGAAGCCCTGCCAGAGGACGAACCAGTCCTGCGAGCCCTCGAGCCTCAGGAACTCGGTCTCGCCGGTGGGGGGCGTTGCGCAGCCAGAGACGAGGAGACCCGTGAGGAGTGCGCACCAGGACTGTCGGTTCATTCGCGGAAGATACCGGTCGGTGCGGGTGAGGAACATCCGGCCCCCGGGTGCGGCGCCGTACTCCCTTGGGTACGGAAGTCCGGTCGGGGTCGCTCGCGCCCGCGACGCCGCCTCCGTCCCTTCGTAGGATGACTCCTCCCTGGGGAGGATCTGCGCGCATGACCGACCGATCGATGACTGTGGCCGCGGTCGCCTTCACCCTGCTCGCCCTCGAGATCTTGCTGGCGCGGCTCTACCCGGTCTTGCTGGGCAGCGTCTCCGCCTTCGTCGCCATCCCCGTCGCGATGTTCGGGCTCGGGATCGGCGCCACGGTGATGCACCTCCTGCGCCGGGACCTCGACCCGAAGTGGCTCGAACGCCTCGTCCCCGCTCTGTGGATCACGACGCTGCTTTGCCTCCTCCTGGGGTTCTTCCTCTTCAATCACGTCTTCAACCTCACCCACTACAAGCTGCAGAACCCGCTGAGAGAGGCGGGCCGCATCGCGACGATGCTGCTCGTGTTCACGCCGATCTTCGGGCTGGGCGGCGTCGTGCTGTCGCTCTGCTTTCGCGCCGGCGCAGATCACGTGGGCAAGCTCTACGCCTACGATCTCGTGGGGTCCGCGCTGGCCTGTTTTGCGGCGCCTGTGCTGTTGCACTTCTTCGACATGCCGGTCGTGCTGGTCTTCGTGCTCGCCGCTCTCGGCTTCGCGGGCTTGCCCAGCCTGCCGCAGGCCCAACGGCCACGCGCCCGCCAGGGGTTGGGCCTCGTCCTCGGCGTCTTGATGCTGCTGGCCACGTTCCAGCTGGTGTTCACGGAGCGCCCGGACCCGGACGCCCTGGGCGTGCGGTACGCCAATGGCCGATCGGTCGAGGAGCTCACGCACCGGTGGAACGAGGTCTCCCGCGTGGGGCTGGTGCGGTGGACCGACGAGGAGACCGGGGCGACGGAGACGCGCGTCGTGCACGACGACGGGATCAGCAACGTACGGCTGCGTTCGTGGCGCCCGAAGCGTCTCCAGAACAAGGGGCTGTACAACGGCACCCATGGTCTTCCATGGCTGCTCGGGCTCCAGCCCAAGAAGGCGCTGGTGATCTTCGCCGGAGCGGGTCGCGACATGATGCTGCTCTACGAGCACAGCAAGGGGGAGATGGAGATCACGGGGGTGGAGTTGAACGCCCGCGTCCCGTGGTTGGTGCGCGGCGGGTGGGGGTTCAAGAAGTTCTGGGCCCTGCCGGACATCGATCTGCGGATCGACGAGGGCCGGGCCTTCCTCGAGCGGGCCGAGGAGAAGTACGACCTCATCTACGTGGCGAGCAATGGGGCTCAGTACGCGACCCGCACCGGCCACTCGCGCAAGTTCCTGGAGACCCGGGAGGCCATGGAGGCCTATCTGGACCTGCTGGCCCCCGGCGGTGGAATCGTCTTCGGGGTGCAGCCCTCAGAGCACAAGATCCAGTGGTTCAAGCGCATCTTCGAGGAGCGAGGCCTGGGCCCCCTCGAGGACGCGGTCTCCATCGTGGGGAGCACCGAGGGCGTGGGTGAGGTGTGGACCCTCATGGTCAAGCCGGACGGGATCAGTCGCACGTCGCGAAACCAGATCGCTCGCAAGTGGAACGGCAAGAAGGATCGTGGCCGGGTCCTGTTCGACCCTGCCCGCCGGATCCACAAGAGGGTGACGGGCTGGGTCAGGGACCCCATCGATCCCGACCGTCGGCTCCCCACCGACGACCGGCCCTACGAGCGCACGGTCAACCTCGCAGACTTCGAGTTGGCCCCCAGCGCCACGAAGATGAAGGACATCTACTACCGGCTGAGCTGGATCAAGGGCTTCACCTTGCTGCTCTTCGGAGCGCTGGCGGGTGCCCTGGTTCTGCTGCTGCAGCTCGTCCCCCGTGGGGGGCGCCGACTCCCCCTGCCGCTGACGGTGTGGTTCCTGGGCTCGGGCGTCGCGTACATGCTGGCGCAGATCGGCCTGATGGCGAAGCTGGAGCTCTTCATGGGAGCCCCGCTGTACTCCATCGCCGTGGTGCTCGCCTCGTTCCTCCTCGCCAACGGTCTGGGTTCGGCCTTCGTGGAGCGGCGCGAGGTGGCTGGCAGTCCATTGCCTGGTTGGTTCTCCCCCGTGGCCGCGGCCATCGCCGTCCCCGGCACCCTCTTCCTCATTGAGAACGTGCTGCCCTACGCCATCACCTGGCCGCTTCTGGTCCGCTCCCTCGTGGCCCTGCTGGCTGTGGGGCCCCTCGCGGCGGTGCTCGGCACCTTTTATCCCTTCGGCGCCACGCGCACCGTCGAGAAGGGGATGCCGCAGCTCGTGCCGATGACGTTCGGGCTGGCCACCCTCAGCTCTGCCGTGGGCAGCACCGCGGCGATGGTGCTGATCATCAACTACGGGTTCCGCACGGTCGTGCTCTGGTCCGTGCCGATCTACCTGGTGCTTGCCGTCCTCGGAGCGTTGTTCTTGCGGTCTCGGTCCTCGGCGCCCGCGTGAGCGTGGGAGTACCATCGCCGCGATGAAGGAAAAGCACCTCCGTATCCGAATCGAGCAGTGCCTCGCGCTCTCGAAAGCCAGCAACTGCCCCCGCCGCAAGTTCGGCGCTCTGCTGCTCGACCCCAAGCGCAACGTCATCCTCATGGATGGGTACAACGGCGGGCCCCGAGGCGGTGGGCACCTGTGTGGTGGCGACGACTGCTTGCGCGACACCCTGGGCGTACAGAGCGGGACCCGCATGGAGATCGGCTGTCATCACGCCGAGATGAACGTGGTCTGCAATTGCGCGGCGAGCGGCGTGGCGACCCAGGACGCCTGGCTCATCGTCACCGGGGAGCCCTGCATGATGTGCAGCAAGCTGATCCACCACGCGGGGATCTCGCGGGTCTACGTGGTCAGCGGCGGATACGCCGGAGCCAACGGCATCGACTACCTGATGTCCCATGGTGTGGAGGTGGTCTACACCGAAGGCCCGAAGGACCCGCGCCTCTCCGTGTAGGCCCTCTGACCGGCGCAGTCAGTCGACCTGCGGCACCCCGAGGCGCCCCAACTCCCGACGGATCTCCCGAAGCAGGGCCGCTGGGTCCGGCACCACGCCGAAGTCCGCGATGACACCCAGGTGGACCCGGCCTGCGTAGCTCAGCAGGCTCACCCCCAGTCCGAGCTCCGCTGCCTGAGGCACCCAGAACATCAGGTCACGGACCGGCGCTCCGGCGAGGGAGAGCTGCCTTCGCGGCCCGGGGACGTTCGTCAGGACGAGGCTCGCCTTCGAGCCGAAGAACCGAAGCACTTCTTCCTCCACCGCGTCGGAGGCGTGCCCGATGGCCTGAAGAAGCGCGAAGCTGATGGCTGGCTCCACCGAGTTCTTGATGCGTGCCATCTCGTCCCGGGTCTTGTGCAGTCGCGCGAGGAGGTCCACCTCCCCTACGGGGAGCTCGGGGAGGATGAGGCCGAAGTGGTTCCCGAGCCTCGCCGCCGTACTGGGCGGACGCAGGTTGATGGGGACCAGGGCCCTGAGCCCCTGGTCGGGTGGGAGCGGCTGGCCCAGGGACTCGAGGTGCCGGTGTAGCGCGCCGGCGACGGATGCCAGCAGCAGGTCGTTGATCGTGGCCCCGTGTGTCTTTGCGGCGTGCTTCACGTCCGCGAGAGAGAGGGGAGCGCTCCACGCCGCCACCTTCGCCCCAGCCAAGCGCGACTTCAGCGGCGTCGGGGGGTCGGGCGAGAGCAGGGAGAGGTGGGCGAGGGAGTCGGCCCACGGACTCGCGGCATGCAACAGGCGTCCCGCTTGCCGGGGGTGGCGCAAGAGGCGGAGCCCGTCGCCGAGCAAGGCCTTCGCGGCGTGCAGAGTGGCGACGGCGTCCCGCTGACTTCCGGACCGCAGCAACGCGCGCACCTCGTCCTGGACCCGCTTCGGAACGGGGCCGGCGCCCTTGCCCGAGTGGCCGGTGCGTCGCACGGACTCGTCCTCTGCTCCGTCGCACAGCGAGAGCAGCACCTTCATCAGGGCGATGCCGTCGCCGATGGCGTGATGAATCAGGAAGTGGAGGACATCCCCGGTCGGGCGTCGGAGGAGCGTCATGCGCCACAGCGGACGGTCCATGGCGAGGGGCCGGGTGACGGCGACGCTTACGAAGCGACGCAGGTCCTCCTCGTCGCCGGGGGCGGGCAGCTCCTCTTCGCCGACGATCTCCCGGACGTCGAGGTCCGCAACGTCTACCCAGCGAGGCCCCGTGGCGCTGTGGACGACGCGACTGCGGAACCGCGGGAACGCGAACATCCGTTCGGCCACGGTGAGGCGCAGCGCGTCGAGGTCCATGGTGCGATCGAAGGCGAAGAACCCCGAGATCACCATGGGGTTGGCGGGGGTATGCATGCGAAGCCACGCCCGATCGACGCCGCTCAGAGCCTGAGAGAAAGCCATACATAGATGGTGCCGGCGTCACCAAAGCGCGCCATGCGGAATGCGGTGCCCTCAGATGAGGGCTCGTGTGGCGCCCGAGGTCAAGGAGGCCAGAAGCGAGCGATGAGGCGTATGTGCAATACGCCGCAAGAGGGAGCGCCGCAGCCGACGCCGAGATCGGGCGTCACGCGAGGCCGACGGTTCTAGAAAGGGGCGTCGCCTTCGGTGAGCTTCAGCTTGCTCTTGCCGACCTGGATGAAGTCCCCCGGCTTGATCTTCGTGGGCTCGGAGATCTTGTCTCCGTTGATCCGCACCGGCGCCCAGAAGCTGAGGCCCTCGATGCTCACAGCCATGTTCTTGCGGGTGATGCGCACGGCGCGATTCACCCAGAACCAACCGCCTTGAAGCTGAATGTCCGAGCCGTCCTTGAACGCGCCGATCATCTCTTCCTTCTCGAGGCTGATGGAGTTGCCGTCCACCTCGAGCCGCGGCGTGGCCTTCGCGCGGGCCTGCTCCCGCAGTCGCGCCATCGCAGCGGGGGGGATGGCCGCAGTCGCGTTGCTTCCGCCTCGCTTGAGGGCCTCCATGTAGGCCTCGAGGGGGCTCTTTGCCCGATCCTTCTTGCGATCTCCGGCGACCATTCCGCCCGCGCCGCCGTCCTTGCTCTCCTCGGGCGGCATCTCGTCCTGCTCGGGGACGAACCCGTCGGCGTGGTACCGGAGGATGAAGTCGGCGATCTCGAGCTCGTCGAGGTCCCCGAGGCGATGCCTCTGCACGCGGCGGCCACCCACGAAGGTGCCGTTCTTGGTGCCCTGGTCCTCGATGATGTAGCCGGCGGGGCTGAGGTACAGCCGCGCGTGCTTTCGAGAGATGAGGGGATGCTTCAACTGAATCGTGGCGTCGTCGCCGCGGCCGATATACATCTCGCCGGCCGTCAACTGGACGTCCTGAACGAGCTTCCCATTGCTGATGATCGAGATTCGCGCCACGGCTGCGTTGACTCCTCTACACGCCCAATTCTAGCGGAATAGCCCGCCTGAGTGTCCTGACCGACCCTTACAGACCATCTCTGATGGTCCGCGCGTCCCTTGTTTTGCTATCTTCCGCGCCCTTTCAGGGCCCCCCGAATTGCACGGGCGACGGCCCAGAGCCCCTTGTACGTGGAGTCCTCTCGATGTCCGACGCCCTCGACCTGGTCAAGAACCACTACGCCAAGCTCCCCGCCGCCCTCGAGGCAGCGCGCGCCAAGCTCGGCCGATCCCTCACCCTCGCCGAGAAGGTGCTCGTCTCCCACCTCGACGATCCCAACGATGTGGGCTGGGCCCGAGGCGAAGACTTCCTCCTGCTCCGTCCCGATCGCGTGGCCATGCAGGACGCCACCGCCCAGATGGCGCTGCTCCAGTTCATGATGGCCGGCCGCGACAAGGTCGCCGTTCCCTCCACCGTGCACTGCGACCACCTCATCCAGGCACGCAAGGGTGCGAAGTCCGACCTCCTGCAGGCCATCGACATCAACGAGGCGGTCTACGACTTCCTCGAGACGGTCAGCGCCCGCTACGGAATCGGCTTCTGGAAGCCCGGCGCCGGGATCATCCACCAGGTGGTGCTCGAGAACTACGCCTTCCCCGGCGGGATGATGATCGGCACCGACTCTCACACCGTGAACGCCGGTGGCCTCGGAATGGTCGCCGTGGGCGTCGGCGGCGCGGACGCCGTGGACGTCATGGTGGGGATGCCCTGGGAGGTCAAGGCCCCGAAGCTCATCGGCGTCAAGCTCACCGGCAAGCTCAACGGGTGGGCGTCGGCGAAGGACGTCATCCTCAAGGTGTGCGAGATCCTCACCGTGAAGGGCGGCACCAACAGCATCGTCGAGTACTTCGGTCCCGGCGCGCGCACCTTGTCGGGCACCGGCAAGGGCACGATCTGCAACATGGGCGCCGAGCACGGCGCGACCACCTCGATGTTCCCCTTCGACGAGAAGATGGCCGAGTACCTCGAGGCCAGCGGTCGCGGCGAGTGGGCTGAGCTTGCCCGGGCGAACGCCGAGCACCTCGTGGCCGATCCAGACGTCGAGGCCAACCCCGAGAACTACTTCGACCGCATCGTCGAGATCGACCTCTCCGAGCTCACGCCTCACCTCGCGGGGCCGCACACGCCCGACCTGGTGCGCGCCATCGCGGACATGAAGGACGAGGCCCCCGAGAAGGGCTACCCGGTCAATGTGACCAACGCCCTCATCGGGTCCTGCACCAACTCCTCCTACGAGGACATCGCCCGTTCGGCGCACATCGCGCGTCAGGCCACGGCGAAGGGCCTCAAGGCGAAGATCCCCCTGTGGATCTCCCCCGGGTCGGACACGGTGTTCGAGACCATCAAGGCAGCGGGCTTCGTGGCTGACCTCGAGGCCATCGGGGGGACGATCCTGTCGAACTCCTGCGGTCCTTGCATCGGCCAGTGGAAGCGCGACGACACCGACGGCACCGAGCTCAACTCCATCGTCAACTCGTTCAACCGCAACTTCAAGAAGCGCAACGACGGGTTCCCCACCACCCTGAGCTTCATCGGCTCCCCGGAGCTGGTGACGGCCATCGCGCTGAGCGGCCGGCTCGACTTCGACCCGACCCGGGACAGCATCGACGGCATCAGCCTGAGCGAGCCCGAGGGCGACGAGCTGCCCGAAGGTGGCCTCGAGCTGAGCTTCGGTGGGTTCGTCGAGGCTCCGGCGGACGGCTCCGGCGTCGAGGTCGCGATCCCCGATGTGCACGAGCGCCTGCAGCGTCTGACGCCCTTCTCGGTGTGGGACGGTAAGGACCTCGAGGACCAGATCGTGCTGCTGAAGGCCTTCGGCAAGTGCACCACCGACCACATCAGTCAGGCCGGTCCGTGGCTCAAGTACCGCGGCCACCTCGACAACATCAGCAACAACATGTTCCTCGGCGCGGTGAACGCGTTCGCCAAGGAGAACCCGGGCCACGGCAAGGACCAGCTGGACGGCGAGACGAAGAAGTTCCCCGCCGTCGCCCGCAACTACAAGGCCAACGGCCGCGGCTGGGTGGTCTTCGGCGACGAGAACTACGGCGAGGGAAGCTCCCGCGAGCACGCGGCCATGGAGCCACGGCACCTGGGCTGCACGGCGGTCATTGTGCGCAGCTTCGCGCGCATCCACGAGACGAACCTCAAGAAGCAGGGCGTGCTCGGGCTGACGTTCGTGAACCCCGCGTCCTACGACCTCGTGCAGGAAGACGACCGGGTCGCCATTCGTGGCGTCACGGAGCTGGCCCCCGGCAAGAACCTGACCCTGGAGCTGACCCACAGCGATGGCAGCGTGGACTCCTTCGAGGTGGCCCACACGCTGAACGACGACCAGATCGAGTGGTTCAAGGCGGGCAGCGCGCTCAACAAGATCCGCGCTGACCTGGGCGCGTAGCGTCCGACCCGGCGTCTCCGCCGAACCCGCGGCCGTCCCGACACTGCTCTGCCCCGGCAGAGTGGTGGGGGATGGCACGCCCGGCGCTGTCTTGATCTAGGATCAACCAGATGTCTGACGCCTTCTGGTCCAGCTTGACCCGCGATCTGCCCCCCGAAGCCCGGGAGATGTTCGCGGACTTCCGCAACGATGCTGACCTTCAGCCCCCCAAGGTCCTCGCGGGCGAAGTGAAGAAGTACTTCAGCCTCGTGAAGGCCACGGGCGAGATCAGCGAAGTGGTCGCGGTGGAGAAGGCGCGCCAGCTCGCCGAGTCGCTGATGGGCTTGCTGAAGACCCTGCGCAAGGGTGGGCCCGACGAGCACCACATCGCGGTCCAGGCTGCGTGTCGCTACTTCACGTCGGAGTACGACGGCGACGACGACATGGAGAGTGAAGAGGGCTTCGATGACGACATCGAGGTCATGAACGCCGTCGCGCGCGCGCTCGACATGGAGGAGCTCGTCATCGACCTCTGGTAGAGCGGCGCGTCGAGCTCCTGGCCCGGCTCCCGGTGGGACTCAGACCGCGATGTCCTGGGCGCCGATCTCGATGATCTCTCCGTCGTAGAGGATCACACCCAGGCCGTGCTCCTCGTCTTCGGACCAGCTGCCCTGGAAGCGGAACCCGCACCGGCCTGCGCTGTCGGGCTGCTCGATGATGGCGAGCTCGATGAAGACCTCCACGGCGTCCGGTGGGTCGTCGCGCTCGTCATCCAGATCGGGGTTGTACTCCGTCTCGCCGTAGAAGGCGTACCGACCCGCGGCTTGTCCGATCAGCTCGGCCACCGCCGCCTCGTTCTCCTCGAGCCAATCGAGGGCCTTCAGCTGGTCCGGGTGCATCAGCGAGTCCGCCGGCGGCTGCTCGGGGCCCGCCTCTCGCGCCGCGAGCCAGGCGCTCTGGACGGCGGCGACGACACGGACTTCGACGTCGAGGTCTCCCTCGCCCATGGAGGGGGCGTCAATCGCCACCATGACGCTGCGCCCATTCTCACCGGCCTCGAACTCGCGCTCCGGCATCGTCTCTCCGTTCGTTCACGCTCAGCCCGAGGGCTGAGGCGCTGACGGGTTGTCTAGCACTTACGCCGCGGAGGCTGCTCGCTGTTGGGCTTCAATCGACAACACCTCCCGCACGTACGGAATGCCCTGCATCCGCTCCAAGAACCCAGTGAGGGCAGGGTGCTGCACGTCTTCGGGCCACCGATGCCGCAGGAGCAGCAAGCCCCAAAAGAGGTAGGCATCCGCGGGGGAAGGCTCGCTTCCGCCGAGAAGGGTGGCTGATTCCGCAAGCTCCTCCGCCAGGTGGTCGAGGACCGGTGGAAGGAGCCGGTCTCGGGCGTCCTGCCGCTGAACGTCGCCCGTTTCGCGGTCGAAGACCGGGGCGAGCACCTGCTTGTGGAGCTCCGTTCCGAGATAGGTCAACCACTCGATGAGTCGTCTTCGTACGGCCGCATCGCGGGACGGGCCATGGGTCTCATCGAGATAGAGGAGGATGCCGGCGTTCTCCGTGAGGACCTCGCCGGAGGGCAACACGAGAGTTGCCACCTTGCGCTTGGGGTTGACCCTCGCGAGCTCATCGTCGGGGACCAGGCGCCCCGGCCCACGCGAAACCCAGCGGATCGAGACCGGGAGGCCCCGCTGGCGCAAGGCGATGTGCACGGCGAGGGAGCAGGTGAACGGGGCTGCGAACAGGATGTAGTCGTCGTGATTCGTCATGGCCGGACCCTAGGGTGGGGTCTAGGGTGGCGGAAATGACAAGTGACCGACGTTTTCTGCCATTGCCTCTTCGCGTCGTCGTGGTTCTCCCTTCGGGTGGACAGCTGATTGGCGTGATGGGGCTGTACGAAGCCTTCGAAGCGGCGAATCGGATCCTGGCGTCGCGAGACCGGCCCCCGCTCTACACCCTCGATCTCGTGGGAGTGCAGGACGCCACACGGTCCGCCGCAGGCCCGGTGCTGGCCACGGCTGCCATCGCCGACGTGGCAGACCTGCACACCCTCGTTGTCGGCGGTGCCCTGGAGATCCCCGACGCCCCCGTTTCTCCCGAGCTGCGCACCCAGATTGCGCGCCTCGCGGACGCGGCCGAGCGGGTGGTGGGGGTGTGCATGGGCACGTTCGTCTTGGGGGACGTCGGTCTGCTCGATGGTCGGCGCTGCACGACGCACTGGTTGGCGCTGCAACGGCTCCGGGAGTGTGTGCCCGCCGCGCTGGTGGAGGACGACGCGCTCTACACCGAAGATGGTCGCGTTTGGACTTCGGCTGGTGCGAGCGCGGGCATCGACCTCGCCCTCCAGCTCATTCGGCGCGACGGAGGGCCTCGCCTCGCGCTCTCGGTCGCGCAGGTCCTGGTGATGTTCGCCCACCGCCCGGGTGGTCAGTCCCAGTTCGGCTCTGCCCTCCGTCTTGGGGCGGGTCTGGACGACCGGATGAGGCGCCTGGTGGCGGGCGTCATACGGGACCCCGCAGGAGACCACCGGGTGGCGGGTCTCGCAGCGCGCGCGGGCATGAGCCCTCGTAACTTCGCGCGCGTGTTTCGGCAACAAACAGGTGAGACCCCCGCGGCCTTCGTCACCCGCGTGCGGGTCGAGGCGGCCCAGAGGCTCCTCGTGAGCGCCGACGACACGGTCGCCAGCGTCGCGGCGGACTGTGGGTTCGGGTCAGAGGACACGCTCCGCCGCACGTTCCTCCGAGTCCGGGGGGTGACCCCGACGGCATACCGGGCGCGGTTCGCGGCTCACTAGGGGCCTGCGGTCCCGGGGGCTCAGAACGTGATGCTCTGCTCTCCCATCTCGATGACTTCGCCGTCGTACACCCGGACGCCAAGGCCGTGCTCTTCGTCCAGCGACCAGTTGCCCCGTAGACCAATCTCGCACCGGTCATCGCTGTCGGGCTCTTCGATGATCGCGGTGTGGATGGAGAAGGTGACCGGCTCGGCTTTGGGCCGGCTGGGAGGCCGCCGGCGCCCTTCGTGGGAGTCGAAGAGTGAGGCGGCGTAGTCGTCGTCTTCGTTGTCGTCCCAAGGGTCCAGCTCACGATGGCCAAAGGGGTCAGGTTCTTCGTCGAGTCCGTGCGGCACGTTGGTGCGCCGGAGGCTTCGACGATCGGCCATGTCGCGCGCCCGCACGCGCTCATCCCACTCCAGCCTCTCCTCCAGCTCGTTCTGCGCGCGCTCGGCGGCGACCCGAGTGATCTCGGCGTGCAGCGCGTCCGCGTTCTCCCGCAGCCAGGTCAGCGCCTCTCGCTGGGCGGGGTGCACGAGAGAGGATCCATCAGGCTCCTCCCCGGAGATCACCACCCGCTCGGCGATGATGGCTTGCATGGTCTCGATAGAGACCTCGACGGACCCTTCACGCTGCATAGCCTCCTCGATCGTCGCCCAGGTTGGGGACTTCGCCCGCACCACCGAGTTCTTGGCGGCGCGCCAGGCGTCCTGGAGGGAGGGCACGACCCGAATCTCCACATCGAGCCCGTCCTTGCCGAAGGCCGGGGCCGCGATCCCCACGCTGACGCAGTCTCCGTCTTCGTTGGCCCACCAATCCTGCTCTGCCATCAGGCCCTCCTCTCGGGTACGTCCGCCTCTCGGGTCACTCCGGCTTCCCCAGGGCCTCGGCGATGGTGGCTGCTTTCGCCTTGCCGATTCCCTTGACGCTGGCGATGTCCTCGGCCGACGCGCGTCGCAGTCGCTTCATGCTCCCGAAGTGGCGTAGGAGCTTCTTGCGAAGGGTGGGGCCCACCCCCGGAATGCTGTCCAGTTCCGACGTCAGGGTGCGCTTGGAGCGGAGCTTGCGGTGGTGGGAGACGCCGAAGCGATGGGCTTCGTCGCGGAGCGCTTGGAGGAGATGCAGGCCCGCCGAATAGGGCCGGAACGAGACGGGGTTGGCGCGTCCCGGCTCGTAGATTTTGTCGGCGGCTTCGCCCTCGCGAGGCTTGGCGATGGAGATCAGCCGGATGGAGAGCGGCTTCCCGCCGGGGCCTGGCTCCTCGAGCTCGCCACGCGCTCGGGCTCTTGCCTTCTCTTCCGCGGCCTTCGCGGCCTCGAAGATGCTGGCGCCCGGGTCGTCCGGGGCATCGGGCACGTCCCACCAGCCGGCCTTCTCACCTCGCGCCACGCGGTTGAGCCGGTCGCGACGGCTCAGTCGATCGCCCGGCAGGCTGCCCACGGGGAGCGGGTTCCCGCCGGGGCCGAGGACCTCGACGCCGAGCTCGCGGCAGGCGGCCACGACCATGTTCAGCTGCCCTCGCCCTCCGTCGATGAGAACGATGTCGGGGAGCTCCCAACCCTTGTCGCCGTTGAGGGCTCGCTTGAAGCGGCGACCGAGGACCTCCTTCATGGTCGCGAAGTCGTCGGAGCCCTCGACGGTCTTGATCTTGAAGATGCGGTAGCCCTTCTTGTCCGGGCGACCGTCTCTGAACGTGACTAGGGCGCCGACGGGGTCGGTGCCTTGAATGTTGGAGT
>JAGSHC010000210.1 GCA_023954745.1 Deltaproteobacteria bacterium | reverse complement strand
GCTCTCCAACTCGAACGAGATCCAGGGCAAGTCGTCGTTGCGCAGCCCCTCACTCACGTCGCGGCTCCCGGGATGCATTCCATCGCCCTGCAGGCTCACCCACACGTGCTGCCCGCCCTGGCTTCCCCGCTCGACCCCGAGCACAGCGCCATCCTCGATGGGCTTGAAACCCACGGTCCCCTCGCCCACTTCGATCCAGCCCGATACCTCGTCAGCGCAGGGGTCACCGGGACATCCGGCGAGAAACATGAGGAGGGCAGCGAGAAGGAGTGGGTGGTGCATATGGGTGACGACTGGAGCAAAGAGGATGCCAGGGGCCCGGGCCGCGCGGGGAGCGGGACCCGGTGGCAGGGCTCGCGCCCGCGGACGCGGTGCGGCACGCTCGTCCCGAGGGCTTGCTGTCCGCGATATGGAGTGTCCGATGACCGATCCCATGAACGTCGAAGAGTTCGAGGCCCTGGCGGCGGCGAAGGTCCCCGCTCCCGCCTGGGACTACTACCGGTCGGGCGCCGACGACGAGGTGACCCTGCGCGCCAATCGAGCCGCCTGGGGGCAGATCGAGCTGCACTACCGGGTCCTCGTGGATGTGAGCGACGTGTCGACCCAGACCACCCTGTTCGGGACCGAACTCTCCTCTCCGGTGGTCGTTGCGCCGACAGCGTTTCATCGTCTGGCCCATCCCGAAGGCGAGCTCGCCACGGTGCGAGGCGCCGGTGCCGCAGGGTGCGCGATGACGCTATCGACCCTCTCGAACACCCCCGTCGAGGACGTCGGCAAGGCCGCCAACGCGCCGTTGTGGTTCCAGCTCTACGTCTACCGGGACCGTGACGCCACGGCCGCGCTGGTCGCTCGAGCCGAGGCCGCAGGCTGCACTGCCCTCGTCCTCACGGTGGACGCACCGGTGCTGGGCCGCCGCGAGCGCGATGTCCGTAACCGCTTCACCCTGCCCGACCACCTCTCCATCGAGAACATGCTCGCGCCGGGATACGGCTCCATGCCAGACGCGCCCACCGACAGCGGGCTGGCCGCGTACTTCTCCTCGCTCCTCGACCCCTCCCTCTCCTGGAGAGACCTCGAGTGGCTCGCGGGCATCACTTCGCTGCCCATCCTGGTCAAGGGTGTGGTGCGCCCGGACGACGCGAAGCGCGCGTTGGATGTCGGTGCAGGGGGCGTGGTCGTCTCCAACCATGGAGGACGTCAGCTCGACGGATCACCCGCCACGGCGTCGGTCCTTCGGGCCGTGGTGGAGGGCGTCGAGGGACGCGGGGTCGTGCTGGTCGACGGAGGGGTTCGCCGAGGGACTGACGTCCTCAAGGCGCTCGCTCTCGGCGCAGACGGGGTGATGGTCGGTCGGCCGGTTCTCTGGGGGCTCGGGGCCGCCGGCGCACAGGGGGTCACTGAGGTCCTCGAGATGCTGAGGTCCGAGTTGGAGCGCGCCCAGGCCCTCTGTGGCTGCCCGCGACTGGCGGACCTGTCACCCGACCTCTTGCGGTCTCCCTGGTAAAGTTCGCGCCGGCCCGAACATGGGCCACAAGGGAGACAGCCATGGCCAAGGAGCTCAGTGAAGACAAGCTCGCGGAGCTCCGCGAGATCTTCGGACACTTCGACCTCGACGGAAACGGGAGCATGGAAGCGCGAGAGCTCGCCAAGCTGCTCACCACCCTCGGCGGCGACGAAGCGGCCGACCACCTCGACGCAGCGCTGATCGCCCTCGACGCCAACGGCAACGGGGTCATCGAGTTCACCGAGTTTGTCGATTGGTGGGCC
Organism: Deltaproteobacteria bacterium; assembly: GCA_023954745.1. Taxonomy (GTDB): domain Bacteria; phylum Myxococcota_A; class UBA796; order UBA9615; family UBA9615; genus JAGSHC01. The sequence goes on along the minus strand of JAGSHC010000210.1, from coordinate 9,598 downwards.
GACCGCTGAAGTCCGCTGTCCTGCTGACGCTCCTCTTCGCCCTGCTCTGCCCGGGCGGCGCGTTGGCTCGCGAGCGGGCGCTGCAGCCCCTCTTCAGCGGGACGGACAAGGACAGGCCTAGGGTCTCGGTCAAGCTGCGCCCCGTCGTTGTCAACGGCAAGCCTCTCGTCGCCCGCTTCCCCACGGAGATTCGCTTCTTCCCTTCGGCGAGCTCTGGGCCCGGCAAGGTGATGGTGATCGCCGAGAAACGCGGCGCGCTGCGCTGGGTGGTGCTCAGGACGGGGGAGACGGGCTACTTCTTTCGAGTAGGTGCCGTGGGCATCGAGGTCGAGCAAGGCCTCATGGGCTTCGACTTCGACCCGGAGTTCCCCAAACGCCCCTACATCTACACCTACCACCTGGCCCCGGGCGGCGGCTTCGGCGGCCGCTCCGTGATCACCCGCTGGACGGTGTGGGGCGACGACGTGCGCTCCATGACGGCGACGTCCAAGGTGGTGCTCGAGTTTCCCCAGCCCCAAGCGGGACACAACGGCGGGCAGGTGGCCTTCGGGCCCGATGGGATGCTGTACGTGGGGTTCGGCGACGGCGGGTGGCAGGGGGACCCTCGCAACCGCGGGCAAGACGGCGAGAACCTCCACGGGACCGTCATCCGCATCGACGTACGAAGCCTCGATGGTGACGTCCCGTACACCATTCCCCCCGACAATCCGTTCGTGGACGGGGGCCACCAACCCGAGGTCTTTGCATACGGCTTCCGCAACCCCTTCCGCTTCGACTTCGGCCCCAGCGGGCGGCTGCTCCTGGCCGACGTGGGGCAGGAGCGGCTCGAGGAGATCAACGACGTCGTCTCCGGGGGCAACTACGGATGGTCCTTCAAGGAGGGCTCGCTCTGCTATGGCCTGGGTCGACTGCGGGAAGGCTCCTGCGACGATCCCTCCTTCATCGACCCCATTCACGAATACCGGCGCTCTGAGGGCCGCGCGGTGATTGGGGGCAAGTTCTACCGGGGGCGCCGGGTGCCGAAGCTGGCCGGCTTCTTCCTGTTTGGGGACTACACGAACGGCAGGCTCTGGGGCATCAAACCCGGCGACGACGGAGAGCACGTTCTCGTGTCTCTGGGCGGCTTCGGCATCGCCCCAGTGTGCTTCGGGCAAGACGAGGCAGGCGAGATCTACGTCGGGGTCCAGCGGGGCAGGATCTACAAGATCGTCCCCGGTCCACCGACCTGAGTGGCGCCGTCGTGTCGAGATTGAGCGGAGGCCGAGCGGCGCCCTCTGGACCGAGTCGCCCGCACAAAAACGCCCCCCCCCCTCCCTGGGGGTTCCCATGGGCCTTCTGTCTGGTATAAGCCCGGCGCTCGGCACTCGCACCTGAGGCTGAGCGTTGATAAGGCGGAACATGATGAGCGAGAGCGCGGCAGGCAAGACCCAGGAGAAGCGAGAGAACCTCGTAGAGAGCTTCTTCCACGGGACCGGCGACACCTACGACAAGAACGTCCACATCGCCACCTGGGGCCGTGACAAGCAGTGGAAGGAGGAGCTTCTCTCCTTCCTCGACTCTCCTCAGAACATCCTCGATCTGGCTTGCGGGACCGGAATCCTCGCCCTCGAGATGGCGTTGCGCTTCGGCGGCAACGTCACTGGCGTGGAGCTTCGTGGCGAGTACCTCGACATCTGCCGCGAGCGTGCGGAGAAGGCTGGGTTCGCCGAGCGCACCCGCTGGTTCGAAGGCAACGCCGAGGAGTTCCTCATCGAGGAGCAGTTCGACGCCATCACCTCCTGCTACATCCCCAAGTACGTCAACCTCGACGTGCTCGTGCCCAACATGGTCAAGATGCTCGCCCCCGGCGGCCTCTTCATCATGCAGGACTTCTCCTACCCCGAGGAGAAGTGGGTCCAGAACATCTTCGACGACCACTTCGGCCGGATGAAGCAGCTCATCAATGGCGATGGCTGGGACGTGATGTGGGAAGAGCTCCCGACCGTCCTGAAGAACACGAACTGGATCGCGGACACGGCCCGCAACATGCGTGAGCAGGGCCTCGTGGACGTCACCATCGTGCCTCAGAGCCGTGGGCTCAGTTCCCTCGTCTACGGACGCAAGCCCAGCGCCTGAGTCGTGCCGGCGGCGCCCTTCTTTTGGTAGGCGCTGCGAACACCCGGTGAGACCGGACGGCCTCAGGGAGCGCTGCTCTCGAGGCCTCCGGCATCCACCCACTCCTTGAGCTTCGCCAGGCCCGCTTCGCGGGTCATCGGCGGCTCGTACCCGAGATCACGACGCGCAGCGCTGATGTCGAACCAACATGGCTTGGTGAGAACGTCGAGCTTGTAGCGGGTGATCCTTGGCTCCGAGCTCAATCCGAACGTGTTCCAGATCCACTCGATGACGGTCGCCGCGCGCGCTGCCTTCCCGACGGAGATGAACTTGTCCGGGAGTCGGAGGCCCGCGGCCTGCAGAACCAGGTCAGCCATGGTCCAGGACCCCACGGGCTCTCCATCGCTGACGAAGTACGCCTTGCCCCCCACGGAGGAAGCCGGGCTACGCAGGCTCTCCTCGGCGCAGAGGTGCGCGTGCACGACGTTGTCGATGTAGGAGAAGCTCTGCAGCGGGTCCTCCGTCCCGATGCGCTTGAGCTGGCCCGCCTTGGCCCAACGCACCAGCTTGGGCATCAACTGGGTGTCACCAGGCCCCCAGATCCCGCGCGGGCGCAGCGACACCGTGCGCAGCTCAGGGCTGTCGGCGGCGATCACCTTCTGCTCGGCGAGTGCCTTCGTCCGCGGGTAGTCGGCCACCCACTCTGTGGGGTAGGGAGCGCTCTCGTCGACTCCTTCGCTGCCCTCGCGGGAGTGCACCACGCTGGGCGTGCTCGTGAAGACGAGGCGCCCGATGCCGTGGGCCTGGCAGGCGGCGATCACGTTCTGGGTGCCTCCGACGTTCACAGACTCGTAGTCGCCCGCGGGCCCGTGAAAGCCGACCCGCGCTGCGACATGGAAGACCACGTCGACCCCAGCGCACGCCGCCATCACTGCGTTGGCGTCGCACAGGTCAGCCCGAACGGTCTCGGCACCCAAGGCCCTCATCGCCGGGTAGTCGCCCCGGGCCAGGATGCGTACGGCGTGCCCACGCTCCAACAGGGCCCCGGCGATCGCCGAGCCCAGGAATCCACCTCCTCCGGTCACCAGCGCACGCATCGGGTCTCTCCTAGAGGTGCTCGTTCGCCCAGACCGTCAGAGTCTCGCGGTTGATCTTCGCGTTGTGGCGAATGTCGACAGGGAAGGTGCCAGGGTACAAGACAATGCGCCGCACACAGTCGGTGACCGGTGTGCTCGCCGCGGCCGCCCGCAAGCGTGCGTGCAGCGTCAGCCAGGGGGTGTTGCTGGTCCCGTGGGGCTCCACCAGAAGCACTGGCTCCTGCGCGCCTCGCTCGCCCAGGCCAACGAGAGCGGTGCGCCACACATCGGGGTCCTGGTTGAACACCATCTCCACGGGGATCGTGAAGACGTCACCGTCGGCGGTGCGCACCCGGTGAGTCTTGCGGCCGCACATCCACAGGCGCCCCTCGGCGTCGAATGCTCCGAGATCCCCCATGCGGTGCACGGCGCGACCCGCGTCGTCGATCTTCGCCAGCGCGGTCTGCGCAGGGCGGCGGTGGTACGCCGCGGTCACCACGGGGCCGCGCACCGTGATCTCTCCGACAACCCCGGTGGGGACGAGCAAGTCGTCGGACCAGGTGGCGATGGGCTCGTCTCCGATGGCAATGACCCGCACGGTCATCCCATCGACCGGGTGTCCGACACAGACGCCATGGCCCGTGGCGGTGAGATCTTCGGTTCCACCGAGGATCGTTCCGCTCCCCACGTTGGCCACGGGGAGGGACTCCGTCGCGCCGTAGGGTGTGAACACCTGCACGCCGGGCGCGAGCATGCGGTGCATGCGACGCAGGATCTCGGGGCGCACTGGGGCGCCAGCAGAGAGCACGCGGCGAAGTGTCGGCAGCTTCAGCTCGCGACGCTCCCCGTAGGCAGAGAAGACGTCCAGAAGGGCCGGCGACCCGAACATGTTCGTGCAGCCGTGGTCCTCGATTGCGGCCAACAGCTTGCGGGGATTGGCCCGGGCCGGGTGCCGCGCATCCATATCCGGGATCACGGACGTCACGCCCAGGGCGGCGAGGAACAGCGCGAAGAGGGGGAACGTGGAGAGGTCCACCTCGTCCTCGCCGAACGCGTAGATCTCCTGGAGCATGCGCACCTGGGAGGAGAAGATGCCCTGGGTGTACTCGGCCCCCTTGGGGACCCCGGTGCTCCCCGAGGTGAAGAGAACCGCCGCAAGGTCGGACGCCTCGGTGGGCTCGCAGTCGCGTCCGACGTCGTCGAGGAGGTCGCGCAGGCGGTGCCCGCCCCAGAACCAGCGGCGGCCCACCGTGACGTTGATCTTCACGCTCGAGAGCGCGTCCCGGAACACCAGGCGGGCGACGTGAGCGAGCGACACCCCAACGAACGCTTCGGGCTCCACCTCAGCGAGGCACTTCTTCAGGGCGCGCTTGTCGATGCCCGGGTCGATGAGGATGAGCGTCGCCCCCACCCGAAACAGGGCGAAGACGAGGGCGAAGAAGTCCAAGCCAGGGGTGACCATCAAGACGGTCTTCACGCCCTTGCGAATTCCAACCCGATGCAGACCTGCGGCGTAGCGGGCTGCGCGTGAGTCCAGCTCACGAAACGTGAGGGACCGATACTCACGCATCGAGCCGCGCACGGCCTCGACGACTGCGTCACGGTCCGGTGACTTCTCCGCCCAGACCGAGAGCTGGGCTGCGATGTTGGTGATCTCGCTCATGACGAGGCCATGAAGGACTGCACGGCGGGCACGATGGCCTCGTGTTCGTCTTCGAGCACGTAGTGGCCTGCGTCGTCGAACACCAGATACCTCGCGTCAGGGAGGCGGCGGCGCCACTCTTCGAGGAAGTCGTCGTCGAAGACGAAGTCCTTTCGGCCCCATACGACCATCGTGTGGTCCTTGCAGAGCTCGGGGAGAGCCTCGCTCACCTTCTGCACCGTGCTCCAGGCTGGGTCCTTTGGACTCAGTGGGATGTCCTGAACGAACCGATGGACCGCGATGCGGTGGGCCCAGCTGTCATAGGGGGCCACGTAGGCGGCCCGCACGAGCGGCGACATGGGCTTGCTCACGCAGGTCCGCGCGGCGCCGGCCGCGAAGACGTTGAGCCCACGCACGGGGAGAGCGAAGGGCAAGCGGCGCACCAGGAACAGCTGCCACGGCAGAGCGCTGTTCTTGGGCAGAGAGAAACCGGAGGTGTTCATCAGGACGATGCGCTTCACCAAGCCACGCCGGCGCTCCGCGAGGGCGAGCCCGATCATCCCGCCCCAGTCATGAGCGATGAGCGTGAGTCCGCTGGTGATGCCCAACTCGTCCATCAGGGCTTCGAGGTCATCCACCCGTGAGTCCAGCGTGTACCGATAGTCCCCGTCCCCGGGCTTGTCGGAGAGGCCCATGCCCAGATGGTCCGGGACAATGCACCGGCTCGACGGAGAGAGCGCCTTGACCAGGTGCCGCCAGTAGAAGCTCCACGAGGGGTTTCCGTGCACCATCAGCACGGGGTCTCCCTTTCCTACGTCGAGGTAGTGGAGTCGCCCCGCCGGGCGGCCCAGGAAGCTGCCTTCCCAGGGGTACTCAGAGCGATAGGGAGAGACGTCAAACGTCATGGATGTCACCACAGAAGTCCCAGCATCATGCAGTTGAGGCCGGTGCCGATTCCGAGGAACGCGACACGGTCCCCAGGGGAGAGAAATCCCTGTGAGGTAGCAATGGCCGCCGTGGCAGGGAGCGCCACGGGACCCATGTTGCCCAGGGTCGAGAATGTAGAGAAGTCTTTGCTCACATCAATGCCGAGAGAAGGCAGGACCGCGTCGCGGTGCCCCACGCCGACTTGATGGCAGATCACCTTGTCGATGTCCGACTCGGTCCAACCGAGCTCCGGCAGGAATCGTTCCCAGGTCCGGCGGCCCAACTCCACCCCGTGCGTGAGCACTGCGGTGGCATCGGTCTCCATGACCCAGGGTTCACGACCCAAGAGCCCCGTCCGGGGACCCCAGCGAGCGATCTCGTGATGCTGTGTCGCAGCCACCGCCGCTCCCCCCACGAGCCGACGCCCCGTGAGCGAGTCCCGACTGTCCGTGAGCACGACCGCCACCGCGCCCGACCCCCCCGTGAGGGAGGCGATGCAGGTGCGGAACGTCGCGTGAGTGGGCTCTCCGAGAATGCGATCGATGGTGTCGTCTGCGATCTCGCGGGCAGACTCCGCAGCTACCACGAGGCCGGCGCGGACTTGACCCAGCTCGATCATGTTTGCCACCAGGGCCATGCCGTTCAGCACCCCCAGACACGCATTCGAGACATCGAGCACCAGGGCGTCTTCGCGCACCCCCAACTTGTGCGCCACGGGGCACGCGGTCGCAGGTTCGAGGTTCTCACGATTCACGCCGGCGTAGATCACGACACCGAGCTCCGCGGCACCCATGCCCGCCTCGGCGAGAGCATCCCGGGCTGCGTCCGTAGCCGATCCGGACAAACTCACGCCCCCCGCGGGCCACCAGCGGCGCTCACGGATCCCCGTCATCGCCTCGAGCTGTCCCGGAGCGAGCCCCCACTTGCGGTACACCGACCCGATCCGCTCCTCGAGCTCGCGCGTACTCACGCGCTCGTCAGGCAGACTCACGCCGATTCCCTCGACGCACACGCGGTCCCACCTCATCGCGCGCCCTCCAAGCCTTGCTCGCCCGGGACGAGGCGCAGCTGAAAGCCCTTCATTTCGTAGATGATGCGGCCATCGACGCGGAGGAAGCCATCGGCCGTGATCGACATCACGGGCCCGTCACTCACGGCGGTGATCGACGCCTCCACCGTCTCGGTGGTGTTGCTGGGAACGACCTGCCCGCGGTAGATCCAAGTGTGCTCGACGCCCACGGCGATCGGCTGCAGTCGGTGAGTGCGCAGCACCTCATCCCCCCACCGCTCCATGGCGACGATCCGCAGGAGCTGCAGGAGGCCCTCGAGGCCGAGTGAGCCCGGGATGACAGGGTCCTGGTAGAAGTGCGCCGCAAAGAACCAGTCGTCAGGGTCGACGTCCTTGGTTCCCCGAATCCAGCCGAGGCCGTCGTGCCCCCCGTCCGGGACGTAGGCCTCGATGCGGTCGAGCATGCACACCGCCCGTGAGGGGAGATTCACGCCGGAACTCACGGGGGGGGGCATGAGTTGGGCCGCCTCCGTCGGCGTGAGGGGGGGCAAGGCGGGGATCGACCACGAGCGAGGAGCCGATCTGTCGGAGGGCTCCCAAGCGCGTGCGCCGGCACCACGCACGCCTACCTGATTCGCCAGGGACGCGGCGGGGAAGAAGCCGAAGCCCGTGGTGCCCTCGTAGAGGACCTCTCCCCTGCCCCACAACTGGAAACGGAACTCCTGGAGGATCATCCCCGCCGCCTCGCTGCAGGCGGTCATCTCGACTCGGACCGTGAGGGTGCCGACATCGGGCCCGATTTCGCCGTGCAAGGTGGCGGTCCCGTCGAGATTGCGGAACTGCAGGTCCGTCTCACTGCGCAGGGCGGATCCGAGGTAGCCGGCCAACCAGCCGCAGGGCTGAAGAGCCGTCTCGAGAATCACGGCAAAGGGCATCGACCGCTGCCCATTGGCGGCGAAGTACCACGCGTCGGGGGGTACGTCGTACTCCGCCTCAATCCAGCCCCCCGGCTCGAGCACGAACGGGGCAGGCTGCACCTCGGTCACGCGGTCGACGAAGCAGAAGGGCGGTCCCGGCAGCCGCGCGATGCGCCGCTGCTCATCGAACGGCAGGTACTCGGGGCCAAAGGCGTACGAAGGTTTGCCGACAGCGAACGCAAGAATGCGGTCACTCGAGTAGAGCACCGACTTGCCATCCCTCGGGGGGCCAAAGGGGCTCTGATCCGACGGCGGTCGCGACGGCAACGGAGCCTGCTCGTGACCCTGACCGCCACGGGACCACGACTCACGCAAGTCAGCCTCCGTGGAGCCGACGATGCGGTAGGAGACGTTCTCGAACTCCACGATGTCCCGACCATCGGCGACCATGAACGCGTCGGCGAGCACATACGGCTCAGGGTCGTATCCAATCTCCTTGATGTCGATCCGGTAGGAGAGAGTCTTCGTGTCCTCGGTGACCTGACCGCGGCAGCAGAGGCGAGAAGGAATCCCCGGGATGGGCGCGTGATGCACTGAGCCCCCGTGAGTCGGGACGACCCCCCAGCCGAGGCGGAGCATGAGGACCCGCAGAGTGTGCAGGCAGCCCTCGTACATCAGGGTGCCGGGCATCACGCGGTCATCGGAGAAGTGACACACCAGGTACCAGCCCTGTGGGTCCACATCCCAGGCGCTCTCGACGACGCCGAGGCCGTACCGCCCGCCAGCGAGGTCCAACTCCGCGATGCGATGGATGAGCTCCATTCGGCCTCCTGGCAAGAGGAGATCGGGAGCCACCCTCTGCCCGGCGAAGGAGGCGCCGAAGGCTGCCTCGAGGTCACCCGACCGCAACGCATGCACTTGGGCCGCGTCGAGGGTGCGTCGACCGGCGTGAGTGAGGGGCGCGTAGGGCGCGTCGTCGCGGAGTGAGTCCCCTGGGACGAGCGGCAGGTACCGGCTCGCGGCGGCTCCGAGGCCCAGGCGGCGTGCGTCCGGCAGCCTCCCTCGCCGCTCCACCAGCCCCTTGCCCTGCTCCAACTGCTGGCGTGAGAAGAACCCAGCACAGCCATCGGTCATGGAGATGAGGTGCTCATCGCCGATCCAGCCCTCAAACCCAAAGAAGAACAGCCAGGTCGAGCCCTGCCTGATGAACCGCTCGATGTGGATGTCGTAGCGAATGGTCTCCCCGGCGGTCGGGAGGTCTCGATGAAAGGCCACCTCGGCGTCGAGGAGTCGGTAGACCCGCTCCCCCTTCGTCTCGCGGTCGATGCCGAGCCACCCCGACAAGAACAGGTCCGCCTGGCCTGCCTCCACAGAAATGCAGACCGGGGTCCTGCCTCCATCGAGGTACCAGGCCCCGGCGAGGACGTCGTGCTCGGTGACCACCCGCCCCTTCGTCATCGACCCCTGCTCGCCCTCCACCGTGAGGATGCGGTCGACGAGCATCAGCGGCTCGTCGGGGAGTCGCACGCGCGTGGGATGGTCATTCACGAACGACCAGTCGGGCCCGTACGTGGACTCCACGGTTCCGACGGCGAAGTCCAAGCATGCGGCCCGGTCGAACCGAGGCTGGTCCGAACGGACCTGGGCCGCGGGATGCGTGGGGAGCACCGGCGCGGCGTCCGGCGCGGCCGGTGTGGGTGCAACCGCACCTCGAAGCAGCGCCTCCAAGAGACGCTGCTGGTGGGCGAGGGCCTCGATGGCCTGCTGCTCCTGGGTGCGTACCACGCTCAGCCAAGCGGCGTGAGCCAATGCGGTGTCGTGGGCAGCGACGAGGGGGGTCGCCGCCAGAGGGCCGAGACTTGCTGCGGTCGCCGCCAGTGAGGGGGCGAGGCCCGCTCGCGCGGTGGGAGTGGACGTCGGCGGTGCGAGGGGG
>JAGSHC010000189.1 GCA_023954745.1 Deltaproteobacteria bacterium | reverse complement strand
GCGCGGTCCACGACGCGCATGGCGGGCTTGGGCGTCTGCTCCTCAGCGGCCGGCGCGGGGACGGGCTCGACGACCTCCTCCTTGCCTTCGGGCCACCAGAAGGCGAGGGCGAGCACTGCGCCCACGAGGACGACCATGCTGATGACGACTGCTTTTCCGTTCATGGGATCAGGCCTTTGCCACGGCGGCGTTCCACCGGTCGAGATGGGACTGGCGCTCGTCGTTGCTCATGGAGGGGGTGAAGGTGCGCTCTACCTGCCAGGCGGCCTTCGCTTCGTCCGTGTTCGCCCACACACCGGTCGCGAGCCCCGCGAGCAGCGCGGCGCCCAGTGCGGTGGTCTCCAGCATGCGCGGACGCACGATGGGGACTCCGAGGATGTCGGCCTGGTACTGCATGAGCAGGTTGTTCGCCGCCGCCCCGCCGTCGACCTTCAGCGCCGAGAGCGAGACGCCGGAGTCTGCGGCCATGGCATCGAGGATGTCGGCGTTCTGCAGGGCGATGCCTTCGAGGGTGGCCCGGGCGATGTGTCCCCGCCCCACGCCTCGGTCGAGGCCGGTGATGACCCCGCGCGCGTGGGGGTTCCAGTGCGGCGCGCCGAGGCCGGCCAGCGCAGGCACGAAGGTCACGCCGCCGCTGTCGGGCACGGTGTTGGCGAGGGTCTCGATCTCGGATGCGTTCGTGATGATCCCCAGCCCGTCGCGAAGCCACTGCACGGCGGCGCCAGCGATGAATGCGCTGCCCTCGAGGGCGTAGTGCACCGTGTCGCCCACCTTCCACCCGACGGTGGTGAGGAGGCCGCGGGTGCTCGCGACGGGGGACGTGCCCGTGTTCATCAGCAAGAAGGCGCCGGTGCCGTAGGTGCACTTCGCTTCGCCCGCCTCGAAGCAGACCTGCCCGAACAGGGCTGCCTGCTGGTCGCCGGCCATGCCCGCGATAGGGATGCCGTCGGGCAGGACGTCCAGGCCGCGGGTGTGGGCGTAGACCTCGGAGCTGGAGCAAATGTCGGGAAGCACCGAGCGCGGCACGTCGAGGTGGCCCAGCAGCTCGTCGTCCCAGTCGAGGGTGCGCAGGTCCATGAGGAGGGTCCGTGACGCGTTCGAGACGTCGGTCACGTGGGCGTCGCCACCGGAGAGGCGCCACACGAGGAACGAATCGATGGTCCCAAATGCGAGGTCGCCCGCCTCCGCGCGGTCTCGCGCCCCGTCGACGTGGTCGAGGATCCACTTGACCTTGGTGCCGGAGAAGTAGGGGTCGAGGACGAGCCCGGTGCGGTCCCGGAAGGTGTCCTCCAGCCCTCGCGCCTTCAGGTCGGCGCAGGTGTCGGCGGTACGCCGGCATTGCCACACGATGGAGTTGTGCACCGGCTTGCCGTCTCGACGCCGCCAGACGGTGGTGGTCTCACGCTGATTGGTGATGCCGATCCCAGCGACGTCACCTGCCTGGACGCCCGCGCGATCGAGGGCGCCGGCGATGGTCGCTCGCGTGGTCTCCCAGATGTCCTCGGGGTTGTGCTCGACCCAGCCCGGCCGCGGGTAGATCTGGGGGAACTCCTTGTTGACCTTGGCGAGCACCGAGAGGCGCTCGTCGAGGACGAGGACCGTGGTGCCAGTGGTGCCCTGGTCGATGGCGAGGATGAATCGGCTCATGCGCGCTCTCCTGGTCGACCCTGGGGGGTCGCTCCGGGTTGGGCCGGCGATGATACCGGCCGGCGGCGCCGTGGCTCGCGATCAGGACGCGGAGTGGTAGCGGCCCAGAATGAATCGCACGACGTCGCGCCGGTCGATCACCCCGAGCAGGCCTCCATCGCCACCGACCACCGGGATGATGGTCAGGCCCTTGTCGACCATCAACGAGGCGACATGAGACACGGGGGTGTCGGGATTGACGGTGATGGGAGGCGACGACATGGCTTCCGCCACGCTGCTCGCCGTCATCTTGTGGAGCTGCTCGTCCATGTTGTTCTTGCCCGCCCCCCAGAAGAGGAGGGCGTCGAGGAAGAACACCGGCTCGGGCGTCTTGACGTCCTTCTGCTTGTAGAGCACATCGGCGAGGGTGAGGACCCCTTGCACGTAGCCGTCGTCGTCGAGCACTGGTGCGCCCTCGATGCGGTGATTGAGGAGCTTGCGTGCCGCGAGGAAGAGCTCGTCCCCAGGGGAGAGCGGGTACGCGTCCGCACGCATGAGGTTGGCTGCAGTGGTCTTGTCAGGCATTGGTCTCGGCCTCCGTGCACTGTGACTAGCAAGGAAGCCCGAGCCCGACAATGCGACTTGCCGCATTGTGCCGACCGTCTGCCGCCCGTGGAGTCTCCGCCCCTGCGTGGTACCTTCCCCGCCCATGGAAATCCGCTTCGCTACGTTGATTCTGCTGGTCTCGCTCCTCCTGCCGCTGGCCGGCTGCGAGCAGCCAGTTCCCTCCCTCGGCTTCAACGTGGGGGACCTCTTCCCTGCGACGACGGACCATTACTGGCGGTACAACAACGACGGCCGGACCGACGTCTCCTATTGGATCGCGGAGGGTGAGACCACCTACGAAGGGGAGGCTCTGACGACCTTCCGCCTCTGGGTAGGCTCCGAGCAGGCGACCATCGACGACTTCGGCGACGACCAGAACGAGTGGGCGGTCCTCGTCTACTTCCGCCGCACGGCGCAGGGCTGGTACCTCGCGGGCTGGAGCGCCAACCCGGACGGCGCTTCGGCATCCATCGGGTCGGAGTACTTCGCCGAGGGCGTTCCGTTCGCCTTGGCGAGCGTGGCCATCGGTCAGGAGTTCACCTCCACGGCGGGCGGCGCCGACTGGACCACGACCTTCGTCGACGAAGAGAACGGCCCCTTCGAGTTCAACGGGCAGTCCTACACCGACGTGTGGCACATCAAGCTCGAGAGCTCCGTGGGCAACTTCCCCTTCGAGGGGGACTACTGGCTCAAGGCTGGCCCCGGGATCATCAGCTACGACGTGGTCGGCTACCGCCCCACCACGAATGAGCCCTGGAACCACATCCACAACGACGTCATCGCGAACATCTTCGGGATCGACTAGTCAATCGCGGCGCGCGTGGCCCCTGGCCCGCGTCGCACAGGAGCGCACATGTCCGACGACCCCAAGACCCGTCCCGGCGTGGCCGGTTCGCTGCAGTTGTCTGTCGACGACTCCATCGCAAACGGCATCTACAGCAACTTCCAGGTGGTGGGGAGCAGCGAGACCGAGTTCATCCTCGACTTCGCGTTCCTTCAGCCTGGTCCGCCGCGTCAGGGTCGCCCGGGTCCGCCGCGCGGGAAGATCCGCTCGCGGGTGATCATGAATCCGAAGCAGGCGAAGCTGCTCGCCCGGCTCCTAGCCCAGCGCATCGCGGACTACGAACGGCACTTTGGTGAGATCCAGATGCCTCAGGGCGCGGTGATGATGTCGCCGAGCGGCGGCGGAAGCGGCCTTCCGAACTAGGCGCCTCCCGCGCGCGGTGTGGCGCCACCGCGGCGCACGTCGTATGCATGCCTTGGCGTGCGCACCTCCCCCCTGGCCTACCTGCTCCTCATTGCCTCCGTGGCGGTGACGTCGGGCTGTGTCTCGCGCATGGCCCAGGCGCGGATGGACGTGCCGACGGTGCTCTCCGTGCAGGTTCAGGGCGATGAGATCGTGGGGAAGAAGCGACGCAACAAGCTCGCATTCTCCGCGGGGGCCATTCGGGATGGTCTGGCGCAGCGTCAGACCTCCGTCCTTCACTTCATCCCGCCGTTCACCTTCTTCCAGCCCCGGTACTACCTCGAGGGCACGGACTGGCGGGACGACCGGACGCGCATCGAGAACTTCTACTCCCTGCGGGGCTACTTCGACGCGAAGGTCGTGGCCTCGCAGGTGTCGCGGAGCAAGGGAGCGCGCCAGAAGAACCTCCCCAATGGGGAACCAGAGTTCGTCAAGGTCGTGCACACCGTGCAGCAGGGCGAGCCGTCTTCGGTGCGCCGCGTGCGCATCGAGGTGCTCGCCGAGCCCGGGATCAAGGAGGAGATCGCCGAGGCGCTGGGCAAGCACTTGTCCTTCCAGCTCGGGACGCGGTTCGAGATGTCTGCCGTCGACGACACCCAGGCCGAGTTCGTCCGCTGGCTGAGAGGCGCCTCCTACGCCACGGCGACCGTGCAGGCGCTCGTCGAGGCCTGGCCCGAAGACCTGGGAGTCGAAGTGACCTACGTCGTCGACCCCGGTCCCGAAGCCGTGTTCGGAGACGTGAACATCGACGGGCTCGACCGGGTCGCCGAGCGCTACGTGCGCAAGCACATCTTCACCGACGCTGGAGAGCCCTGGGACGGGGACGCGGTCCAGAAGACGAAGCGCGAGATCTACGGCATGGGCGTGTTCACCATGGTGACGCTCACCCCCGAGTTCGACGCCGACAGGGCGTACGACGAGGACGGGAGGTTGGTGGTGCCTGTCAACATCGGGGTGAGGGAGCGCAAGCCACGGTCCTTCGAGTACTCCCCCGGCGTCGAGTGGGACATCCAGGGCTTCACCCTCGTCCCTGCGGCGTTCACCTGGGGAAACATCAACCTGGGCAAGCGCCTGGTGCGTGCCACCGCCTCCGTCAACGCCGGCTATCGCTTCCTGTCCCCGTCCGACCACTTCCCCACCGGACTCGCCGCCCTCACCGTGGAGTGGCCCGATTGGCCGGCGCGCAACCTCACCCTGCGGGCTGAAGGCAGCGTCGAGCTCGGGGTGGAGAAGGGCTACAAGTTCTGGACGCCGGGGGCCGTCGTGGGGCTCGGCTGGAACGCGCTGCCGTGGCTCAAGTTCGGCACCAGCTACAACCTCTCCTTCTACGACATCCTGCCGGACGACCTGCGCATCGGTCCCGAGCCCGAGGTCACCTCCCAGTGCCCCGAAGTGGGCAAGCTCCCTGGGAACTGCACGCCCCCCTCGGACGCCATCGCCCCCGAGTTCGACGACAACTACCTGCTCTCCTACGTGCGGGAGACCCTGCTGATTGACCTGCGGGACAATCCGTTGGCGGCCAACAAGGGCTTCATGCTCCAGCTGGCCTCGGACCAGGCCTTTCCCTGGGGTCGGCAGCCTGATGGGGCGTTGCGGGGCTTCCGCTACGTGAAGGTCGAGGCCGAGGCCCGCGGCTTCATCCCGGTGATCGAGAATCAGTTCGTGGTCGCCCTGAGGGCCGGTGGTGCACACCTCTTCACCTGGAACGACGAGCACAACCTGCCCATCAACAAGGCCGTCTATCTGGGCGGTGACGGTACGGTCCGCGGCTTCAAGTCCCGCTATCTGGGCCCCCGCGGCCTCGACGCGGACTGCACGAGCAACGACTGCGTGGTGCCCCTCGGCGCCCGCACGGGCATCAGCGGATCCGTCGAGCTCCGGTTCCGCCCCGTGGGCGGCCTGTGGCTCGCAGGCTTCACCGACTTCGGTCGCACCTGGGGCGACGCCTCCACCGACGACCGCCTGCCCACGGAGTCCTTGAAGGAGTACGAAGCTCTGGTGTACGCGGACGGGCTCGCCTTCTCGGTGGGGGGGGGCATTCGCTACGACCTGGGCTCCATCGGGCGTGTGCGCATCGACTTCGCGGCCAGGATCCGCAAGTGGCCCGAAGAGCTCCAGGCGGTGCGCGAGCCGTTCCCCTGGAACATCCACTTCAACCTCAGCGAGTCGTTCTGATGTCCGACGAGCCGGACGAGGACCTCGTGTCCGACGAGGAAGCCGAGGAGTCGAAGCGCACGGTGTTCGGAGTCCTGCGCTCGCTGGTCTTGCGTCTGGCCGCGCTGGTCGTCGTGCTCGCCGCTCTGCTCCTCCTCGGTGTCTTCGCGCTGCTGCGCTCGGAGACGTTCGCTCGCTACGTCATCGAGCGCGCGCTGCCGGCGGTGGACGCGGCGCTCCCCGGGACCATCGCTGTGGGCAGCTACGGGGGAGGTCTCGGCAGTCGCTTCGAGCTGCTCGACGTCACCATCGCCGACGAGCACGGCGACGTGTTCATCAGCGCAGATCGACTGGCGTTGGAGTGGGAGGTCTTTGACCTCGTCTTCAAGGACGTCTCTGTCTCGCGGCTGGAGCTCGAGCGCCCGGTCTTCACGTTGCGACAGCGCGAGGACGGGACGCTCAACGTCGTCACCGCCTTCGTGAAGCCTGGGCCGCCGAAGCCGAAGCCGGAGCGGAAGGGACCCCGCGACGCGCTGATTCCGCTGGACATCGAGGTGGGAGAGGTCGTCCTCACCAACGGCTCGTTTGTCTTCGAGAAGGCAGACGGCACGCGCATCGTCGACGTACAGAGCATCGATCTGGACGCCGGCTACACCCTGCGAGGGTGGGAGCACGACATCGCCATCGAGGATCTCGGGGCGAAGCTCGACGCGCCCATCGAGATCCCCATCGCGCGTCTCTCCGGCGGCGCGCGCATGTACGGCGAGGAGATGGTCCTGGACCTCGATCAGGCCGTCGTCTCCTGGAAGGACGACGTGATTGGAGTGGACGGCTCCATCGGATCGGTGAAGAACCTCCTCTTCGACGCGAAGCTCGACGTGCGGCGGTTCGACCTGCTGGACGTGAAGGAGTTTGCAGCGTCCGCCCCCCTGCGGGGCGAGGTGACGGGTCCCTTGAAGCTGACGGGGCCCTTGAGCGACCTGCATCTCGGGGGCGAGCTGATGACCCGCGAGGGCGGCAAGCTCGACATCGCCGACCTCGGCGTGCGCGTCGGAAAGCCCTTGGGGCACCACGCCGACATCACCATGACGGAGTTCGCCCTCGACGAAGTCCTCGACGTGCCGCAGCTCCCTCCCGCGTTGACCGGCCGGGTGACCTGGGATGGTGAGGGCACGGGCCTCGACACGTTGAAGGGGGCGGTGGGCGCGCACCTGGGAGTCATCGACTACCAGCAGATGGACCTGGGACCCACGGACCTGAGCGCGACCGTCGCTGGAGGCAAGGTCGACATCGCCAAGCTCGCGGTGGGGCTCGCTGGAGGGACCCCGACGGTGGTGGGCGCCATCGATCTGCTGGAGCGGTGCTTCGACGTGAGGGTGGGGGGAGGAGTGGCTGCGCTGCAGGACTTGCGGCGGCGGATCCCGGCTCCCATCACGCGGGGGTCGGTGCGACTCGATGCCACCGCGGTCGGCTGCTGGTCGACGGAATCAGACCTGGTGGCGCTTCGCACGTCGGGCAAGGCCGACATCGGGAACCTCTCCCTCACCGCCGCGGAGACGTCCGTGAAGGACGCGGATCTGGGGTGGACCCTCGATGTCGCCATCCCGAAGGCACCCACAGGGCCTCTCCTGAGCGGTCCCGTGACCCTGGAGTTCACCGGCGGTTCGGCCGCGAAGCAGGTCATCGACGACGCTTCGCTGAGGGGGACGCTCTCCAACACCCGGTTCACGATCGACGACCTCACGGCCGGCTCGGGCCCGGACCTGGGCCTGGACCTGGCTGGGCACGTGGACTGGGGCGCCATGCCAACCCTGGCGATCCACGGTGAGCGGCTGCGCGCGACCTATCGGTCGGTGAGCCTGGAGACTCCGCAGCCCTTCGACTTCCGCCTCGCCTCGGGGGCCGTCGAGGCCTCAGGGCTCATCGCGGACGCGGACGAGGGTGGAAAGCTCATCCTCCAGGGCAGCATGGATCCCAAGGGCGACACCAACGCGCTCTTGCGGGTGCTGACCTTCGACCTCGTGCAGACCGACGCCTTCCTCCCCGAAGACGGGAAGCTGAGTGGGGTTCTGGAGGACTTCACGGTCAAGCTGAGTGGGCCGTCGAGGAGCCCGGCGGTGTCCGTGAGAACGCGGCTCAGGCAGTTCGCAGCTGCGGGGCGTGGTCCCATCGATGTCGATCTGGATCTCACTCTGGACCAGGCCGTGCTCTCGGGATCCATGCAGGTGGATGAACTGTTGGCGGTGGAGTTGGGCCGCTTTCCCCTCGAGGTGCGCCTCGATGGGAAGGGAGGGCTGCCTCTCTGGATCCCCGCCGAGGCAGAGGTGGATGGCACCATCACCCTGCTCGACGGCGAGCTGTCACGCTTCGAGCGTTCGCTCGGGGTGCGGATCCCGCCGAACTACACCGGCGGCCGTGTGCGAGGCTCCATCCAGCTGGGGGGCGTGACCTCGAATCCCACGGCGGGCGGCGCGTTCATCCTCAACGACCTCCTCGTGGACCTGCAGCAGATGGAGGCCAAGGCTGGGAGCCAGGCGTCGGAGGACGCGGCGCAGAACAGCCGTGAGGTGTCCGTGCAGGCGGCCTACGAGTTGGCTGATGGGGTGTTCACTCTGCGCGACACCCGCCTGAAGACGGTCAAGGAGGGACGGGTCCTCGAAGCGGGTGCTCGCGCCCTGGTGCCGGTCGGTGACTACCTGATGGCCGTGGCGGGACCTCGAGAGCTCCGCACGGTGGAGCGCCCCAACCTCCTCAGTGGGCTCGAGGTGGAGGCGGCGCTCAAGCGGCTTCCCATGACCCTCCTGCACCTGCTCTCGCCGGTGACGAAGCCGGTGTCGGGCGCGCTGGAAGGCACCCTGGTCGTGGCTGGGTCCCTCGGGGAACCAGAGGTCCGGGCGGACATCCAGCTTCTGGGGGGCCGGGTGAGCGACCGCGCTCTGAAGCGGGTCGAGCTCGACGCGGCCGTCGCGGGCGGGCGCATGACGGCGCAGCTCGAGCTGGTGCCGGACCTGAGGGTCGATGACGACGAGGAAGAGGGGCGCGGAGCCGCGAAGAAGAAGGCGCGCAAGACCCGAGATGCCGTGGCCGAGGCCGAGAGCGCCGGGAGCGCAGCGAAGAAGGCCCGCAGTCTGCTGGCGGAGACGCCGGACGCTGGACGCTTGCACGTGCAGGCTCAAGCGCCCCTCCCCCTCACGTTCGACGGAAGCCGCACTGTGCAGGAGATGCTGGGCCAGCCAGGCTTGCGGGGCGAGGTGCGCGCGGACGCGTTTCCCCTCCCGATCCTGCTCGCGTTTCTGCCCGGATCCATGGACCCCGAGGGCAGCATCCAGCTCACGGGCACGGTGGGCGGCACGCTGCTGGACCCCCAGCCCGATGTGCGTCTCACCTTGGACAAGGGGCGGTTCGGGTATCAGAGGACCTCCGTCTCCTACGAGGACATCTCCCTGGATGTCGCGCTGACGCCGGAGGCGATCGAGGTGCGCAAGGCGTCGCTCGACACCCTGCCGCTGATCCGGAACCCGCTGGACCTCGTGTTCAAGCCCAACGTGAGCAAGGACACACGGCAGACGGGTCGTCGCAGTCTCGACATCCGGGGGCGCATCGTGCGCGACGGGTGGAGGCCGGGTGAGTTCGACCTCAGCGTGGCGGCGCGTGGCTTGTGGGCCATCTACACCCAGGAGATCAAGGCGCAGCTGGGGGGAGACCTGACTGTGGCCGGGGTCTGGCCGGACATCTCCGTGAAGGGGGTCCTGGACGTCGACGAGGTGAACGTCGACATGGGTCAGGAGAGCTTTGGTCGCAGGGTGCTGAGCATGGAGCTGCCCGAGAACCTGACGGTGCACCGGACCGAGAAGGGCCAGGAGGTCCGCGCGACCTTCCAGCCGGTGATCCTCGACGACGGCACTGGGCTCCTCGACAACTACGACGCCGACGTGAAGGTGCGGCTGGGCAACAAGGTGCGAGTGAAGCTGGCGATGGGCATCGCCCGGGGTCGCGAGGACGCGCTGCGGGCCCTGAACATGATCGGAAGCATCGAGCCCGAAGTGAACATCGGCGGCGAGGTTCAGGTCCAAGTGACAAACGGAAAGCCCAGCCTCGTAGGACAGATCGAGGTGACTCGAGACAGCCGGCTGACCGCGCTCACCAAGAAGTTTCTCATCCGGCCCGGCAGCTCCGTGATCCTCACCGGAGACGTCCTGGACAGCCGCCTCGACCTGACGGCGGACTACCCGAGCAACTACGGAAGCATTCAGGTGCTGGTGAAGGGGAGCCTCGCCGAGCCTCAGATCGAGTTCACCAGCGAGGAGCTGGAGGATCAGGGCGACATCATGGCGGTGCTGCTGACCGGCAAGCCGTTGACGGAGCAGACGAGCCAGGAGGGTGGCTCGCTCATGAACACGATCAGCACGGCGCTGGCTGGCTTCGGGACCAAGCTCTTCGGCAAGTACACGCCGCTGGACCAGCTCGACATCGACCTGGGGGAGGGGCTCAGCTCCGGGTCGGTGGAGGCGGGTAAGGCGATCACGCCGGAGCTGTTCCTGCTGTCGCGTTTCCGGTGGGGTGTCGAGGACGAGCGGGAGAACCGTGTGGAGGCCGAGGTCCAGTTCCGCCCGCGCGGCGTGCGCCGGTTCTCCATCGAGGCGGTCATCGGTGACCGACTCGCGGGGGGGCTCCAGGTGGTGTGGCGGGTGCTGTACTGAAGCGCGTGTCGTCGAGGTGAGGCGCAACGCGGGTTGGGGAGAGGTGCCCGAGAGCGGCTATCGTGCGCTCATGTCCAATGTGTTCGTCGGCATCGTCTTTCTCTGCGTGGGCGCGGGGGTCTACCACTTCAACACGCAGTCCCACGACCGCCAGATCATCTTCCCGACGCTCACCCCGGACCAAACGGTGGCCGCGCTCTTCGGCATCGGCGTGGTGATGGTGTGCGTGGGAGCGCTGCGATGGATCTTCGGCAGTAAGCCCGAGGCCATCGAGGAAGAAGAGCGGCCCTTCTAGGGCCGGTGAGGGCGTCGGCGTGCCTGGTGCTTCTGGCGCAGGTGGCCTGCGCTCC
The DNA here is from genome assembly GCA_023954745.1 of Deltaproteobacteria bacterium. Lineage (GTDB taxonomy): Bacteria > Myxococcota_A > UBA796 > UBA9615 > UBA9615 > JAGSHC01. The sequence continues at coordinate 2,065 of JAGSHC010000189.1, read as the reverse complement.
TGTGGATACGCCGGAGCAGCTCGAGGGTGAGCTGAGGACCACCCGCTCAACGGTCCAGTCGTTCGACGGGACCTACGTCGGTTCCGAGACGGTGCGGAGCTACGTCTACGACCAGGCGTGGCATATCTCGCCGAGTTCGTGGGAGGCGCGGTCGGGTGGAGAGGTGAACGCGGCCTCTCGGAGTGCGGTCGGGCCCCTGGGTCTCGCGGTGCGGACCGCCGGCTGGAGCGGTCCTGGGGTCTTCTGGAGACGCTCCATCGAGTATGACGCCGAGTCTGCGCTGGTCGCCCGCGCCTGGGGCTACTTGGACGACCTCTTCGAGGTCCCTGACCCTCGACTCTCCAACGAGACCAGCTACCGCTGGTCTGAGACGGAGGTCCTCCCGGGGCTGACGAGGACTGATTTCGCTCCAGGCACCGGCGAGACGACACGCGTTGTGGACCTCGTGGTGTACCCCCCAACGGGGCGCCCGGCCCGCGATGGAGCCACGCCGTTTCTTCTGGTGAACAGCGAGCGCCGATTCGACGCAGGGGGCGCGGTGTCCTACGAGGCCACCCTCGATTGGGACGAGGGGGGACTACCGGTGCGACTCGCGAGCGTGCAGACCGGAGCGACCACTGATGGCGCCCGGGTGCAGAGCGACAGATTCTACTTGTGGGTGGAGCACCCCCTTGGTGGGAGGCCCATTGCATACGTCAGGAGTCGCTACCCAGACAGCGACGGTCTGGTCGAGTTGGATTGCGAGGTCGAGTGGACGGCGGACCAGCGCAGCCTCTTGTGCCCCGAAGAGGTCAGCATCGTCGACGAGCTGGAACTCATCGCACCCAGGGAGCCCTGATCGCCCCTCTCGGCGTCACAAGTGGGCCCGGATAGACAGTGCGGGGGTCGTTGTGACGCTGGGTGGGCCCTGATCGCCCCCTGCGGCGTCACAAGTGGGGTCGGATAGACAGTGCGGGGGTAGTTGTGACGCCTGGTGGGCCCTGATCGCCCCCTGGTGCGTCACAAGTGGTGCCGGATAGACAATCCGGGGGTAGTTATGACGCCTGGCGGGCCCTGATGGCCCCTCTGGCCCCTACGGAATCCCGGCCAGCTCTGCCACCCGGTTCACTCGGCGTCGCTCGCCGGAGCTGATGGCGATGGTCCGCGCCCCGCGAATGGCTTCGCGGCCTCGCAGCCCACAGCGTCGTAGCCCCGCCGCGATCCAGACGTACTCAGCGTCCGACGGGTCCTCGCGCTCCGCGCGCTTGCGCAGGTCCTCCATGAGCAGGCGCACTGCTTCTTCGCCGCCGATCTCGCCCAGCGCCCACGCCGCTTCGCACCGCACGCCCTCGTCGTCGTACTGATCGCGCAGCGTCGCGATGCTCGCCTCGCTCCCTCGCCAGCCGAGTCGCCCCAGCGCCCGCAGCACGTCCTGGGCCTCGCTCGCGCTCTGCACGCGCCCAGCCTCGCTCACCAGCGTGCCCAGCGACCGCGGATCTCCCTGCAGTCCCAGCGCCTGAGTCCAGTCGCGTCGCGCCCCGGTTCCGGCCGAGAGACCGCTCATCAGCAAGCTCTGGTCCCGATCCAGCGACAGTCCGCCCACGCGCAGCACCGTCCGGCGTCGGTCCGCCTCCCCCAGCTCCTTGCGCTCCAACGACGTGCGCAGCTGCTGCGCCACGATGCGGTCTGCGCCCTCCATCGCAGGGATCCGCGGCCTCGCGTCGTCTCCAGCCAGCCAGCTCTTGGCCTTGCTGGTCCACCAGGTCCCGGACTTGTCGGCGAACAGGTTCTGCAGCACCAGCGCCACCGTGGCGGTCCCCGCGGGATGCTCGCCCTCTTGCGGCGGATCGCTCAGATCCCGCGGATCGGGCACCAACTCCCCACTGCTCGCCCAGCGTCGAATCGCGCCCCAATCCTCGCCCGAGCCCAACGTGGCCAGTGCTCTGGCCGCCGCCAGCTGCACCTGGGCCGGGCGCTCGGGGCTGAGGAGCTTGCGCAGCGCCGCCGCCGCCGGCTCGTGCCGCATGCGACCGAGCCCCTCGGCTGCGACCCGCACCGAGGCCGTCTCGGGGTCTCCGGGGGGCTG
>JAGSHC010000436.1 GCA_023954745.1 Deltaproteobacteria bacterium | reverse complement strand
CCCCCTCGGCGGACCCCACCGCGCTCGAGGCCGCCTGGTGGCCGGTCCTCACCGCCTGGGCGGACACAGGAGTTCCCTGGCTCGACGACGCCTTCGCCCTCGACGTACTCCTGGCGGTCCAGCGCGGCCTCATCGCCCCCACCGAGGAGACCGAGGCCGAGTTCGTCAGCATCCGCCCGCGTGACGTAGAGGGCCTGTCCGACGTCGTGCTCTCGGTCCCTCCCGCGCTGTCGTCCGAGTACCCCGGTGCCCTGCGCATCGACGGTGCCGGGGAGGAGCGGAGCGCGCCCGTTCGCCGGATCGTCCTCCGGACGGCCGAGTCCGCCTGGGTGCGCGCGGTGGTTGGCGGTGACGCCCACTACGTGGTGCGGGCGTCCGATGGCCGGGTCGCTCAACGACTGGTGGCGGACCACACCGCGACGGACGAGGACGCGCTCGCGGTCGACCTGTCCGGCGGGGCCGCGTCACCCGGCAGCTTCACCGTCCAGTCGATGGAGGCGTCTGCCCGGCTGGTGGGCTGGCTTGCCCGCACCCACGACCTCGACGTGGACGCGGCCGTCGAGATCAGCCTCGGCCCCCACTTCCCCCTCGCACCGTGGATGGCGATGGTGCGGTGCTACGAGGCGCAGGGGAGCGGCTGCGACACGGGGTTGGCCGGTGGGGTGCTGGCGTCCGCCTGGCCGGTCACCGAGCTGGCCGACGACGAGGATGGCGCCGGCGAGGGTCGCAGCCTCGCGCGGGACGTCCCATCGGTGCCGTACTTCTATCAGTACGCCAACGCCCGCCATCCGTCCGCGAGCTGCCAGAACACGTCGATCGCGATGGTCCTGGCCTGGCTCGGCTGGAGCGGCACTCCGGACACCATCACCGCGCGCTTCGGTAAGGACCTCGCCCAATCGCCGGACGGGCTCGCGCAGGTGTTCAACACGCTGGCCGCCGAGGCCGGGCTGGAAGCGCGGCTCACGGCGCGGACCAGCGGAACCCTCGCGGGAATGAACGCGCTCCTCGCCGAGGGGAAGCCCGTGATCGTGCACGGCTACTACACCGGCTACGGCCACGTGCTCGTGGCCCTGGGACGCTCCGGCAACGACTACGTCGTCAACGACCCGGCAGGGCGCTGGGCCGAGCGGTTCAAGGGCGGATACCCCTACGGCTGGAGCGGAAGCGTCGGTCGAGGGATTCACTACGCGAGGGGCCCCTTCGAGGCTGCGATTGCGACGTCGAACGGCAGCAGCTCGCTGCCGCTCTGGTACCACGAGCTGTCAGGGGTCGATTCCTCGCCCTCGGGGGAGCCGACGTCCCAGGAGCCGACGTCCGACGAAACGGGGGAGGGCCCGGGCCCCCCCGGCGGAGAGCTGCCTCCCGCGGGCGGCACGCCTGGGACCTCGTCTACGCCGTTCTACGACTGGGCGGACGTCGCATGGATCCGCCCGGGGGACGGGGACGCGGTGAGCAACCCGGTCACCCTCGAGGCGCGGCGCTGGAATGGCCAGACCACCGAGTTCCTGGCCGGCTCGTGGCTGCTCGGGTCGTCGAACGCGAACCCGGCGGTGACCACGAAGGAGTTCTCGCAACTGGGGCTTCGCTCGCTGACCGCGAGGAACCTGAGCGTGTGGGGCACCGTCCTGGCGGAGAGCACGATCACGGTGGACGTGACGGAGCAGCAGGCCAGCGAGTGCGCGGTAGTCGGTGAGATCTCCTGCGGACAGACCGTCTCAGGCGACAACGGCAGCGCCGAGGCGAGCTACGCCATCGACGGGTACCCCGGCGTGGTGGGGAACTGGTCCGGCCCCGAGCTGGCGTGGACCTGGAGCGGGGGGGCGGGCGAGGTCACGATTCGCCTCGTCGACCCGCGGCCTTCCGAACTCAACCACGACATCCTGATCCTCGAGCAGTCCGCTGGCGTGTGCGTCGCAACCGACCAGGTGGACGTCGCCTGGAACTCGCTGACCTTCGAGCCGAGCCCCGGGGCGGCGTACACCTTCGTCGTCGATGCGCACGAGCACACGGGCCCGTTCCAGATGCAGCTGGAGTGCGGGGGCTGATCGCGGCCCGCGCCGCCGCTGTACGCTCCTACCAGGAGGGCGCCTGATCGTGAGCCGGGTCCTGGAGCTGCTGGCGTGTTCGGTGGACCTGGAAGAGCGCGTGGCGCGCTGGCCCGACGGCGATCGCACGTTGAGCCCCACCGAGGCGAAGCTCCTGGCGTACTTGTCGGGGGTCGGTGGCCGCGCGGTGGAACGTCCTGAGCTCCTCGAGGAGGTCTGGGGCTACCGCAGTGGCGTGATGAGCCGGACCGTCAAGACCACCGTGGCGCGTCTTCGCGCGAAGACGGAACGAGATCCACGCGCTCCGGACCACCTCAAGACGATCATCGGGCTGGGCTACCGTTTTGCGGAAGCGTCCGCCGAAGCGATCGCCCAGGCGCGCGCTGAGCGACCTCGGGTTCCGGAGGAGGGCGACGACCACCCGACCCGCTCCAGCCTGCCCCCGCGCGGCAGACCCCTCTTCGGGCGACAGACCGCGCTGGCCGCAGCCCGGTCCGCAATCCAGAGATCCTCACTGGTGTCGCTGGTCGGCGTCGGCGGAGTGGGCAAGACGGCGTTGGCGTTGGAGCTCGCGCACCGTGCCTGCGAGGACCGGGCTTGGGACGAGCTGCTCCTCGTGGACCTCCGGCGGGCCACCACCGCAGCCGATCTCCTCGCGGAGGTCGCCGCGGCGCTGGCCATCAGGTTGGAGCCCGGCGACATCGACGGCGCGGTCGCTGCGCTCGCCGGCGCCCTGAGGAGCAGGGGGCGCCTCCTCTTGCTCCTCGACGGGGCGGAGCAGATCGCGGCGGAGCTCGCCCATGTGCTCCCGGTCTGGCT
>JAGSHC010000382.1 GCA_023954745.1 Deltaproteobacteria bacterium | reverse complement strand
GGTCAGGGTCCCCTCCACATCGCGGACCGGCCCCGTGCACTGGAGCGTGCCCGAGAACTCCTGCGAGCCGTCCGCGAGGCTCTCCCCCTCGTCCCCGATGGGGGTCGGATCGCCCCCGCCGTCGGACATGGTCAGGTTGAGCGCGCCTCCCCGCAGGGTGTTGTCGGCCTGGTCCGACCAGTCCCGCAGCTGCCCGGTGATGGTCCCGTCGTCGATGTCGTAGAGCCCCGTGGCTCCGAGCAGCTCGATGGGGAGGACGGGCGACTGGAGCCAGCCGGTCGGAGCGAAGGCCAGCTTCCCGGACTCGGGGGCGTGGGTGCCGATGACGGAGAACGATCCTTCTCCCAGACCGAAGGGGTCGTCGGGGTCGTCGGCGACCGTGGCCGTGCCCGCGAGGTCCCCGTTCGTGTTCACCAGCTCGAACTCGACCAGGAAGCTAAACCCGTTGGCCTCCCCCGTGCCGGACCATGTGCTGCTGCCCTCGGGCAGCCCCCGCGACGGGGTCTCGTCGGGCGAATCTGCGGAGCTGGGGCAGCCGACGACGAGGGACGCGGCGGCGAGGAGAGAGGCAGAACGGGTCATTCAGAGTCCATCCAGTGGGCAGTCGATCTGGCTCAAGTCTGGGACCGTACACGGGGCGGGACGGCCCCTACCACGCTGAGACCACCGAGGGCCAACTCGCGGCGACCGGACTGCGACGACGAGGACGACGCCAATTTCCCCGGCAACATCGAGGGCTGCGACGAGCAAGACAACGGGCACCTGCGGTGTCGCGCTGGCCTGGGACCTTGTCTTCCACGACGGACGGCGCCTACGTCGAGGTCTGTAGCGGCCTGCACTTCTACATGACCGTGGACCTTGCGCATAGGTCACATAAAGAAGGCTATCGGACGCAGAGTCGATGGGCACGCCGTGGTCCAGGGGCCCGAACCGTGCCTGCACGGGGCGGGTCCGGGTAGAGATGACCCGCAGCCATCACGCGCAAGCACGTCATGTCACAGAACACGTCCCGGGTATCCGACGTTGCGATGAACAGGCAGAGGCTCTGAGCAGCCCCCGGACGAAGCAAAAACCACGTAATACCGGGCAGTTACCTAACGAGCAATGTCGAGATCACCCAGTGTTCTGTGGCGTGACGTGGCTCCCTTCCGCCGAGCTGCGGGGCCCGGCCTGCCGGGGAACGGAGCGGTTGCCGGGCTGGCAGGTCGGGGCACGCCTTCACGGGCGGATAGGTCACATAGACGAAGTTGTCGGACGCAGAGCAGGTGGGCTCCCCGGAGGAGCTCTGCTACGACGACGACGCCAGCTCCACGAGCAGCAACACGGTGGCAGAGCTGGCCTACGTCCCGCTGATCTGCTCCCAGACGTCGCCGACGAACCCGTCCTTCGACCCGACGGTGACGAGCAGCCCAGGAGGCACCAGCACCAGCGTCGCGTTCCTCGGGATGATGGCGGACAACAACGGCGGCGACGACGCGCAGCTGGACCGCTACGAGGTGTTGCTGCGCCGAGGGCGGGACGGGACGCGAAGAGGCTCCACGCCATCATCGCTCCCCAGCCTGGAGGGTTCCGTGACACAAGCGCTCTTCGCCCACCTGGGCCCTGACAGCAAGGGGTGACGTGGGCCCCCAGCCGCAGCCCATGGGTGAGGTGCACCCCCCACGGCGGCTGGTTTGGCGCCCACGGAAACGCCAGCCCAAAGCCGTCGGAGTGGCGGTCGGCGGTCTCCGCGAGGGCACGCACCCGGGGCATAGTGTTCCGGAGAGGGACGAGGTCTTCTAAGCTCCGTCGATGATCGCGTACACACGCCTGCTCGCCCTGCTTTGCTTCCTCGGCCTCATCCTTAGCTCCTGCACTACGCGCGGGGGACGCGGAAGCTCCGGCGACGATGATGACGACGCCGCGGACGACGACGACTCGGCCGCAGACGACGACGACGCTGCGGACGACGACGACGCTGCGGACGACGACGACGACGACGACGACGACGACGACGGGGCTCCTTCTCTTTCGGTCGACTCCATCCTGGGCTGCGGCTCGGTCGTCACGGACTCGAGCATCGGCGAGCCCAACGAGGTCGACGGATGGGACGCCTGTTCCGCCGGTTCTTCTGGGTGGTCCGGCGGCGAGGTGGTCTGGGAGTTCATCGAGGTTACGCCCGACCCCATCACGATCGACCTCACCTGGAATAGCACCCTGGCGGACCTCGACCTCTTTGTCATCGACGGCCTGGACAGCACAAACAGCGACTGCGCCGGCTCGTCCACCGATGTCCTACAGGTAGAGACGGTGACCTTCCTCCAGGGGAACAGGAGCTGGTACGTCGTCGTGGATGGGTACGACACTTCCGCAGCCGACTTCACGCTCTCGGTCACCTGCGGCCCGTAGGTCGCGTCCTCCCGCCGCGATGAAGGTCGCGAACTGACGCGGGATGGAGCAGCCAGGTAGCTCGTCGGGTTCACTACCCGAAGTGCGTCGGTTCGAATCCGGCTCCCGCAACCAAGGCAAAGCGGCCACTCAGGAGACGGGGTGGCCGTTTCTGGAATCCGCCCAGCGGGGGCCAGGCGAATGCCCACACGGCCCTCCCGGTCGACTCCTGGATCCACACCCGTGCACGAGGGCACGTAAAGAAGGTCATCGGACGAAGGGCAGTTGGGACCGCCGGGGACTTCAAGACCGCGATGGTCGGCCACTTCGCCGAGTTCGATCGGCTGCGCTTCGACCACGCCTCGCGGCTGACCGAGCACTCCCGGATCACGGAGACCGGCGATCACCAGTGGCAGGTGACCCAGCGGCTCGTGGATCCCGAAGGGGAGGGGGCCTGGGCCATCGAAGCCCAGGTGGACCTGCGCGAGGACTCCGCGCCGGAGGGACCCTTGCCGAACGTCATCGGGATTGCGGAGTAGACCTGTAGCATGCGCAGATGCGACGTCTCCTCTGGATCCTGGCCCTCCTCGCCTGCGCGGCTCTCGCGCTGGACTGCACACCGGTTCGGCGCGGCAGCAACAACAACAGCGACGATGACGACAGCGCCGGGGCTGACGACGACGACGCAGCTGACGACGACGACGCAGCCGACGATGACGACGCGGCCGACGATGACGACGCGGCCGACGACGACGACGCCACCTCGAGCTACGCGTGCGGATGGCCTCAGTGGGCGGGGGCCGACGGACTCGCCGACCCCGGCTTCGAAGGCACGGGATCCCAGGGCGATCGGGTCCCCAGGCTGCTCGGCGTCGACCAGTGCGGCGAGGAGGTGGACCTGTACCACCTGGGCGGCGGGCCCCCGGTCATTATCGCCATCCACGCGGCATGGTCCGCTCCCGACCGCGCCATGGCCGAGTGGCTGGCCGGCGATCAGGTCACGATGCTGGACCCCTGGGACGATCTGCGAGACGCGATCTCCTCCGGGGACCTGCGCTGGGTCACCCTTCTCTGGCAGGACACCAGCGGGGCACTCGCCTCTCCAGGCGACGTGCTCGCGTGGGCCGACGACTTCCCGAACGAGCGCGTGCCGGTGCTCTCCTCCGAGGAGACCGCGGACCTCATGGATTGGTTGGGGGTTGAGGCCATCCCCTACCTGACCCTGGTGGATGGCTCGATGGAGATCCTCTCGATGTCGGAGAACGGCTGGGGTCCGCCGCTGGATCTGGCCCTCGAGCTTCTCGACGCGCGCTGACCGTGCGCCACGAGCGCATCCACGGATCTGAGGTGCACGACCACTCCCGCGATGCGCGCTAGCATCTCTTCCCCCGCGCCTCGGGACGGGCGGTGCCGGGAGGACGGCCCGTACCTGCGCGGGACGGGCCTGAATGGAAATGACAATCGAGCAGAACGCGCAAGCACGTCATGTCACAGAACACGACCCGGACAAACGATGGCCTGCGGGCGCATAAACCGCAGTAATTGCAACTGCTTGTGGCCCGCAGGCTGTCTTTTGTCCAGTGTTGTATGTAGCCGGGCGCGTTCCTCGGACTGAGCACCGAGTCCCGGCCTGCCGGGGAGCGGGCGGCGCTGAACGTTCTGCTACTCCAAGGGCCGATAGCGTCGGAGGGAAAGACCTCCGGGCGGTCCCGGTGCGACCGAGGACCCTGGACCCTCCACATGGTCCAGAAGTACTTTCACGGCCTCTCGAGCAACGTGCTCGGAAGACCGTCACCCGGAGACACCAGGTTGTTGCAGGCTGTACCACTACCGACCGTCTACGTGGTCGACCCAGAGAGGGGACGGCTGGCCCGGGTCGCACAACGGGCTCGACTGGTGTCGGCTCTAGCCTGTTGCCTCTGGCTTCCACAGCTAGCCGGCTGCCCGGAGCCGGCCGGCGTGAGCCCTACCTTCACGAGAGTAATGACGACAAGCACCGGAAGCTGCGGCCTCCTCGCCGGCTCCGGCGAACTGCATTGCTGGGGAAGCGGACCCCACCCAGATCGTCCGATGTCAGGGACCGAACTGGCCATCACTCCGTTCAATGTCTGCGTGCTGACCGAGACGGGCGACGCCGATTGCTACTCCGAGTTCGAGGGACCCTCAGAACTTGTCGATGGACCG